>DGKJ01000088.1:5578-11466 GCA_002387735.1 Bacteriovoracaceae bacterium UBA4573 | reverse complement strand
ACGGGATTATCCTCGCCTGTGTCTGTTTCATCGTCTAACGCATTTTGGAAATTAGCGTTACTAGCCCGGGCTTATTGAAATGGGTGGACGAAGTAGGGCGGTTTACTCAAAAAAAGCCAAAACGAAAAACTCTGGCCGAACTCTTTTGGGGCGAATTGTTTACTAGTTCGAACAAAAGGCGATGAGGGATTGAGTTTCGAGGATCGCTTCATTGATTAATCTGAAGCGATCTTGGTCGATTGCAATCTTGATTTTCTTTGAAGCAGTGAGTTCGCCCGATTTTCGCATTTCGGCGAGCCTTTTTTTGGCGCCTTCAATTGAAAACCGCTGAACATAAAGCAAATGTTTGATGAGCAAAACTTTTTCAACGTCCGCTCGGGTGTAAACACGCTGTTGGGACTTTTCTTTGTCTTTTTTAGTTTCCGAAATCATACTGCCGCGCGCGGGCGATAGGATGGGAAACTCCGATTCCCAGTAGCGTAAAACATAAGCCTTCACACCCACGATCTCAGCGACTTCGCCGATCTTAAAGTACATGCGGTCAGGAATGCGAGCTTGCTCAATAACTTGACTAATTTCCATTCGATTCGCCCGAGTTGCCGGAACCTGGTTTGGTGGAATTATTGACGTCCGCTCTTAGAACCTGCGATGGCTTAAACGTAAGAACGCGCCGCGCGGTAATTTTGATCGCCTCGCCAGTCTGGGGGTTTCGGCCAGTACGGGGGCGCTTTTCGCGAACTACGAAATTACCAAAACCGCTGATTTTGATTTTTTCGCCCCGCGAAAGAGTGTCCTTGATCGTGTCAAAAATCAGCTCTACGAGGTCGGCTGCGTCCTTCTTGGAATAACCGATCTTTTCGTAAAGGGCCTCGATGATGTCCGCTTTGGTCATGCTTCTCATTCTATTGTCCCCGTCTGGTTAGCAAAACAGCTGAGATATCAATATGATATCGGGAACCCGCCAAAACGCAAAGAATAATTTTTCTAAGCCGCCACCGCGGTTTTTTTGGCTGCTTTGTGGTATGTAGCTGCTCGGAAAAAGGGGTATTGTGTCGAGGTTTAAAACATTCATACTGACCCTCCTCTTGAGCTGTTACGCCGCTTCTGCTGCGGCCGTTGAAATGGTAGAGATGTGGGCTTTCATGAGCGGAAGTGCGATCACTCGTTTTCAGTGGTCGGCCACCGAGAGTCAGATTCAAGAATGGATAAAAGAAGATCAGGCCACTGTTGCGGCCATTTCGCGTTCTTTGGAGCGTTTATCCGAGATCGAACCGAAGGGCTCGTTAAAGGGGTTGGGTATCGATGGCAAATCGCGAGCAATGCAGAACTATATTTTGTTAGACCTCAAGCGCGCTAACGACGCCTTGAAGGCGATCAGCAAGTTAGAAGATCGTATCGACGAAACCGATAATCTTGCCATGAGAGATCCTGAATATAAAATGCAGGCCGAGCGTTTACGTACCGCGCGGGCCGAACAGATAGAAATAGTCGAAGCTGAAGTGCGCAAAGCGCTTGTGCATTACATGGTTATTTTGAAACTAGCGGCGAGTGCCGATGAAAAATTTCCGTTTTCTCTTTCCGTCCTTGAAGCAGAGAGTCAAAATAAGAGCTTAAAGCTCGAGAATTCTCTCGAAAAAATCTTGATTCGATTTACCCGCCCAAAAGAACAGATTCGTTGCAAGCACCTACTGTAAGTGTAAATATCTTCGCTCAATACCAAACTTTCACCCGAGGAATCAGATGCGAACGACCGTTCCTAGATCGAACATTGACGTGCATTTAAAAGAGACGCGTTTATTCAAGCCTGATCGAGCTTTCTCGAAAGCTACCGGACTGGACCTAAAAACCTATAAAAAGTGGTTGCGCTCAGGAAAAGCAACTCCTGAAAAATACTGGGAAGCAGCTGCCCAGGAACTTACCTGGCACAAAAAATGGAAAAAAACTCTCAAGTGGACCCCGCCTCATGCTCAATGGTTTGTGGGTGGAAAACTAAATGGTGCTGAAAACTGTTTAGACCGGCATCTTCCTTTGCATGGTAATAAGGCCGCCTTGGTGTGGGAAGGTGAACCCGGTGAAGTGTTTACGTGGACCTACCGCCAGCTTCATCGCGAAGTGGAAAAGTTCACCGCGCTATTACGCAACACAGGGTTGAAGCCCGGCGACCGAGTCGCCATTTATATGCCGCTTGTCATGGAATCGATCGTGGCCATGTTGGCGTGCGCGCGTGGGGGCTTTACTCACACTGTAATTTTTGGTGGTTTTGGTGCAGAGGCACTCAAGGATCGAATTAATGACGCCGCGGCCAAAGTGGTCGTAACGGCTGATTACGGTTGGCGCAAAGGTCTTCAGGTAAAACTTCGTGAGCAAGTCGATGCGGCGCTTAAGAATTGCCCCACGGTGGAGCACGTAGTGCTGCTTGAGCGCGCTTTTTCTGGCCGTATGACAGACGGTTTTAGCGAGTCGTTGGGGCGGGGAACGCGCGTTTCCCAACCGAAACATTTGGGGCGAGCGACCGTGTTGCTTTGGCACGACGCGCTGGCAGCCGTTTCCGAAACGCAGCGAAAAAACTTTGGCGGTATCGAGTCGGTTGACGCTGAACACCCACTATTCATTCTTTATACGAGCGGTACTACCGGCAAACCCAAGGGCCTAGTTCATTCCACTGGCGGTTATTTGGCCGGGGCATTGCGTACCGCCAAAATAGTTTTCGATTTAAAACTTACTGACGTGTATTGGTGCACCGCGGATATTGGTTGGATCACTGGTCACTCTTATGTGGTGTATGGCCCGCTAGCAGCAGCCGGCACCGTTTTCCTTTACGAGGGCGCACCGACGCACCCGACGCCTGATCGTTTTTGGAACATGATCGCGCGCCACCGCGTTTCGATTTTTTACACTGCGCCGACGGCCATTCGCTCGTTCATGCGTCTGGGAAATGAACTTCCAAAGAAACATGATCTTTCTTCGCTGCGCGTATTAGGGTCGGTGGGGGAGCCGATTAACCCTGAAGCGTGGATGTGGTACCACGATATAATTGGTGGCGGTCGATGTCCGATCGTCGACACCTACTGGCAGACGGAAACTGGCGCGATAGTGATTTCCCCTCTTCCTGGATTCATTGCAACCAAACCGGGCTCTGCCACTCGGCCTTTGCCCGGTTACGATGTCGACGTAGTGGATAAGGCCGGAAAATCAGTTAAAAACGGCACCGGCGGTTATCTAGTGATACGCAAACCGTGGCCGTCGATGGCACGTACGATTCATGGAGATCCCGAAAGATTCAAGAAGCAGTATTTTTCTGAATTTAAAGGTGGGGTTTATTTTACCGGCGACGGTGCAAGGCGCGATCGCGACGGGTATATTTGGTGTCTTGGTCGAGTCGACGATGTTTTGAACGTGAGTGGCCATCGGTTGGGAACAATGGAAGTGGAAAGTGCCTTAGTTTCCCACCCCGCTGTTGCGGAAGCAGCAGTCGTAG
Organism: Bacteriovoracaceae bacterium UBA4573; assembly: GCA_002387735.1. Taxonomy (GTDB): domain Bacteria; phylum Bdellovibrionota; class UBA1018; order UBA1018; family UBA923; genus UBA923. The sequence goes on along the minus strand of DGKJ01000088.1, from coordinate 7,988 downwards.
GCCGGCCAGACGAACTCAAGGGGCAGGGAATCGTTGCATTTGTTACTCTCAAAGCGAGTCATGCTGCGCAACTTCGTGGCAATCTATCCGAAAAAGCCCAATTTGAAAGTCTCCTCAAGGGTCATGTCGTTAAACAGATTGGGGCGCTCGCACGGCCCGACGAGATTCGTTTTACCAAAAATTTGCCCAAGACCCGCTCTGGTAAGATTATGCGTCGACTACTTCGCGAGTTGGCCACCAACGGTACAGTTCAGGGCGACACTACCACCTTGGAAGATTTGAGTGTGATCGCAGCTTTGCAAAAGGATGAAGAGTAGTTTAGACCAAGGCCCAATGAAAGCTCTGCTTCGTCTAGTTGAACGTAGTGATCCGAATGAGTGCCAACGTTTTGCTCAGTGGGTGAACACGCACTATCCTAGTCGATTGCCGCTCGAAGCTCGAACTGTGGCTTCACCCGATCATTTTTCTTTTTGGGTTTTTGCCGCGGATTCTGGTGAAAAAGGGGAACTGCTTGGAGCCACCTCGTTTGCCGAGCGCACGCCCCACCTGGCTGAGACTATGCGCACGGTTGTTGCGCCCGATTATCGCGGAAAAGGGATCGGTTCTTTGATTTCGCAGTTGATTGAGTCTGAAGTACGAGATCGTGGATATAAAAAGATTCGCACGACAATACTGATTAAAAATCTTCCAATGATTTGGATCAAACTCAAGCAGGGGTATTTGGTGGAGGGGCTGCACCCACACCATGAATTACCGGACCTACACGAGTATTCACTTGGAAAAATGCTCGACTAATTTTATTGGCAGAACCATTAGGGGGACAATTTCCGTGAAACGCATTTACGCCGTTTTGACACTGCTGACTTTAATGCTGGCCAGCCCTTGGGTTTTTGCGCAAGACGACCATTCGGAACCTTGCGCGCCTGTTCTTCGCAATGTTCAGACCGATGGGGTTCGGCAGTTGCTCGCGGGTGATCCAACCAAGCGATACATTGTGTATTTGGTAGTGCCTTACTACGGGCAAAACCCTCTCAACCCTGAATACCCACGCTGGCCGCAGATCGAAGAGGAGCTTCGTTACTTTGATCTTGAAACCCTGGCGGTCCTTGAGTCCTACTCCACTGAAGGGCGTCGGTTGGTAAAGGTTAACGGCATGGGGCAAAAGCTCCAAGAGGCGTCGCATTCACCGGGTGTGCTCTGGATGGGGCTTAAACCTAATCGAAGAGCCGTTCATAGCACCTTAAAAAAGGGTATTCCGCTGATTCCCGAGAGAAAACCACCGTCCCACAACGTGGTGGTGGACCCAGCGGTGGTTGAGTTTTTTTCTAAAAATAAACAGGGCCTCCTCCGAGTGAACCTAACCCCGCGTGAGGTGAGTGGCGGTGCAGGGAACACCCTCGAGGGGGTCGTGCGACAGTTTAACGAAAATCATGGGTCGAGGGCATGGCATCTGGAATTGGTTCGCCCAGCTCGTGGAAAAGAGCCGGCAATATTTGAAATAAACTTAAAAACCTACGAACTTTGTTTGGAATTCCCGCATTTAGTAGAGAAAATCGCGAGTGCATTGCACCTGTAAGTCTCAGCTGGTCCGGTAATATGCTGTAATTATTGATTTAATTTCGATTGTGGTCAAACTCAGTCTGTCTTTACAAAATCCGAGTGCTGTGTTAAATTCCGGGGCCACTTGAGGCGTATTTTAGGTCGTCTCGAGCAAGGTTTTTAACAATGCTGCGACCCCGCGGTTTAGGGTCTAGTAAGGATTGTATTCATGGACAAATTGCAGTTCAAAGTTGGCGACAACGCGGTCTATCCTGCGCACGGAGTTGCTGTCATCAAGAAAATCGACGAAAAAGAAGTCGGTGGCAAAAAGAAGCGATTCTATGTTTTACAGGTACTCGAAAACGAGATGACCATCATGGTTCCAACTGACAACACGCAGTCCGTTGGCCTTCGTCCGCTCGTGGGTCAAAAAGAAATTTTAAATGTTTATAAAATCCTAAAACGCAAAGATGTAAAGGTCGACAACACGACCTGGAACCGTCGTTACCGTGAATACATGGAAAAAATCCGTACTGGTTCTGTTTACGAAATCGCAGAAGTGCTGCGTAATTTGTACGTTCTGAAACATAATAAAGATCTCTCGTTTGGCGAGCGAAAAATGCTCGACACCGCGCGTGCGTTGCTTGTCAAAGAACTAAGCTTGGCTCGCAGCGAAGACGAGACGACCATTGAAACTGAACTCAACGACATTCTCGAGCCGTTGAACTAAACGTTTCCACATGGTTGCCCCGCCGGGGGCAACCCTAAGGTCGCACACTTGATTCCCCAAAAACCTTGTTTATGATGTTTTCACGAGGTGAAAACATGACAGCATGGACTTTGCTTTTCGCGGCAGGGCTTTTCGCAGATT
>DGKJ01000088.1:949-5395 GCA_002387735.1 Bacteriovoracaceae bacterium UBA4573 | reverse complement strand
TCGCGGCAGGGCTTTTCGAAGTAGGTTTTACTTATGGGCTTAAGCTCACGCAAACCACTTTGAACGTATTTTCGTTAGGATTGGTGGCGGTTTCGGCGATTTTGAGTTTTGGTTGCCTGTGGCTTTCTCTCAAGCACATCCCGCTTGGCACAGCTTACGCTATATGGACCGGCATGGGCGTGGTAGGCGCCGCGCTCATCGGCGTGGTGAAATTCGACGAACCCCTTAACTTCGCGCGCATTGCTTGCATTGGCTTAATTGCAGCCGGCGGTATCGGGCTTCGGTTGTTGGGAGTGCAGAAATAGCGTTAAGGAACTAAAATCGACCGCTAATGTGTTGGATAAATAGCCTTAATTCCTGATCAAAAAACTTTACTATTAAAGTAGCCTGAGTATAATGCCCTCGACTGAATTTTGGAGTCGAGATGCTACGTTTTTTTGATTTTCGAATATTCGCGTTCTTTGTCATTCTACTTTCGGCAAATTCGCTGATGGCTGACGACCTCATCGACGAAGCTGTTCGGGTGTATGGCAAAGGCAAAAGCCGCGAGGAGATCGAAAAAAAAGAAGGTCCCTTAAAAAATCTTAAGTTGTGGACTTTGTCTCAGCGGCTAATCGAAGAACGGCTTATTCCTGAGGCTCTGAAGGAAATTGAAACTTACGCGCGGACTATAGATGAGGCCGAAAAGAAGGGCGATATTGAGATCTACCGAGGCGCCCGTGGCGCCGTCGTAGCGGCAAACGCGGAAGGTCTCCGGCGTACCAACGAACGAGTTATTGCCGCGTTATTTAGGTTGGCCATCATTGAGCTCGGACAATTTAGAGACTTCGATAAAACTGCGAAAAAAGGCCGACAACCAATTCGAAATTTTTTTAGGCACCGTGGGCAAGCGTCCTTTGACACCATTCTGGCGGTGGGCGGGGTTGTTTCGTTTTTGCCCCCGGAATTTCAGATGCCATTTCTTGGGGTGACCCATTTGGCGAGCGAGATTTTTCACGGGTACATGCGACGTCTAGAACGTAAAGAAAAACCATCTGCCGTTTACATGTATATAGACTACCTGAAAGCGCTGGAACGAATCGCGGAGCGGTCTAGCCGAGAGGTCGCAAAAGTCATGCACGAGATTTTGGACCAGAATGTTTGGACTCTCAAAAGTTCCAATTATTTTAATCAGAATGCGGTGAAAGCATTGTGTGGTGACGTGCTCAGTGCGGGCCGTTTGTTACCGGCAACCGCGGGCACCGGACCTCGTTAGACCGAACCTTGTACGAAAAGCAATCCTATGCCAAAGTGGCCCCAGAATAGGAAAACTACTCATGGGCGTTAAAGATTTCGTTGGTGATTTTTCAGCAATTTCAAATGAAGTGCGGGTGCGGTTTGCGCCAAGTCCGACAGGGTATTTGCACGTTGGTGGGGCGCGCACGGTGTTGTTTAACTGGCTTTATGCCAAACACACCAAAGGCAAGTTTATCTTGCGCATCGAGGACACCGATCAGGTGCGGTCTACTCGCGAAGCCGAAGAAATGCAGATCGAAGACATTAAGGTTCTGGGCCTCACTTATGACGAAGGCCCAGATGTCGGTGGGCCACACGCACCGTACCGCCAGTCCGAGCGCCTGGCGATCTATGGCAAATACGCCAAGGAACTCATGGACACTGAGCGCGCGTACCATTGTTTTTGCAGCGAAGAATTACTGACTCAAAAACGCGAAGCTGCCATGAAACTAGGTCTCGTACCGCAGTACGATGGTACCTGTCGAAAAATTCCTAAAGACGAAGCAGCAAAGCGTCTAGCCAATGGCGAAAAAGCCACTGTGCGTTTTAAAGCACCGGTACGAACCTACAAACTAAACGATGCCGTTCGTGGTGAGGTGGTGTTTCCGGAAAACATGGTTGGTGATTTCGTACTTCTACGAAACGACGGCATGCCAGTTTATAATTTTTGCTGCGTGATCGACGATCATTTAATGAAAATCACGCACGTATTGCGCGCCGAAGAACATTTGTCGAACACAGTTCGTCAAATGATGCTCTACGAAACATTTGGCTGGCCCCTTCCCATAATGGCGCACTGTTCGTTGATCCTTGGTCACGATCGACAAAAACTTTCGAAACGCCATGGTGCAACTAGTGTGCACCAATACGTCGAAGAAGGTTTTTTGCCGAATGCCTTGAAAAATTTTCTGCTGCTTCTCGGTTGGTCGTCGCCCGAAAATAAAGAGATTCTCACCGAAGCCGAAATGATTGAACAGTTTTCGCTCGAACGGTTAAATAAAGCTCCGAGCGTGTTTGATCCTGTTAAGTTGCGTTGGATGAATGGTGAATACATTCGTCATGGCAATCTAAAAGAAATGGTGGAACGGGCGTTTCCATATCTTGAAAAAGCCGGTCTCCCTGTGAAAAATGTTTCCCAAGATTGGCTCGAAAAAGCGTTCGATACGATTCGTGGTCACTTAGAAACCGTGGCCGACGCGCCTAAGTTTATGCGGTTTTATTTCGATGAAACGTTCGAACTCGAAAACGAAGCGAATGCGGTAAAAGCCGAGGCTACCTTCGCAGCTGTAGCGGGGGCTCTCAAGGAAGGTCTTGCGGAGCACGTCAGTGCCGCTGGAGATGCGATGAGCGCCGACGACTTCACCAAACTGCAAGACCGAGTAAAAACGGCCAGTGGAGCTAAGGGCAAAGGTTTGTTCATGCCGATGCGGGTTTGTTTGACCGGTCAAGTGCATGGGCCTGAGTTAAAATTAGTGGTACCGCTTCTTGGTGCTAAACGCGCGCTCAAACGCGTGGAACAATTCATTCGGTGAACGTTCATGGCCGATGCCAAAAAAGTCTTTCGACTGACGAATACCCAGTCCGGTAAACGAGAAGAATTTCGGCCACAAGATGGCCGAAAGGTCACCTTTTATAGTTGTGGACCGACGGTATACGGACCGCTGCACATTGGAAACGCGCGGCAGTTGATATTTGCCGACTGGGTGTTTCGCTGGCTCAAACACATTGGCTATGATGTGAATTTCGTGCGCAACTACACTGACGTCGACGACAAGATCATTGATCGAGCTGCGAAAGAAGGTGTGTCTTCGTTACAAATCGCAGAACAGTATATCGAATATTGTGAGACCGACATTCGAGCACTGAAGCTCTTACCGCCAACTAAAACAGTGCGGGTGACAGATACAATTCCAGAAATCATCGCAATGATTGAGCAGATTCTTGAACGGGGCCATGCCTACGTAGTCGATGGTGAAGTTCTATTCTCGATCGATTCGTTTCCGAACTACGGTAAACTTTCAGGAAAGAAAACTGAGGATCTGCTGGCAGGGGCACGAGTCGAAGTGCGTTCGATGAAGCGCAATCCGCTTGATTTCAGTCTTTGGAAACCGCGAAAAAAAGAAAACACAGCCGAACCTTTTTGGCCGAGTCCCTGGGGCGAAGGTCGCCCGGGCTGGCACATTGAATGTTCCGCGATGGCATCCCGGTGGTTGGGCGTGACCATAGATTTGCATCACGGCGGACAAGACTTGGTGTTTCCGCACCACGAAAACGAGATCGCCCAAAGTGAAGCGGCAAGCGGAAAACTTTTTTGCCGCCACTGGATTCACCATGCGTTTTTGACTTCAGGTAATGAAAAGATGAGTAAGAGTTTGGGAAATATTTTTTCCATACGCGAGTTCAATACCAAGTTTCATCCTGAAGTTTTGAAATACATGTACCTTTGCTTTCACTTTCGCTCGGGTGTGCCGTTTGTAAAAGACACGCTCTCGCAAGTATTGGGCGAATTAGAGCGAGTCTATCTAGCTAAACGCTGGGCAGAGAAGGTGATTCGCGAAAGTGCCCATGTCCAAAAAACGGCGAACGAATCGGCGGATCACACCGCGGCATGGAAAGCGCTGCTCGGTCGCGCCGACTCTGCGTTTGTCGGCATGCAAGACGAACTCTACGCCGATCTTAATACCCCAGGCGCCTTGGGCCATTTGTTCACGCTCATTCGAGAAATTAATAGAGTAGAGGCCACCGCCGCTGGAAAACCTGGAGCGGAGGCACCGCTGAACGCGACACGCACCACAGTGGCACAGGAATTTCTAAATTTTTTAGAAAGGCGATTGGTTCCACTGTGGAACGTATTTAATGAACCGAGCGAAGCGTTTTTAAAAACTATCGATTCACTTAGGCTGACGGTCAAAGAAGTGTTCGACGGAGCCGATGCTTCGGCACAGGTAGATGCCGCAGAGATTGAAAAACTCATTGCCGAGCGCAACGCAGCAAGAGCGAGCAAGAACTTCGCACGTGCCGACGAAATCCGAAAGCTACTCGACGCACAAGGAATCGTGCTGGTCGACGGTGCCGGCGGTACATCCTGGAAGCATAAAACGTAGATAGTTAAACTCTCCAACCACCGCTCTTGATCTGAATCGAGAGTAACAGGTATAAGAGGCTATGCGG
>DGKJ01000088.1:0-835 GCA_002387735.1 Bacteriovoracaceae bacterium UBA4573 | reverse complement strand
GTATAAGAGGCTATGCGGTCTGCGTCTAAATCAATGTTCAAGCTCTATACCGATTTTCAACCTACCGGTGACCAACCCGGTGCGATCGATAAGTTGGTGGCGGGAATAAAAGAAGGGCGGCAGCACCAGGTCCTGCTTGGTGTGACTGGATCAGGCAAAACCTTTACAGCAGCCAATCTTATATCGAAGGTCAATAAGCCGACCCTCGTACTGGCACCGAATAAAACCTTGGCCGCGCAGCTATTTTCGGAGTTTAAGCAGTTTTTTCCAGAAAACGCAGTTGAGTACTTTGTTAGTTACTACGACTACTACCAGCCTGAGGCCTACGTGCCATCGACCGACACCTACATCGAAAAAGATTCCGCTATCAACGAAGAGATCGACAAGCTGCGGCACTCTGCTACACGTTCGCTGCTCGATCGTAGTGACGTGATCATTGTTTCAAGCGTATCCTGTATTTATGGTTTGGGTTCGCCTGAAGCTTACGAAGGAATGATCCTCTACGTTGAAGAGGGTCGAAAAACCAAACGCGAAGAAATTTTAAATAAGTTGGTAGAAATTCAATATCAACGCAGCGATATCGACTTTCACCGCGGCACCTTTCGGGTGCGGGGTGATATTATCGATGTATTCCCGGCCTACGAAGAAGATTTGGCCATTCGTATTGAACTTTTTGGCGACACAGTTGAAGCAATTTTTGAATTGGACCCATTGCGGGGCGTGAAGTCTCGAAAACTGCAGCGCGTGACCATTTACCCAGGTAGTCACTATGTAACCACCAAAGAAATTCGAAAACGCGCGATTGAAAGCATTCGCCTGGAGTTGCTCGAACACC
>DGKJ01000110.1:6779-18304 GCA_002387735.1 Bacteriovoracaceae bacterium UBA4573 | reverse complement strand
CCTATATAGGTGGTTAATGGATGGGTTACACACAGAAGCAGTACGCCCGCCAATTGCCAGCGAAATAGTGTTAGCGCTAAATCCACATTTTCGACGCTAATTTTTCCGCGACCTACGGCATTTAAAATTTCTAGGGCGAAGAAATGCCCAAAAAGGTACAAACTACCGCACAGGGTTACAAAACCTAGGATCATTTTTTTTAAAAGTTTTGCCTCTTCTAAAAAAGATGCGTTTCCAGCGTTGCGCCCCAGATACACTCCGAACGGATTGACCAATGCTACCGGGAGAACCTGGAAAAAATTCGCGCTCTTTAAAGTAATGGAATAAACACCCACAGTTTCCAATGCAACACCGAGATTCCCTAGGAAAAAAGTATCAAGTGTTTGAATAAACTGAGCCATTACTCCATTTAGATGTATCCACAGTACCGTGGAAGAAAGAATGGCTTTCATCCGCTGCAAATATTTTCCGAAATTTTCTTTTGAAACTTTAAATGCGCCTCTTAGCGGCACTCCCCAGACCCACCCGAATAGTACGTAGATTAATATCGCGGTTCCCGATATGGCGCTTGCGTCTCCCGGCCGAAGGCGTGCGACACCAATTATAGCTCCAATAAGCACCAATCTCTGCACTGCGCCAATTAAGGCTACCCACTTCGTTCTTAGTTCGAATCTAAGTATCTCCCGCAAAAAACCGTAAAACGCCTGTGAGAGCGGCAAGGCAAAAGCAAAAATCACAATTGCAAATCGTACTGTCCAATTCATGTCATTCGGAATTAAGGAAATAGCGAATGCAAACATCAACGCTACAAACATCTTAATATAATTAAACTGACGATAAACCGAGAGCTCCCGCGCCAATGAACCCTGGTTCTTGAGCCTATTGTAGTCACGATAGAGCGCCAACTCTAACGAGGGCAAAAACAAGAGTGCAATACCAGTCCAACTTTGATAAATTGAAAAAAGACCAAACTGTTCAGTGGAAAAAATCCGAATGAGCACAATCGTTACAATTGCGTCCAATATTCGAGTGCTCGCGTGCTCCGCTAGCGTCCAAAAGGTATGCAGCGACCAAGCCAAAAAGTTTCTCTTCATTCTTAATTTGAGACTCGCACAGGCATGACTAAATTCAAACTGTTTCACTCACTTAATCAGAATAAAATTGAATTTCTCTGCCTCGCTGCCCTTACTATGGCCATGGTTCCCCTGCTGCTCACCGGTCATTACTTTTGTTCGGACTGGCTAAACCACCTGTGGCCCGTCGGTTACATTTCGAATTACTTTAGATCACATCTGTGGATCCCCGATGTAGTTTCAACTAATAATTTTATCGGACTACCGTACCACGTTTTTTATGGACGATGGCTCTACATTTTCGGTGGACTACTCGGTGCGCTTTTCCAACCGGAAGTCGGACTTCGACTTGTTTTATTTTTTTCGTTTTTTTTCCAGGCCGCGTCTGTATTTCTCGCATTTCGCAGCTTAGGACACCAACGTGACACCAGCGCTTTTGCGACGGTTGTCGTGAGCATCAGCACCTACTCGCTCACAAATCTATACCACCGAGCAGCTTTACCAGAGTATGTTGCAACCGCGTCAATAATTACTACGATCGCTCTTACGGTTCTATTGGCCAATACTCGTCAAACACCTCACAAGATTTTTTACTTTTTTTCCTTAGTTTTGGCCTTGGTTTGGGCAACCGGAAACCATCCTATTACTACACTGTATTTTGGATTAGTTGCATCCCTACTATTTTTAGTACTTCAAATTTTTGCTCCCAGTCTAATCAAAAACAACTTTCGAATCCTGCTGATTTTATCTTTTGCGGGGGCAATAGCATTTGCTATTAATTTTTCATCATATTACGCAATAATTCGCTACAAATCAGATCTTCATATTTCTACTACTTCGATACTTAATTTTATTGAGTCAGTAGATACGATCGTCACTCGTTTGTTTCCGATACCGTTTGATAAACGGTCTTTAATTAATGGCACTAAAATTGATACACCCTATCTTGAAACTCAAATTAACGGCGCACTACTGTTGTTAGTCCTCCTTGGAATTAGAACCAAAACCTTAAAACCATTTAAATTTGCGTGTCTTGGGCTGGCTGGCATTTTTTTGTGGTTATCGGTGAGTAATACAGGCTGGAATTTTATACCGAGCAGTTTGACCATAGTACAGTTTCCCTATCGCCTAGTTACGTATGTGAATCTTTTTCTCTTTTTGGCTCTCTTAGGAACAAACCTAGAAAAACATAGGAGGACCATTGCTCCTCTTATGGTTTATATTCTGATAGGTCTGATTATTAAATTAGTTCATGTAGGTGCTGTAAAAACTGACAAATCCAAGGTGGGAGTAGGCAATGATAAATCTTACTTAACTTGGATCAACGATACCGGCCCTTTAAAAAATTACACCACCACTGGCCCTTGGTCTCAAATAGACAATGCAGATTTAAAAACCGCGAAAACAACGAATCTAACGATAACGGTAAACAGCCCTCATTTTGGTGAGGTTCCATCTGCCCTGGCCGCAGAATCAGGGTGGCATTTGACTAATGTTTCAGCCTTTCCTTGGAATCACATTTACGTCAATGGAGAACGAGCAAAGGACCTTTTAAGAAATGATGGAAGAATTGCAGTTCATATTTCCCAATCTAAGTCACGGTTGGATCTAGCGGTAACCCCCGACAAAACCTGGTACCGATTGAATATAATATCGTATCTTTTTTTAATTGCAGCACTAACAGGGTTTGTCGGCAGCTTTATCTTGCTACTACGGTCCATGCTCCGAACGAAAGGCCTTTGGGCCTAAAACCCAAACTCACCCAGTTGTCACAATAGCGACTGTATAAAACCAAAGTGTTTTTGGATGTATTTGCAAAAAAATCAAACTCACTCTCGGTGGTGCGCAGATAGTCGACCTTGAAATCAGAAGCGCATTTATTTTCGCCTAATAGATAACGACTGAGTTGCTGCGAGCCTTCGTGACAGTTGGAAACCAATTTAATGTGGGGATTTTTTCGCCATTCGTGACATGCATAATCAGCAACCTGCCTAGAACGTTCGAAGTAATCGTAATAGTTTTTACTACCATTCACGACGCTGATCACCTGGTAAACGATCGTTAGTGCCAAAAACACAAATCCAACGCGAGTAACTAAAAACTTCGACCTCACCAGGCCAGCTACTATAAAGGCCCAACCGAATGGAATAATTACATGAAGATAGAACCACGAATCGAACGGTCCCCACATATTAATAAACAACGTAAAAATTACTACGGTAGCCGCACCAATCGCCACAAGAGCTCTCTGTGCCTGCGACAGCGTGTTCCAGATTTTTTTTTGACTTAACGGTAGCAATATAAAAATTACGCCGGGACCAAAGCTTTTTATTAGAGGCTCCACAAAGGAGCGGAGTATGGAGAAAAAACCCAAATTTGAATACGATAGTCCTTCGGTATATAATTTTGGCAAATTTCGAATAAATATTACGAAAATTAGGGCTTCAATCATCAAAAGAAGCGCGACTATCAAACCCGCATTACTTTTCTTATTTTTTTGAAAAAAGGCAACAACGGCAAAAACTGGGGCCAATACTACGAAGCTTTCTTTTCCGAAGAAGGATAGTGGAAAAATTAGCAATGCCCACCATTGAGAATTTTTCCAATTGGCGGAATAGGCCCATAACGCAACCATAAAATACATAGCGCCGATACGTTCCGACACAGTCATGGTCGTGAGCATTTCTTTAAGAGAATGATTGGAGACTAACAGCAAGACCGCCAATAGTATTTGATCACGAGCGCAACCAAATACCCTTAAAATGCCTACAAAACTTACGACCGATATGAATACGCTTATAAAAAAGGAAATTCGAAAGTACCTGGCATCAATTGGCAGGATCCCGTAATGTATTACGCGGTTCAAGACGTCCATCGGTTGAAAACGACCGTGAGTCATTATGCCTTTTAGGTAGGCCCAACCATAGTCGACAACTTTGTCGGGATTAGCCCCCCATTTGAGTGCAAAGCCATAATCGTCGCGTAAGGTCCAATACTGCGGCAAATAAATAAAGAAATAGCTGTAGATCGCTGCGATAAGAACGATCGCTGTAGCGAGAACTACTTCCTGAGGGGACCACTTTTTTAAATTAAACATATCGTTATTATATAAGGGTTTTTTCAAAACGACGAAGGTCTTTGATTTGTTTTTTTTCGAATACTCCGTAATGCCACATTATTCGAGTTATGGCTTTAAGATCCCCGATTAGTATTCGTTTAAGAGACCGCTTACTTTCTCGGGTATCACACCATTCTACGCCTCGTTCACACACACGATATCCTAGTAGATTAGCTCTTACCAAAATTTCGACATCTGTAACCCCATCATACGCAACGAGGTTGCAATACAATACCTTCGCGACTTGGTTCTTAAAGAATTTAAAACCGCATTGAGTGTCACTGTATTTTCGGCCTAGTCTAAATATGACTGCGTTTACGCCAACTCGAAGCGCATCACCGAGAACGTCCTTCAGCCAGAATTGCTCGCGCACTACATTTGCACCCATCGCTCTTCGTGATCCGATATAAAGATCGGCCTCATTCGCTTCGAGGACTTTTAGAGCTTCGAGTATGTATGTGGCAGGGGTCGAAAGATCTGCATCAAGAAAACCAACCGTTCGCCCCTGGGCTCGCTCAAATGCCCGAGCTAAGGAGAGCCCCTTTCCGACAGGCGGCGAGTTCCGAAGTAATTCTAATCTGGCAAAACCGATTTCTTTTTTTAGACGTTCTACCAACTCTGGCATTGGGTCGGAACCATCGTCGGCAATCAATAACTCGGTATCCTTCGACAATTCTGGACCCAAGACACGTTCGATTTCGCGTAACGAGTTTTCAATAGTGTCAGCTTCATTAAAGGTAGGAACTACGACCGTCAGTCTCATTTCGATCCAGCACCCAAATAAAGAACTCCGAGAACAACTACTACTCCCAACAAACATTCGTACTCTTTGTTTTTTAAATACTGACGAAACGAAAACTTCCTCTTGCTTTTAAAAGCAAAGAATTTTTTAAGCCCACCGACGCGAGGCCAAAGAGGACCGGTTTCATTGCAGTATCGAGCGTAAGACTCCCCGAATCTCTTGAGGAGATTTTTTTCTTCATGCCGAATAGTGTGTAGGTATGTAAGAGCCGTCACTCCGCCAATCGCTAATGTAACGAACCAATGATGCAAAGTAATAATCAAACCGAGTGCAAGCAGGCAGGACCCCAAATACAAAGGGTGGCGCACCAAGAGATATGGCCCAGCCGCTGCCTGCTCCTCATCTTTGTGCAAATATCCGGCAGCCCACGCTCTCAGCAATATACCGGCACCTACGAATAATAGACCCCACCACCATGGCTGCCGACCCCAGTAAAAAAGTGGCAGTACAAATACTACTAGACGCGAAACAACCTCTCGAAATTTTGATCGGTCGATTGTCGCCGCGTAGACGGCTTGGAGTCCTTTAGTCAAAATCATTTTTTTCACTTTCGCAAAGTTAATAACGTACCGACTAAGCCGCTTTCAGTGTCTTCGTCGTTTCTCTGATTTGCATTCACTTCTTCGTATGCATAAACGTCAGTAGTGTTCGCGTCGATCATTTCTAAAACAATGCTTCCACATAAATGCTCGATGTGGCTGGTGCCAGCGGTCTTTTGGTAAGAAATCACCACGCGTTCCGGAGCCATGCCTGATCCGCGCGTAATCGCATAACCCCATTCCTCGGTCCATTCTGCGGAAAAGAAAATGAGTGCTGTCACTTCAAAAGTAATTACATGCCGAGCGAAGTAGTTTTCATCAGACGACTTCGAAAAATTGATTTCCCGAATTTTACTACTTTTTGTGGTGTTGTGATCAAGCAGAAGATTCAGGAGCTCGCGTATTGGTTTTCGAACAACTCCCCGCGCCTGGCCCCATACATACCCGCTTTTGGGTTTTCCCGGCTCATGCCGAGTGACTTTACCGCGGCCGCTCACATCTTCCCTACGATCCGACTTCCAGGCGGGGGCGGTTCGCAGGGGATCGGCCACCTTTTTTGAAAAATCAAAACACGCGGAAGCCCCCTCAGTAGCGAGCGCTAAGGGTCCGAAGCCAAAAAAAACAACACTAAAAACAACTTGCAACAAACGTAGGTGCAACATACGTTGCGGTTTTAACACTGAAATCATGAGTACCGCAAATCTCCTTTCGCAAGAAATCGCTCTTTGGCTCATTCCTGAACGCGCTTTAAAGCGTAGATGGTGGCCTTTAGCATTGGGACTCGCCTATGTTTTGACGATATTTGTCTTAGGTGGCCTAGAATCAAAACATGTAATAATCGCATCATTGGTACTGTTGGATTCCTATAATTCCAGAACTCGTACGTTTCTAAAATATTTCACCCCTTTCATTTTGACGGGAATGGCTTACGATTCGATGCGCTATTATTACTGGCAGGGAATCGAAGGAAACGTGCACGTTTCAGAGCCCTATTTTCTAGAGAAAAAACTATTCGGCATTGAATCAAATGGAACTGTTTTAACCCCAAACGAATACTTTGAACGTAACAACTGGAAGATTCTCGATTTTTTCGCAGGATTTGCTTATATCACCTTCGTTTTTGAATATCTCGGAACCGGCTTTCTACTATTATTTGCCCGACAGCTGGCCGTCCTTCGTACCTTTGGGTGGTGCTTTTTTACTGTTAACATAATGGGTTTTGCGACCTACTTTATATACCCCGCCGCACCGCCCTGGTATGTTGCTGCCTATGGCCTTGGTCCTGCTCGTACAGATGTGGTGGCCAGCCCGGCAGGAGCTGCTCGTTTCGACCAATTAATGGGTACCCACTTTTTTGATGCCATGTACGGTATGAGCGTCGATGTGTATGGTGCCATTCCGTCACTGCACGTAAGTTACCCACTGTTAGTCGCGTGGGCGGCGTTGTCGGTTAAAAGATTCCGGACTCCCGCCATCGTATTTTTCCTTTTGATGTGCTTTAGTGCCGTCTATTTGAATCACCATTACATTATTGATGTTATACTGGGCATACTTTACTCATTGACGGCCTTCGTCATAGTACGCGGTATCGAAAGCTGGCTGCAAAAAAGGTACGCTCGTTCGGAGTCAGAGTCCGATAGGCAAATTAATTCTCTTAAATCGGACTCAACTAATCGTAGATATAATGCAGAAACTGCCTCTCCCTCATAAAAGGGTCGATTTGAGGAGCGAGACGGTCGCTTCTTTGCCGAGCTGTTGTTTGATTAATCCCTGACGAATGATCACTTCGAATTGTCCGCTGGAAGCAAACGCATTGCCAATAACCACAATAATTGGCATGCCACACAATTCGGCGTCCGTAATTTTCGCGCCAAACTGCAGTTCACGATCATCGAACAATACTTCGAACCCCATCTCACCCAATTCACCGTAGAAAGCTTCTGCTGCCTGACGAATTGCGTCATTCTTCATATTGCTACAAATGAGGTGCACTTGGTACGGAGCTATCGCCTTAGGCCAGATCATTCCGCGCTCATCATTGTTTTGCTCGATAGCGGACGCCATCAGTCGCGACACTCCAATCCCGTAACAACCCATGGTCGGAACCATTGGTTTGCCGTCAGAGCCGTGCAACGATACTTTCATCGCTTCGGTATATTTTTTCCCCAACTGAAAAATATGTCCGATCTCAATGCCACGAGCACTTTCGTAAACATTGGTTTCGTCGCAACGATCGCCTTTTTTGGCAAGCGCGAGGTCTTTGCTTTCGTGTACTTGAAAGTCTCTACCTTCCTGAAAATTTTTAAAGTGAAAGTCTGTTTCGTTGGCACCCGACACCCAGAATTTACCTGGCTGCGACAACGAGTGATCGAAAAGATAGATTACCCCTGTTTTGGGTGAATTAGACGGCCCCATAAAACCCAGCGTCAGTCCGAATTTTTTCGCGGTATCAACCGAGAGGGGCCGCAGTTCACCGCGATCTAAATATTTTTTCAATTTAGTCTCGGATACCGGCAAATCTCCACGAATAAATACCACCACAGGACGAGACTCTCCCACGCCGGGCACTACCAGCTCATAGGCCACAGACTTAATCATATCGACCATCGAAACCTTGAGGGTTCGCTCTAAATCTTCTAATTTCGTCGCACCGGGCGTACCAACCTTTTCGACCCCTCCACCAGTGCCGTTCGACTTAGTAAAATGCGCATTTTTTGGAAGTGGTGCCATCTCCGCATTCGCGGCAAGTCCAATCGCATCACAAAATAATATTTCGTCCTCTCCTCGTTCCGCTAATACATGAAATTCGTGGCTCATCGAGCCACCCATGTTTCCGGTGTCCGCTTGAACCACTCGGTATTTCAGCCCAAGGCGTTCGACAATTCTACAATAGGCTTTGAAATATGCATCGTAGGTTTTCTGTAAACATTCTTGAGTCTCATGAAAACTATAGCCGTCTTTCATAATGAATTCGCGACCGCGAAGTAATCCAAATCGGGGTCGTGGTTCGTCTCTAAATTTCGTTGCAATTTGATATAAAGAAATTGGGAGGTCTTTATAGGACTTCGCTTGGCTTCTAAAAACGTCAGTAATTACTTCCTCGTGTGTGGGAGAAAGCGCATAATCGTTTTTCTTTCGATCTTTGAATCGCGCCATTTCAGGTCCCATGTCCTCCCATCGCCCGGACTCTTTCCACAAGGCCGCTGGTTGAACAAACGGCATCAGCAACTCAACGTTACCATCCCGGTCAAGTTCCTCGCGAATAACGCGTTTCACTTTTTCGAGGGCCTTCTGTGCCATCGGCAAATAGCTGTAAAGTCCTGCACCGTGTTTAAGTAACATTCCGGCGCGCAGCATTAGCTTATACGAAATCGCCTCGTCTTCTTGGGAAACTGACTTCGAAGTAAAATAAAAATATTTGGAAATTTTCATAATTTTTCTCTTAGATTATTCGCATAATCCTTTTAAATTGAGTTTTTCAGTTAAGCAAGATACGCCTCTTTATGTATGCAAAATCATTTGGTGAATGAGCGTCGGGCTCGTGTACTAGCGCTTAAACAGCGACTTGCGGACAAAGTACTAGTCATCGACGGTGCCATGGGCACGGCCATTCAGGAACGTAATTTGACCGCCGAAGATTTCGGTGGTGAAGACCTCGACGGCTGTAACGAAAATCTCGTTTTAACTCGCCCAGATGTTATTCAAGGGGTGCACGAAGGTTATTTGAAGTCTGGGGCCGACATTGTTGAAACTAACACGTTCGGTGCAACTCCGCTTGTATTGGCAGAATACGGTCTACAACACAAAGCAGTTGAAATTAATACCGCGGCCGTCCGATTGGCCCGAGCCGCTTGCGAAAAGTATGCAACTACTGATTGGCCACGTTTTGTCGCTGGATCAATCGGACCTACCACGAAAGCCCTATCGGTTACCGGCGGAGCTACTTTTGAAGAACTATTAGATACTTTTTACGTGCAGGTAAAAGCCTTGTACGACGCAGGAGTTGATTACTTTTTGCTCGAAACCTGTCAGGACATGCGAAATGTAAAAGCTGGACTACTCGCGATAGAACGACTGTTTACAACAATCTCAAAAGAAGACCGAATACCTGTCGCAGTTTCTCTTACTATCGAACCCATGGGCACAATGCTCGGCGGCCAGAACGTAGAAGCCGCATTAGCGTCGTTAGAGCACACCGATCTGCTTTATATTGGTCTCAACTGTGCAACGGGGCCCGAATTCATGACGGACCACATTCGCACGCTTTCAAAGTATGCGAGTATGCCAGTGGCCTGCGTTCCTAATGCCGGGCTCCCCGACGAAAACGGAAAATATCTTGAAACACCGGGAATGGTAGCCGCCGCCCTTAAGCGATTCGGCGATAACACTTGGATAAACGTTGTTGGCGGCTGCTGCGGAACTCATTCTGGTCACATAGCAGAACTCCGCAAGTTGGCCGACTCACTGAAGCCAAGGACTCCTGTAAAAACCAGGAGATCGGTTTTGTCTGGTGTCGATCCGCTGGAAATCACAGATGAAATGCGACCTGTGCTTGTAGGTGAACGCACCAATGTAATTGGTTCCAAAAAATTCAAAGATTTGATTTGTGCGGAAAAATTCGACGATGCTTCCGAGATCGCGAAAACTCAGGTTAAAAACGGCGCTCAGATAATTGATATTTGTCTCGCTAACCCTGATCGCAACGAAATGGACGATGTTCGAAAGTTTTTGGAGTTTGTCATTCGCAAAGTTCGCGCTCCTTTAATGATTGATTCGACAGATGCCAAAGTTATCGAAATGGCTCTTACCTACTGTCAAGGTAAAGCAATCATTAATTCAATCAATCTGGAAGACGGCGAAGAACGCTACGAAGAAGTAGTGCCGATTGCTAAAAAATTTGGCGCAGCCCTAGTGGTTGGGACCATCGATGAAGACCCGGTTCAAGGTATGGGCGTCACTCGGCAACGAAAGCTGGAAATCGCAAAGCGTTCGTATGATTTATTGGTAAATAAATATGGCGTTCAGCCAGAAGACATTTATTTTGATCCCCTTGTTTTTCCTTGTGCAACTGGTGATGCGCAGTACGTGGGGTCGGCGGTTGAAACGATAGAAGGCATTAGACTCATTAAACAAGCCTTTCCCGCATGTAAAACAGTTTTGGGTATATCAAACGTTTCCTTTGGATTGCCTCATGCCGGACGTGAGGTGTTAAATTCTGTTTTTCTTTACCACTGCGTACAGGCAGGCTTGGACCTCGCAATTGTAAATTCAGAAAAACTAGTACGTTTTTCTTCTATCTCTGATGTTGAAAAAACTTTATCGGAAAATTTAATATGGAATCGCGGCGAAGACCCTGTCGCAAAATTTGCAGCACACTTTCGAAATGTAACGCGAACCAACGAACCCAAAGTTCGATTACCTCTTGAGGAACGTCTGCCTCGATATGTAATCGAGGGTTCAAAAGACGGATTAATTGCCGACCTCGAAGCGGCCCTAAAAATTAGCAGGCCTCTCGATATAATTAACGGTCCTCTTATGGCGGGCATGGACGAGGTCGGGCGACTTTTTAATCGGAACGAATTGATCGTAGCCGAAGTACTGCAATCCGCTGAAGTTATGAAGACGGCGGTTAATTTTTTAGAACCTCACATGGAAAAAGCGGACACTGCAAGTCGTGGAAAAATTCTGCTCGCAACTGTCAAAGGTGACGTTCACGATATCGGAAAGAACTTAGTCGAAATTGTACTCGCGAATAATGGGTTTCAAGTTGTAAACCTGGGAATCAAAGTTCCTCCGGAACAATTAATTTCTGCGGTAAAAGAACATTCACCCAACATTCTTGGTCTTTCCGGTCTGTTAGTTAAGTCTGCTCAACAGATGGTAGTTACCGCTGAAGATTTAGCAAAGGCTGGAATAGATGTTCCAATTTTAGTCGGAGGAGCGGCCCTTTCTAGACGATATGTAGATCGATCAATCGCTCCAGCCTACGGGGG
>DGKJ01000110.1:0-6618 GCA_002387735.1 Bacteriovoracaceae bacterium UBA4573 | reverse complement strand
GCCTACGGGGGTACCGTAGCCTATGCGAAAGATGCCATGAATGGTCTAGATCTGGCGAAGCAAATTGTTGAGCCTTCTTCGTTTGAACGCCTAAAGAAAACGCTAAGCGACGAACGTAGTATTAGCGAAGCAAATACCCCTACAGAAACTAAACTGAACCCCATTAGCGATCGGCGGTCCAAAAAAGTCGAAGTGCTAACTGATTTTCCGGAACCCACCGATTTTCATCGTCACGTTCTTAAAAATTCACCGATTGACCAGATTTGGTCCTATATTAACCCACTTATGCTTTACGGTCGTCATTTGGGCATAAAAGGTGGCGTCGTTCGTCAGTTGGTGGCTAAGGAATTTACCAATATTCCCACGGAACAAAAAAAGGCCGTCGAAATATGGAACGCCGTCGAAGAAGTAAAACTTTATTGTAAAGAGCGAGAGCTGCTTAAACCATCGGCAGTATATCGCTTTTACAAAGCTGGTTCTGAGGGGAACTCCATCTTTCTTTTCGATGACGGAAAACAAGTTGCCGATTTTGAGTTTTCCAGACAACCCGGAGAAGATGGTCTGTGCCTCAGTGACTACCTGGCGCCGTTTAAGGGTGGACAAGTACCAGACAACATAGCCATGTTTGTAGTATCTTCGGGATCTGGCGTGCGCACTCAAGCCGAAATCTGGAAAAACAGTGGCGACTATTTAAAATCACACATCATTCAGGCTTTGGCGCTAGAAACCGCCGAGGCTTACGCGGAGTTTTTACATTCTCGCATTCGCGCAATGTGGGGTTTTGCGGATCCTATCGACATGACCATGATGGAGCGGTTTCAGGCCAAATATCGTGGAAAGCGTTATTCTTTCGGTTATCCCGCGTGTCCGCGTTTGAATGATCAGGAAAAGCTATTCTCGCTTCTGAAGCCGCAAGAAATCGGCGTAGAACTTACTGACGGATTCATGATGGAACCCGAAGCCAGCGTTTCGGCGATAGTGTTTCACCATCCTCAAGCAAGTTATTTTTCGGTTGGCGAAGGCGGAGAAAATCGATGACTTCGAATACTTCCGACGCCCTGCCCATTAGCGGAATTGGAAGTTTACCTCACCACAACGTCGATGCGGCACTTGAATATAGTTTTCGATTCGACATTCCTTTCTTTCCACAAATTCCACTACGGAATCCGAATGAGTATATGTTACCTCAGGCGTTGCATGGGCTGCCGGGGTTAGTAAATGATTCTGAGGGCTCAGTTACTCTTGATCTTCTTGCCTGGAAATCCGGCAAGGACGTTTTTAGTGATCTTTTGGATCAAGGTTTGCGTAACGGGATTACAAAACCATTTGAGTTATCCACCGAATACGCCTCCTGTTGGAAACCCTTTCTTTGGGAAATCATCGAGCGTAAACAACCGCTCGTAAAAATACAAATCGCCGGCCCTCTTACTTGTCAGTGGGCGCTGCGCATGAGTGATCAGACTCCTGTATTCGCCAATCCAGACGTAGCCTCTCAAGTCTTAAAGCTTGTTACTTTGCGCGCCCAATCGATGATCGAAACCATTCAAAAAACTGGTGCGCATACCATTATTTATTTAGACGAACCCGCACTCTTCGCTCTGGATGTTAAGAACCCAAAACATATTTTGGCATTGGGGGAACTCCGGCTTTTAATTGGAGCATTAAAAAAGATGGGAGCGACTGTCGGATTACACTGTTGCAGTAATACTGATTGGAAAGCAGTGTTGTCGCTCGATCTTGATATCTTATCGTTGGATGTGGCTCTTTCACTCGACGGACTTACTCAACATCACCGTGAGTTGGATCAATTCGTCGCAGACGGACGAAGACTTTCGCTTGGTATCGTATCCACCAATGAAAATAGCGAATCCACTTCTGCGGATCAAATAGCAGGCATCTTGAGAAAACTACCTCCGAGGGCACTGTCTCAAGCCTTGCTCACTCCCGCCTGTGGGCTCGCATTTAAAGCCGCCCAGGAATGTGAACACATTTATACGGTGTTGCGCGAGTACCAGACAACGTTGTTAAGAAAAGTGATCCAAAACTAAAAGACCAATCGCGAAAACCGCAATCACCCACATTTGTGCCTTAATTTCTCTGCTTCTTCCGGCCAACGTATAGGCGGTCACATGTAAAATAAATCCCCAGAGTATTCCCTGAGTTATCGAGAAGGTTAGCGGAATCATGACAATGGTAAGAAAAGACGGAACCAAATCTTCTAGACGTTCAAAACGAATCTTAGTGATAGAACGAAACATCAACGCACCCACTAAAATCAGTACCGAAGCCGTCGCATAAGCTGGAACCATCCCTGCAATGGGGGCAATAAAAAAACATGGTAAAAAGCAAAGTGCAGTAAAAACGGCGGTCAATCCGGTGCGACCTCCCATTTCAATTCCAGCGGCACTTTCGATGTATGCAGTTCCTGAGGAAGTACCGAACGCGCCCGCAAATGCGGTGGCAAAGCTGTCCACGATTAGACCCTGCTTTAGATTTTTGGGATTACCCTGATCGTCCGTCAGACCTGTCGCTTGTGAAACGCCCACGAAAGTTGAAATCGAATCGAATAGATCGGTCGCAAAAAAAGAAAGAATTGTCGGAAGCATAGCGAGCTTCAGAGAACCCCAGAGGTCGAGTTTCATAAATACGGTTGAAAAATCTGGCCACGCAAAAAGATCTTGCGGTACTTTCACGTCGCCACAAAACCACGCTAGAATCGTGGAACCACCTATGCCGGCCAAAAATGCTAACGGAGATTTACGCGTCATCAAAAACAAAGCTAACGCTATTCCCGCCATACAAACTAGAAGCGAAAACGAGAGTCCTCCGAATCGCACGAATGTTTCGGAGTCGCTCGCCACGATGCCAGCGTTCTTAAAACCAATGAACGTAAGGAATAAGCCTATTCCAGCAGCTGCTGCAGTCCGAAGATTGGGGGGAATGGCCTTGGCAATTCCTTCGCGTAATGGCGTTGCAGAAATTAATACAAACAACACACCAGACCAAAACACGGCCCCCAGCGCAGTCTGCCACGGTACGTTTTTGCCTAGCACAACGCTGTAGGTGAAAAACGCGTTAATCCCCATTCCCGGAGCCACTCCGTAGGGCAATTTGGCGTACAAGCCCATGAACAGCGTCATTGAAAAGGCTAATAATACGGTGGCTGTAAGTACCCCGTTGAATTCCATGCCGGTTCCTGGAGTCGCTAAGATGGCAGGATTCACCACTATAATGTAGGCCATAGTAAAAAAGGTGGTAATTCCCGCTAGAGCCTCTTTTTTTATGTCTATTTGGTCAGTTTTTTTTAATTTCATGAATGATTTCAAGGATAATTCCCCGCTCAAAAGGTCGCTAGTTTATAATTGAATCCCCGGGGAACTAAATGATACAACACGACGAGTCAAATTAGTTAAGCTACTGGAATTACGCAAATATTTTTCCTTAAAGTTTTTTTTGAGGATCGCCGATAAGTCCCTAGAGGCAAAGATTCATTTGTTAGTTTTTGCCGTAAACTTATGGCCGTAAGTTTTAAAATGGAGATGCTATGAAATCGAACCGAAAATTGACGATCGTCGGAACGCTTGCTGTGGTCGGGCTTTTTGCTTGCAGCCACGCCGGGCGGGATCTGGGACAAACGCTCTACAAGGTCAACGGCGAAATGCCTTCAGCTTTGAAAGCCAAAAAAGGTCGGTCAATTGCTTCGAATGAAGAAGCGGTCACATTGAATAAACGTTTCAACCTTTACAACGGGGCCTATCCGGAGTCGAACAAACCGGTAACGATCTTTAAGGGCATCGACGGGCTTCCAGTTCAAGTTACGGTCATCACCGAAGATTTTATTTCCTGCTCTACTAACACTGGTTACATGGGCCAAATAAACCAGTACACCGTAGAATTTTTGATCGACAGTTCTGATGTAACTATTCAATGTCAAAATCTGTCGGGCACTGCAGAACGTCACATCTTAGGTGTTCAGTACACCTTTCAAAAGAAGGCCTTCGACTATACGGCTTTAAAAGACAGCAAACACAAAGAGCTATCTGAAGCGCTTCGTGCTTTCACTAACAAAAACCTTTCTAGTCAGTCGCCTCAAGCAGACCAAGATGCCTACTTCGCAGCTTTGGACCTTTTGAAGAAAGAATCTTTCGCAAAGGTTTACACACTTCAAGTGTTGCCCAATAGCGAAGGCGGATTTGCATTCGATGTTGACGGAAACACCGATCGTCTGACCTATGCCGAAGGTTTTCGATTTCTTCCTTACGACGCAGTAACCATTGACGAAATTGGCGGGGAAGTCAAAGTAGGTAACGCTAAAAAGAAACAAGCGAAGTATTCGGTTCAAGCCGAAGGACTGCCTAAAAATCTCGTAAAAGGTAAGTTTCCAATGAAGGGCGAAAATGCATACGCCTTGGTATGTAAAGAATTGCGCTCCGACAAATCTGTTTCTGTAGAAACAGACAAATGGACTACTATTCTCGGCGCCGCAGCTAGTCCCGGAAAAGTTCGCCGCGGAAAAGCCTATTCAAATATTCGTTGTTACGTAAACGCTCCAGCCAGTGAAGTTAGTAAGGGCAACGTTTGGGGAATGTACACCGTTAAAATTTCCCACCTCCCTTACAATGAAACTGTGAAGCTCGTAGAAGGTGCATTAAAGGGTGAAGAAGAAGCCCTGGCTAAAGCTAGCAAACAAGCCAACGACGAGTTAGTTCAACAAGTTGAAGATGTTTTACTTGCCGCTTTGAATGAAAATGCGGCGTTGGATTCTCAACACGCGCAAGCGGTGGCTGCTAAAAAAGCGACTGAAGATCAAATCGCCGCAGCGGTAGAGAAAGCAAAAAAAGAACTGGAAGAACAATACGGAACAGTACTAACTGAGCAAACCGCAAAAGCTGAAGACGCGCAAAAGAAAGCTGAAGAAGCGGAAAAGAAACTAGAAGAAGTAGTTGATGCTAAAGCCGAGCTCGTTCGCATGACTCGAGCAGAGGAAGAAGTTTACATCAACGAAAAATTTCAGGGCAATTTTCCGAAAACCAAATCTGCAGTGTTCTACCCTGCATATATTGAGTTTCACGTTCGCACTAAGATTACTGAACCTCAAAAATCCAGTTACGATGAGATCGGTGAAACAGGAAAGCGACGAGTACATGTTGTCTTGAGTCGCATTTCTCCGATTTATTGTACTAAAGATTTCATGATTCCGGGCAAAGAGGGCCAGTCCCCACTTTTCTGGGAAGGACCAACTAAGTACAAGCCGTCGCTGTTTGGAAAATTTACCAACTTGAAAACGGCTACGGAAGTTGAAGATGTGAAAAAGGTCGATGAGGTTTATTTGATGCCTTACGCAAACCTTCCATACTTCTTGGACGCCATGAAGGATCTCAAAGAAAGCGTTTACAAGACAAAAAAACCAAATTCGGCTGAACGCTATCTGAAAGAAATCCGTCTGTACGCCAAGAAAAAAGAAAAAGACACTGAACTGCTTTGTGACTCAAATGCCGTGGTAAAAGATTCCAAAGAGGTTGAACGATTAACGTTCACTCGTGATATCTCTTCTACTACGTTTATTTACAGTCGTAGCTACTGGCAGTCACGTGAAGAGCTCGAGTACGGTGGCGAAGCCACTAAACGTGAGCTCTTTAAACCAGAGCGTATTGAGATGAAATATCGTCCAAACGTTTCTAAAGATGCCAACGCAGAGATCAAAGCGCTCACGATTAGAGGCACTCTGTACAAAAACTCTGGCAGTGAACATCCGTTTTTCAAGTGCGGCGAGGTACGTAAGAAAAAAGTTTACGTAGAACCTAAACACGTCGACGACAATTACGATCGTAAACTCACCGTGGGCACACTGTTTCCAGCGTTTGACGACGATGGAGAGGTTCTCCCTGGTGAACCGGTACTTCCGCCTTCCGATGGCAATTATGTTTGCCCTCAGAAGCGTGCTAAGTAATTGATCGCTATAAAGAACTAGTTCGACAATATCTAGAGAGCCGCGGGTTAATAGCCCGCGGCTTTTTTGTTTAATCGGAAGAAGTGGTCGGTTTAGGGTCGAGCCAATTCTTTAGAGCGTCATTTATGCGGTCGAATTGTGCAGAATGTTTAGGCAGGTCTGAACGAAGACACCAAATCTTTACTTCAACATAGGGCTTAAAGCAGCGATAGCCGGTTCGAAGCCCAGTACCGCGAACTATCGATTCAACGAGATCACCAATTTCGGATTCTGCCTTGTCTTTGCAAATCCAGGAAAGTAACTCGTACTTTGGCCCATCGGGGATCAATTGCTCGATCATCTTTCGCACCCCGGCGTCCCAAATTGCCTCGATTTCCAACGGTGGCCCAGGGAGCACCCACACCCGACGATCACGCACTCGTAAAAAAAAAGCCTCGGCTGTCCCTTTCGGGTTTTCTAAGATCATGGCGCCTTGCGGAAAGGAACATTGCTGTTTTTGACTGTTGGATGCAACGCGACCTCTAAGTTCCAGTTTTTTAATTAGACGAGCCCACGCCGAATCATCAAAATAAAGCGGAAGTCCCGCCCACGCTGCCACAACATCTCGGGTGAAATCGTCGGTCGTTGGCCCTAAACCACCCGTAACGAAAATCAACTCACTACCTAGT
>DGKJ01000089.1:4091-7475 GCA_002387735.1 Bacteriovoracaceae bacterium UBA4573 | reverse complement strand
CCGTCAGATGTGTATAAGAGACAGCGCCTGGAGTTGCTCGAACACCTACAATTGCTCAATAAAAACGGGAAAATTGTCGAAGCCAAGCGCCTAGAACAACGTACTATGTTTGACCTCGAGATGATGGAAGAGCTCGGTTATTGCCAAGGTGTAGAAAACTATTCGCGCCATTTGACTGGCCGAAAGGCAGGTGAGGCGCCACCTACGTTGCTAGAGTATTTTCCCAAAGATTTTTTGCTTTTAATCGACGAGAGCCATGTAACCGTGCCCCAGATCGGTGGAATGTATCGCGGCGACCGCGCTCGCAAAATGACCCTCGTTGAACATGGTTTTCGCATGCCCTCAGCGCTCGACAATCGGCCGCTTAGTTTTGAAGAATTTGAAAAAGCCGGTGGGAGTCGTATTTATGTTTCGGCAACCCCAGGCCCCTACGAACTAAACGCCACCGGCGGTGAAGTGGTCGAACAAATCATTCGTCCCACTGGGCTGGTTGACCCGGTGGTAGAAGTTAGGCCAGCGACGTCGCAAATTGACGATCTGCTAGTTGAAATCAAAAAAACTGTCGATGCAGGGTTTCGCGTTCTGGTTACGACATTAACCAAGCGTTTGGCCGAAGAGCTTGCGAATTATTATCGCCAGGCAGGAGTTAAGGTGAAGTACCTGCATTCCGACATCGAGACGCTTGAGCGTGTAGAGATTTTGCGAGAACTACGCCAGGGGGGCTTCGACGTTTTGATCGGTATTAATCTGTTGCGCGAAGGGCTCGATCTTCCCGAGGTAGCGCTGGTCGCGATACTTGACGCCGACAAAGAGGGTTTCTTGCGAAGTGCCCGCTCGCTCATTCAAACAATAGGTCGAGCAGCCCGAAACTCCGAAGGGCGAGTGATCATGTATGGCGACAAAACCACCGACAGTATGTTGAGTGCGATATCCGAAACCGAGCGCCGGCGAAAAATCCAAATCGCTTACAACGAAAAACACGGCATTACTCCGACCACTGTGAAAAAAGCGATTCACGCCCGCATCGTGGAAACGGTGTCCGACATGGTGAAGGCTGCGGAAGAAGCTGGCCAAGAACGAAAGAATCGACTTGGGCCTGCCAGTGATTTGATGCCCGATTATGTGGCCGAAGACCAGCGAGTCTTGCGCGTACTTGACGAATTAAATATTCCCAAGAAAAAGCGCAATGCTTCGGATATCCAAAAAATGGTGACTGAGCTAGACACTAAAATGAAGGCTGCCGCCAAGGCCCTTGATTTCGAACTCGCAGCTTCGCTGCGTGATCAAATGCGCAAACTAAAAGTCGTCGAGCTAGTGTTAGGGAGCGGATAATAATCTCTATTTAACGAAATTATTTCTCAATCGCGGGGTAGCGCTTCAAAAAAGTTGCGTACAGCCATAGCAGTGAGCCGCTCGAGCAGCGCCATTTTTCCGCCCTCGGGATTGTCCCGTGAATTGACGGTTTCGGAAGCTTCACCGAAGCCTTCATGCAACACCTTGTCTTGCGCTACGTCAAAAAAGGTTAGTTTTAAACGAACTTTACCGGCATTACCTTTTACTTTTACGTGGCGTTTACCGCGAACTGTTTTAGAGCTGCCCGATTCTTCGGTGAGTAGCGAATCGTCTTCTTCGATTGTGTCGTAACCTTGGCGCTCTTTAACAGTAAAGTCGACTACCTTAACCCCCAAAATAAAGTCTGATTTCAAGAAGTCGCCTAGACGCTTCCAATCGGATCGGTCGGGGTAGGTTGAAAGTGCATCTAATACAGTGGTGCGATCCAATACTTCGAAACGACCTTGATCAATTACTTCATTGATAATCGCGACTTCTACATGAGCGCGCGATTCTTTAGCGGCGTCAATCTGCGCGATAGCTACGGTTTTACCTACAAGGTCTTCACTGTATAATTTGTTGGCTGGTTTTTTTCCGGAACATGCCGAAATCACCATGAACAAAAGCGGTACGACTGCGATTTTTGCCAAAAACTTCATTTTACGGCAGATGAACCTGCGTGAATCAAGATTTTGAGATCTCCTTTAAACAAGATCTCTGCTTTATTCGGGTGAATTACTCGCATGACAATGCCTTCGCCAAACATCGAATGGTTGACGATAACGCCAACATCTAAAAGTGTTTTAGGAGTGTATTTAGTCCGCGGAGCTGCGCCCGCTTCTTTAAGAAGTCGGGTCCACTCTGCTTCCATGGAAACAGCCTTGCTTGAGCCTTCTGCACTTGTTTTGGTTTTACGAGCCTTTGGAGCTGGGGCATCGCCTGGGTCCGAAACCCCCTTAGGTGCTTTAAAACCGTGTTCTTTTTTGCAGGTTTTGCACTGTACTTTAACGATCTTAGCCCCCGTGCGAGCCACGACGATCGCCGCCAGGTCCATCTTGCAGGAGCCGCAATAAGCGAGCGTTTCTTTTGCTGTTTCGATTTTCGGAGTAGCCATTGTATGTTCTCTCTCAAGGGGTTGAATTTATTTAGTTATGAAGATCGCACCGCTCGAATCTAAAATCAAGTCCCTCGCAGAGGACCCTGGCGTCTATCTCATGAAAGATGGCTCGGGAACCGTATTATACGTCGGAAAAGCCAAGAATTTACGTAATCGCGTAAGCTCCTATTTTTTGGAGGGGACCGAAAAATCCCCCCGAATTCAACTACTGGTTCGAAAAATTGCCGACTTCGAGGTCGTTCTTACGGACACGGAGGTCGAAGCACTCGTATTAGAGTGCAATTTGATCAAGCGTTATCGACCCAAATTCAACGTTCAACTCAAGGACGACAAAACCTACCCCTACGTCAAAATCGACACCAGCCAAGAGTTTCCGCGCCTCGAATATGTTCGAAAAGTGCGAAAAGATGGCGCGCGTTACTTTGGCCCCTTTGTTTCTGGATCCCACATTAAAGACGTCTTACGCTGGTTACAAAAGACTCTCGAACTTCGCGATTGTTCTGACCCAGAATTTCGTAATCGTGTGCGACCTTGCATTTTGCACCAAATGCACCAGTGTTCCGCGCCCTGCGTTGGTAAAATTAGCGAAAAGGACTACGGCGCCCAAGTACAGCGCGCAATTCGCCTGCTCGAAGGGCGAGGCTCCCAAGTTTTAGACGAGTTACACACCATGATGGCCGAAGCTTCTGAGCGCGAAGATTACGAACGTGCCGCGGTGTTGCGCGATCGCATTCGAGCACTCGAAGCGGTGAATGAGCAGCAAAAAGTAACGGACCCCGAAAGCAACGCCAATCGAGATATAGTCCACATGGCGCGCGGTGAGTCGGCCGACGGAAAGGCCTCGCGTGCGGTAGTGGTGGTGCTCAACGTGCGGGAAGGGCGCGCGGTAGGTGTGTTTCAATACCCGTTTGAGAACGTCGACCCCGATATGGCTT
>DGKJ01000089.1:0-3930 GCA_002387735.1 Bacteriovoracaceae bacterium UBA4573 | reverse complement strand
ACCCCGATATGGCTTCGCCGGAAGTGCTATTTGAATTTTTGTCACAGTACTATTTGTCGCGCTCTGAAACGAGTTCCCAACTGCTCCCTCGGGAAGTCCTTTTGCCTGAAGAATGTGAAGTATTAATGAAAGACCAAATTCGAGTGCTCGAGAGCGCTCTTGGGCGCGCCATTGAGTTTCGTATTCCCCGGCGAGGCGAAGCGCTTGAGTTGGTTTCGATGGTCAAAAAAACCGCCGACCATCGACTTACCGACATCGCAAGCCGCGTGGGAAGTGCAATGGAGGACCTAAACGATGTGCACTATCGTTTAGCACTCGAGCGCTTTCCGAGTCGCATCGAGTGTTATGACATTTCGCATTTTCAAGGGGAAGGCACGGTTGCATCTCGAGTGGTGTTTTTAGACGGTCGCCCTGAAAAAGACCTTTATCGGCGGTATCACGTACGTGAAGTAACCGGTGTCGACGACTTCGGCAGTCTTCGCGAAGTACTAGGTCGCAGGTTTGAAAACGACCAGTCTTTGCCAGACCTCGTGGTCATTGACGGCGGCAAAGGGCAGCTTTCTCAAGCCGAAGCGATTTTTAAGGAACTCGGAGTGGTTGGCGTAGACTTAGTTTCCATCGCCAAGGCGCGCACTGAGCGCGATTTCGGAGCTTCCGAAGTGAAAGCTTCATTCGAGCGAATTTTTAAACCGGGCCAGAAAAATCCGATTATGTTAAAACCAGCGACTGGCGCCTTCCGCGTGCTTACTCAAGTGCGTGATGAAGCCCATCGATTCGCGATCACCTTTCATCGAAAAGTGCGGGCCAAAAAACGAGTTTCAAAAAGAAAATCGAATAATAAAGATTAATTACTCGGCACTGCGACCAAAGCTTGTAGTCGCTTCCGCCGAATTGACAGATTTTTGTGCGCCATTTGTTGATTTAAGAAGCAGAGTGATATCAGCCAGAGCGGCGGCAGCCCACTTTTTGTAGCCCTTAGCGGTGTAATGCTTTCCGTCGGACCCTGAGTACTTTAAATAGGTTCGACTATCGAGAATGTTGCAGTTGGGCGCCAGTGCGGCAATCATTTTGTAGGTTTTATCCACCGCTTCTTCAGAATAAACTGTGACGTTGGGCGGGCCAATCCAAATGCAGCGATTTCCATTTTCCTCTATAGCTTTTGCCATGCAATAGGTTCCGGCCATTTGAGACAAGCGTTTTTTTTGACAATCAAATTTTGGGTTATCCGGTATTTCTTGTTTTGCGAAGTCGGTGACCATGTTCGTGCCAAGCGTAAGAATGACAGTGCCATCCTTCGGCAAAACCTTATTAAGGTCTGGAGTCTTTCCAATTTGTTGCCGCTTCTTTTTATTTAATTTTTTGAATTCGTGATAAGGAAGGTAGTTTTTCTTACCGCCGTATTCTTTGTCGAGCATTCCACAGTTAGTGCTGGTTCGGTTGAACCACCAGTTCGGCGAACCACCGCATCGTGCGATGACTCGTACCTGTTGAGTGTGATTTTCCAGTCCGTCGATCAAGTCGAATGAGTAATCGCTCACTCCGTGGGAGTCGGTGAGAAGTAGAATCTTCGAAGAGGCATTGGGCGTTTGACTAAACGACACCGCTGTGGAACCCAAAAAAGTGCTGGCGATTAGCAACGATAAAATCGTAAAAGGTTTAGAGATCATGAGTGTAAAGGGTCCTTTTTCTGTATTGTTGCCCGTTCGTAATGGCGGCGTTTTTTTGCAAGACGCCCTAGACAGCATTCTAACACAGACGCTACTGCCCTGTGAAATAGTGCTTATTGACGATGGTTCGACGGATTCTACAGGCCATTTGTTGAATTTATTTAAAAAACAAAACGATAAGAAATTTCAAATAAAGATTGTCCGCACCCTGGGGGTGGGAATCGCGAGTGCCCTGAATACTGGAATGGAACATGTGTCGTGCGATTGGGTGGCGCGCCTGGACGCTGATGACATTTGTGCACCACGGCGATTCGAATTGCAGTGGACTGCGGCCTCTGGGGGGGCCGTTGATTTGTGGAGCTGCCAAATTACCACAAACGTGAACAAAAATTGCGACGCGATTACAAACGCTGGAATGCAGCGTTTTGGTATTTGGAGTAATTCAATATTAAGTCACCATGCTCTTGAGCGCGCAATGTGGATTGATTCCCCCTTGCCGCACCCTACCTGGTTTTTAAGAACCGCCACATGGCGCACAGTTGGGCCGTATTCTTTAGAAGAAATCCCAGAAGACTATGAGTGGTTACATCGTTTCTTTTTAATGGGATTTAAGGCCGAAAAAATTCCTGCAAATTTGATTTTGTGGCGAGACCATTCTACGCGACTGACCCGGACCCACGCCGCGTATGCTGACGATAAGTTCGTCGAAGTTAAACGCCGGTTTGTGAACCAGAGGCTTAAAACAACGGGCAAAACTCGCCTATGGTTCTTTGGTTTGGGCCCCACAGGAAAGCGAATCTTTACAATGGTGATGGGTTTCGGGTGGCCTATTGGTGGAGTAGTCGACGTGAGTCCCAAAAGAATTGGAATGGCCTGGAATGGTTTTGAAATTCAAAGCCCGGTAAGTTGGAGTCGTCAGTGGCGGAGTGAAAGTGATTTAGTACTAATTGGCGTAGGGACCGCGGAACAACGCGCTGCCTGCGAAAGTTTCTGTCGCGAAAACGGGTTGTCTGAGAGTGAATATTTAGCCCTGTCCTGACGGTTATTGGAGTTTGTGCAAGCGCGCGCGTACGCGAATGCCGCAGTCAGGACAGCGAGCGGTTTCTTGAATGATACCGTTGCGAAAGTCAGCCATGTGATTGAAATGTAGGTGGCCACCGCAAAGCGTGCATAACAAATGCCGCTTCATGACTTCGCCCGCGTCACCAAAACAATCGCGGTATTCTTCGAAAGTGAGGGACGTTGAATCGTTCTCTGGATTTCTTTGCATGACACGCGCCTCCGTGCGGTTAAAGCGTCACTGAATACAAAGACTCTTCGGCGCAGTCGCGTGATTCATTTAGAGAGTGGAGTGGGTAAGATATTTAGGGCTCGATGGAGGCAGAGCGACTAGTCTGCCTCAAGACCTTCTGACGGTTCATTCTCGGAATTAGAAATCGATGTATTCGTCGCGGGTAGCGCCGACGAAACCGGGGCTTGCGCTGCCGCACATTCTTTGGGGGCAATTGTTGCCGAGTTCGTATTTAAAAACTGATTAAAACCTACTTCCACACGCAGGATCCAATCTTCAAACTTTCGTTTGTCAGTGAGAAATTCCTGGGTTTCTTCGATGTTCATTGGGAGTGCGGTTCTAAACGAGTATCTCAATCCGTTCGATTCATAGACGGAATCATAAATTATGCTGTGCCCCGGCGCGAAAATGGTATTGCGCGCTTTTGGTAATTGACCCGTATTTGTTTTTTCGTAAATCGGGGCTCTCCAGTATTTATAGGTTCGAACTTTCGAGCCGTTTGAAAGTAGAAAATCTTCGCCACGATTATAGTCCATGTTTAAGAAAAAATTCCCGTTCTTACGTAGTTCGAAGTAACTCGATAAACCGGAATAGTTTGGTGAAGTTAAAGTGCTCTTGGTGCAATGATTAACCCAAAAGTAGTCACTAGTTATTGTATTGTTCAAAAAACTGCCCAATTTAGTACCGAACACCGGAATCGAATTAGAAGTACAGGTAGTGGTTTTGTTCGTAGTGTAGGGCGCCAGCGCTTCAATGTAGGCGTCGGTTAATTTTTTTTGTTTTTCGTAAAGTTCTTTAGCTCGAATTAAGGTTATTGGCTTGCCCGTGCGGATAACTTCAGCTTCCAAATTGGATTGAAGTTGAACAACTGCAGCTATTTCATGGCTAGGTACTTTTTTAAAAAATTTCTTTTTGATTTTTGGAAGTATTTTTTTCTTTTGGTGGACGAGTTTGTGGGTGCGTGTGTAGTCG
>DGKJ01000094.1 GCA_002387735.1 Bacteriovoracaceae bacterium UBA4573 | reverse complement strand
AGGGTCTTACTCTTGATGAAAACGACAACGTCGTCGCAAGTGAAGCGCTTAAACCGAATGAACATCTACCATCGCCCGAATTGCAACGAGCGGCTGAACTCGCTATGAACGAGCGCCACCTCGAAGCGATTTCGGAAACGGTGGATCAAGCTGTGTCACTGCAGCCGAACAGCGACTCCGTCGTTGAAGACGTTCGCGAGCGCGAACCAGAATCGACAATTTAATTTAAATCTAGGGTTCGAGCGGAATCACCACGTGGTTTTCCATGGTTTCGATAAATTCTTTAGTTTCAAATCGATCGGCGTCAGAGAGTTTTCCGACCATTTTTAACTTTGGAAAACGTATATTGTTTTTGGCGGTGAAGGCCTGAATCTTAGTGATTCGCGCAGAAGACACCGTTCTTATTTCTCGCATCAAAAGAGTTGAAAGCACCGTGTCCTCGGATTGCGGGCGGTGTTGTACGCGAATTCCGGGTATTTCACGCATCCAGTCTAGAAATGAAACGATTCGCCCGTCACGTTTTTTCACTGTCGATTCGGAAAGGAACTGTGAACGAGGACCGCCGTCGGCAATGTAAATTACGCCCTCGCGGCGGCTCAGCGTAAGATAACGCGCCAATACTGTGTCGGGGTCCACGGAATACGGTATTAGTCCGAATAGATCTGTAATCAGATCGGTAGCACCAATATCTTCGTTTGATACTTCCGAAAAATATTTTCCCACGAACAATCGATAGCGACCGTTCTGGGAACTGCGCGGCACCCATGCGCTCGCACCATAGGTGAGACCCACGTAGTCCGCGCGATCAGTAATCGAAATCTGATCCAGTTTCTTTTTTAATGAAATATTTCCGGGGTGAGTCGGCTTCCCCTCCGGACGCCGAATTTTCGATCCATGCAATTCTATTTCGAGAGCGGCAATTCCCGAAGATAGGCGTTCCCGAAACGGCGTCAACCCGCGATATACCTGGCCTACAAATGCATCCCCCGCCCCCCCATCGAACCAACGTTGCCCTGCACGTAAACGCAAAACATCCCGCCGGTAGCGGCGTCCAAAAATATGAGCGGCCTCATCGAAACCGCGGTCCCGGGTAAATTGCCCGTCGCGAATAATTCGAATTGTGCCCAATCGTAGGACGTCGTCGCAGTCGTTGTCGGCAGCCCAAAGGGGCGCACCAAACAGCGCGAGGCTGATTGCCAGATAACTCTTCACGGCCAACCCCGTGAACTTCTTGAAATTCATGGCGAGCCCTTACCAATTCCGACAGTTTAAATCAAGATATAAGAGCTATAGGAAATGGGTCTAATTCATTGTTTTTTCAGACTAATTAAATTGATCATTTTTATTTGATCGTGTTAGACACGGCGCGATATGTCGCAGCTGTTTTATCCCCTTTTATGCGCCTTTAACCTAATTACTTTTGCGACTTTAACTAACCTTGTTGCGCCTGCTTCTCAGGTGTTCGCTGCCCAAAGCGGCGAAACTCTGGAAGCGCCCTTTCACAAGCCTGGCCATTTTTCTATCGGCGCAAACAAAACTTTTACGATTCACATCCACGGCGATGAACTCGCCGTAGAAGGGTTCAAACTAGTTCACTTTCATAAGGGAAACGAAGCCGGATACGTACTAACTATCGGACTCCCGGAAAACAGCGACGGCGATATCGACGTTTACCGAGTGACTAACTTCGCGCCGGCCGACGCCATACTAAAGTATGAGCTCTTTTCAATTGGTCAGGCCACCGACCCTTCGATCGGAGCGATGTTTTTTGCGCGCTCCAGCGATAATCCGTTAAGTAGTTTTGCTTTTTCCCTACAAAAACTGACTGATGGTAAACTAGTCGCGAAATCGCTACCTTCATCGGACATTTCGTTTAAAAGCCTCGGCAAACTACCAATCGACTCGTACGCTTTTATTCCGACTCCGCAATTTGTTGATCCACGAGAAATCGTACTCAATGCTGGGTTGATGGTGGTTCACTCGCCGCTGCGGAACACCTTTTACCCAGTTCCTGTTCGCATTTCCCGGCACGGTGATTATTTGTCGGTTGATCTCGGAAAGCTCACTTTCTTTGGCGAACTTTGGGGCCCCGGTGAAACGCGTTCAGTTGATTTGCTCGCCCGCACGACTCGAATTCGCTCGATTGGCGAAAAGACGTTTGAGCTTCAATGGCTCGACCAGAACGATCAAACACGTTCCGTAACCTTATGGCAAAACCATTACCCCGAATCAAAGCAAGCAACCCACAACAGCCCTTATTCGCCGCGAACTGGGGAAGTAGCTTGGGAAACTGGGGCTCAAGCAATCCTTAGGTTTCTAAATAGTTTTCCCGTTTATGGTCTCGAGGCTCGCGCGGTGAAGTCCTCAGCTCCTCTAAGACCCTATTCATTTGCGGGTCTTTCGGACCCCTTCGGGTCCTGGGTACGCCAAGGCCGCTGGGAACATGTCGTTGGAAGTTTCAGTTTGCCAAATATTTTTCAAAATCTGGTTAGCATG
Organism: Bacteriovoracaceae bacterium UBA4573; assembly: GCA_002387735.1. Taxonomy (GTDB): domain Bacteria; phylum Bdellovibrionota; class UBA1018; order UBA1018; family UBA923; genus UBA923. The sequence goes on along the minus strand of DGKJ01000094.1, from coordinate 25,918 downwards.
GTTAGCGATTTTATCAACCCGAGCGAGTCCGACAGCTACGACTCTGCACATAAGAGCGGTTCCAGGCGTAATGAACTTTTAGTGCTATCGATCCCCAATCAGTTGATAGACTTGAACCCAAATACTAGTTCAGAATTGATTGCTCAACTGATAGAGGCCCACTCAAAACTCGACGCTCACCACCCCTTCGAATCTGAAATTGTATACATCCGTATCGAAGACATTACGGAATTCAATCTTCCTAGTATCAAAAGTCTTCTAAATTCTAAACTAGGAGCAACTTTGTCGCTGCGACTCTCCGAGAACTCTTTGCCAGAAGCCATCGTGGTGATCATCGAGTTGGTCCCAAACGCGACTCAGACTAAGCTTGACTTGAACCATTTAACCAAACTCATCGACCACCTCGAAGAATGGCCCAAAACACTTCGGGAGCACGGAATTTTAACCCCGCTGCGTATCGCGCTAGTCAGCGATGACCGCACGCTACCCAGCAACACCCTGGAGCAGTCACTCGCCTTCACTGAGGCCCTCAGGCGAGTTCGAGGCACCACGCCACAAAGCGCCGCCGAGCCTCGCGATCGAGCGCTCGGTCAAATCCGCTTGAGTGAACTCTCGAGTACTGTTTTCGAATATTTTCGAAAAAAATTAAATCAAACACCTCAATTGGTAGATGTTTGGCCTCTGCTTTCTCGCAATTCGCGACTTCAGCATTTATCCGAGCTAATCGAGACTTCGGTGGCTTTGCGGTTGTCCGCTGCAGAAATTGACGAAATTCTGATTCGTGCCGAACACCTCTTGCCGAGACTGGAACAACGTCTCGACGCCTATAATGGTATTTCTTCGGTCTTTCTAGAGGCGCTTAAATTTGCCAAACGCAACAGCAACAACGATTCCGCTATCTTGTTTGCCGAAGCCGCCCGCATACTCGCTGCTTCTCTGGGAGGGTTTACCGAACCGCGCTTCGAAGTCGAAGACCTTAAACGAATCGAAGCGCTGGGTCGCAAACTCAATGCTTCGTCGACCACCGCGTCGCCAATTAATTTTATTGGTCGCGAACGTCAGATCGAAGCAGTAAAACAAAACTTACTCTCCGCAGCACGTGGGGGTTTTAAAGACAAAGCCACCAACGTGATTGTATTTTTCGGCGAGTCTGGAACTGGTAAAACTGAATTGGCCGAAGCAATCGCCCGAGAAACCGAAGCTGAACGCCGCTACATTGACCTGCGAAACTACGATGCAATGGGTGAAAACAGCCTGCAAAAAGCAGCAATCGCACTACAGGCCAGTAGCCGCGCTCAAAAAATACTAATTCTCGACGAACTAGATAAATCGAAAAGCGAGACAGTTCGCAACACCCTTGCTGCCACTCTTGGCAATCGCGACGGCAAGGACCTCGAAATAAATCTCAAAGGCACTACGGTTATCATGATTTTGAACATCGATGTTCGTAACGAGAGTTACCGCCAAATGCTCGATGCCTACAAACGCAACGAACCGGTCAAACCTTATTTTGTGGAAGTGATTCGAAATGCGCTGCTTTACGGTGACGACAGCAACGATACCCAACTAGAGTTTCGCGATGCCGATAGTTTCGTAAAACGATTCGTAAATGATGCTATATTCATGCCGCCGATTTCCGCCGATATTGGCCAACAGGAGCAGTTGATCGATGCAAAGGTCCGAGCCTACGAGCGTGAAAAGGGCGTGAGAATTGTGGTGCCCAATAAAACTCTTCAGTTCCTGATTGCGCGAGCCGTGGAGAACTCTGATGGTAATTTTCGCTCTGTCGAACGGGCAATTCCGTCATTTTTTCGGGCCGCCGAGGCGGAATATGTAATTCGCAATCCTAACGATGAAGCCCTCACTGCTTCGAAGTACTATCAGCTGAAACCGGTGGAATCTCGCGAAGGAGATTCCCACTTAACCCTGGAACTGGCTCCACTTCGACTAGACGATCGCATCGGCGTTGTGACTATGTTGCGGGATCAACAGCATCGATTTTATGATCGTCTTATTCGCCACTTTCGCGAAAAAGAAGAACTGTTTCGAACGGCTAAGAATCAAACTCCTGTTAAAGCGCAATCTGACGTTCTAAACGACATCGCCAACACCTATGCGGGAGTCCAATCAGAATTAAAAGCACTTCGAAGCCAAGTAGAGCGTACGCTTATAGCCCGCCCCACGCCGGCTATTTCCGAATTTCAAGCCGGGGAAGGAAATATACTTTTTGGATCCTACTTCAAACTGTTCCCCGCAGCGCTCGGGCTTTTCGACGGTGACGAACTTCAAGCTACCGAACTCGTCGGTCACGAAATCGATAAAGGAATAATCACGCTTAGCAAGTTAATCGCGACCCCTGATATTGCTCACGCAGGCACTCGAGCCTGGTACGATACTTACCTTGAAAAAAGTGGCATCGATCGAAACGCCCCTCTCCCCATTCGAGTTTCCAGAGTTTATATTCGCAAATTGGGCGAAGTGTTTGCCCATGACAGTTGGTACCTAATCGACCGAATGGTAGACGAAGGTAAAAAGTACTCCGAAGAAATACGAAAACGGGCTGACCAGTCAAACACACGGATTGAACTACCGGCCGCACTTGCGCAGTGTAACGAACTCATTAAAACTCGCCAGAGCATCGCGGCTGCAATTGAGGCTCAGATTTCGAAACTACCAAAGGGGAAAAGCCAATGAGGTGGTTTCTTTTCTCGTGCTGGCTTGTCCTCCTTGCCCCCGTGGGGTTTGCTCCTCGGGCCGCTGCAAACGAAGAACACGTTGCAATCGCTGAGTCTCAATTCCGGCCGATCGGCCGTCTGAAAGTTGAATCCGATGGAACGGTGGTCCTCGTTTTAAGTGAATCGGAGCGCGTCCGACTTCAAAATTTTTCGGTTAAGGCGGATCCCTCGATTTCAGAAAAACAGCCACGTTGGTCGCTTTGCATTGCGCACCCCTCAGCTGAGCGCTCCACAACACAGCACCCGAACCCTTTGTTTTACTATCATTCGATTGAGGAACTGCAGGAAACTCGAGTGTATGACTTAGGCCTGTACGGTTCACCCGACAATCAAAATCCAACTGCTGCACGCCTGTTTTTCCTGCACTCAGGTGACCGAGAAGTATTTGCCATTGCACTCGATCCGAACACTGGGCAGGGCGTCGTAAAAATGAAAATTCCTTTTGCCTCCCATGGGTCGCTGAAAATGAGTCAACCACTTTCCGGCTACGCCGTACTCCCGACCCATAAAAATAGTTTTGGACAGGTCACAGGATCGGCCCTAGTGTTGCACTCCCCGGTTCGAAATACTTTCTACTTTCAACACTACCAAGTTCGCAATGTAATGAACTTACTGGAAATCGCCCAACAAGAGGACTACCCAACGCGAAAGTTCATTTGGGCTCCGAGTGAGACCCGCTTGGCGAATCTGACAGATTCGCGCACTCGGATCCGACGCACCTTTTCTAAATCGTCAGACCAACGCGAAGAAACTTTTTCACTCGTTTGGACTGACGAAAACGAAACCAGTCGCACCGTTCCTATATTTTCAATCCGGGAGGGTAAGTCCGGTAATAATCTAGACTCCAACGCCAGTGGGCGAACCACCAAAACAATCGAAAGCGAAGTTACTTGGGACGCGGGTTACCCAGCAATTTCTCGATTGCTCGCAACTAACCAAACAACCAAAGGCGCTCCCTATACTTTTTCCGCACTAGGAGAGTATCTTCCTGCGTGGATTCAGAAGGGTTTTATTCCCCAAACTCCCTTTTCCGAGAAACTAATTAACAAGAATGGCGGGAAGTCGAAGCATAGCACCTTTAGGCTCGACTTCGACAACGGGGGAACCTTTCAAATTGATCGACCCCATTTAAAACCCGACTTGGTCCTATATCTAATTCCAGAAGACATTCTGGAACATCGACCAACATTTCAAACAGAGTTCGTCGCTGAATTGCTAGCCCCCTCTAATTCAACTAGATCCGAATTACCGACAGAATTTGTACCCGTCTACGTTCGCATTGACGATATTGGAGCCTTTTATTTTCCTGACATAGACATGCTGCTCTCGTCGAAACTCGGAACTTTAATTGAAAATCATAATAGTCCTGCACACGAGCCTCTAAAAGCTCTTCACCTTGTCATTGAACTGGTTCCCCACTCAAGTCGCTATATTATCTCCGACGAACATATCGACAATTTGACCAATCAGTTACACGAGTGGAAAAATGCTCTCAAAACAAGGCATCTATCGCTAGATCTTCGCGTTTCAATTGTAACGGATACCAACACGCTACCCATTCGACACACTCGTTTAGAAGATATCTCGCAGCGCAATCGCGCCACACCGGCGCCAGGCTATATGGGCGCCGATGTTGTGCTCGAACAAGGGGGACCGCCTTTGCCCAAGGTCGTCTCCGAGCGGCTTCGAATGAATTTAGTTGCCGTGAATCCCTGGCTTCTTCTCGATCGACATTCTCAGGTGCAGTACTTAACGGAACGAGTTAATAAAGCGCTCGATCTAAAAATCGATCAGTCGACAATTTTTTCAGTTTTAAGTCGCGCTAAGCAACTGCTTGCACGTTCGGCGCAAGACATCGAAAGCGGTCCCACTATCGAGGAAGCGCTAATCGAAGCTGTACGCTATGGACTCCGCAACAGCGGTGGTTTGGAAAATCGCGAGCTTTTTTTAACCGAAACTGTTCGTATTTTAGCAGCGTCTCACGGCGGTTTCAGCGAACCGATTTTCCGTATTGAAGATCTCAGACGCATTGAATCTCTCGAAAAACGTCTGGACGCCGACTCTACTACCGCTTCGCAAAATGCTTTTATTGGACGCAAAAATCAGATTTTAGAAATTAAACAGAACTTATTAGCCGCCGCCAGAGGTGGTTTTAAAGACAAACCCACGAATCTAATCCTGCTGTTTGGTGAATCCGGCACAGGGAAAACTGAACTCGCCGAACAGGTGGCGCTAGAAATTGGCGCGGAACGCCGCTATGTTGACATGCGAAACTACGACCCTAATACCAAGTTTTCGGTCACGAAAGTTGCGGCCTCCCTCCATGCCAGCAATAATCCTCAGAAAATTTTGACGCTCGACGAGCTCGATAAATCGGACCACGGCCAAATTCGTGGTCTGCTCGGCGCGGTTTTCGGAAACCAAGACGGCCGCGACGAACAGTCTTCCAACCTCAAGGGTACGACCGTAATTCTCATATTAAACGTCGACGTTCGGAACTCAAGCTATCAATCCCTACTTTCAGCTTACCGCGCAGGTAAGCCGATTCGTCCGTATTTCGTAGATGTAATTCGCAATGCATTGATTCACGGCAACGAAGCCTCGGCTCAGAAGGAATTTCGGGAGGTCGATAGCCTGGTAAAACGCATGTCTACTTCGGCAATTTTTCTTCCGCCGATTTCGTCTGACACCGAACAACAGCAAAAAGTGATCACTAAAACAATTCGAGACTACGAAGCCGAAAAGGGCATTCGTTTGGTAATTCCCCAAGCAACTCAATCGTTCATGATAGAGCGTGCTGTCGAAAACAGCGATGGCAACTTTCGAACTGTCGAGCGAACTATCCCACTTTTCATACGAGCCGCAGAGGCCCACTACGTTTTAAAGAACCCCGAAGACCAAAAGCTGAAAGCCGCCACGCACTTCGTCTTGAGCACCGTGACTACCGAGAACGAATCGGGTCTTTCCCTTAGTCCACTACAGCTCGACGACCGCGCAGGTGTAACTGCAATGGTTCGTGACTATAGTGAACGATTCTACGATCGCCTCGCGCGGCACTTCCGAGAAAAAGAAGAACTGCTATTAAATGCAAGGCCCTTTGCTGCCACCAAAGCGGATTCAGACCTCTTAGAATTCATTGCCGCTTCCTATCGGGGAATGTCCGAAGAAATTAAGAACCTGCGCGCCTCAATCAGTGGTGAAATACTGGTACCCAGCAAGCGAAAAATAAATACCGCCAGCAATGCTGCTTACTCTCACCTCGTGGACGAAGGCCGCGGCAATCAACTTTTCAGCATATTTCCAAAAATTCTCTCCGGCGCAATTGGAGTCGATTCCACGGCTCGAGGTTCCTCCGACCTCGAGCAATTTGCTGGCGAAATCGACAAAGGCGTACTTACTCTTCGCATGTTTTTGGAGCGGGACCCCACGCAGTCGCTCTCTCATGCGAATGATAGCCTCGCCTCGTCGTTCGAAAGTTATTTAATCAGTGAAAATATCGGTCATTCGTTACCGTATTCCGAAAAGTTAGCGAGAGCCTACGTGCGAGCACTTGGTCGCACTTTGGTCACGGAAAAGGAGCGGATTATTAGCGAATTAGTCGACCAGGGCACGGCCCTACGCCGAGCGCGAAATGAGACGCTCCCGCAGCTCCATACACCGACCAACGCACCGGAACTAGCTCGATGCCTCGACCTGCTCGGTACTCGAAGGCAACACTCCGAAGAAATTGAACGCCAGTTCAACGAGCTATCCGAGCGCCCCACCTCCTCAAAAAAACGCTGAACGGATTATGGCACGCACCTTATTGATTAATTTGGTCGATTAATGTAATGCAAAGCACCATGATCGTAGCTACTTCAAAAATCCGCATTTTCTGGTTGGCCTTGAGTTTGGGTGTTTTCACAATTCCGAACTTTGCCGGCGCCGCCCGCCAAGGAAGCGCGGTACCCCCCATTGATTTCAATGCCATTATCGGCAGTTTGGACAAAGACCAGTGTTCGCTTGTTCTTCGCGATTTTTTTGGCCGAATCGAAGACACCGAAATTTTACAGGATCAAGCGGTCGAGACGTTTTTTCTCGAACTACTAAAGGCTTCCGAAAGAGGATCGATTCAGCCTCGGATGGTCATAAAATTGGTCACTAGCCGCCTCGAAAAACAAGAGCCTTCAACAAAAGCGCTTTCGATTATTTTTCGAATGCTTAGCCTTTTTTCTAAACAACGCCTGCTTTCAGACCTCGAATTATTAGTTTTTTTTGATCGTTTTGCCCACCACGAAGTTCCGCGAGTGGCCGCTGCGGGTAGGGGCTTGAATCTTGCTCTCACGTTTCTCGATGAACTGCTCGAAAAGTCCGAATCACCTCATATGATAGAAGTGGTCTTCGAGCGATATCACGCAATCGCTGCGCTGCGCGAGGCGCGTTTTTGGGACCGAGTTCGTGCGTTCGAAACTTTAGCGGGGTTTACGGTGCCGGGCCGCAAATCTAATGAATTACCTAAAGAAACAGTTTTAGAAGATTTAAACGAGCGTGCACTCGATATCACATTTGATGACGATGACTGGCTTCGCATGCAACGAATAAATCAATTATATCGACAATCGAAATGAACAGGAATCCCAAGATGAGAACCACTCGCACCGACAACAAAAGAAACACCATTGTTCGAAAAAAATCGACGGCCAAACCAGGTGCGCGATTCTCGAAATCGAGTTCACGAACGGATTCCCGAACTAGCGCACGGCCCGATTCGCGGTCTCGCATGGGCGATTCACGCGCTCGCACTGGCGATTCACGCGCTCGCACGGGCGATTCACGTCGTAGATTTTCGGACTCTTCTACAGCGGAACGCCGACCGCGTCGCGACGGCGCGGGCCCCCGCGACGGAAGACCTCACCGAGGAGGGCGTGAGGAACGAAATGCCCGTCCGTCCCGCGAATTAAAGAAAAAGTCATTTAAGGGCCCTTGGAAAAAAACCGCCTATTCCGTGAGCACCCCGAAAACCCCTTACAACCCTGACCAACCAGCTCCAGTGGTCAACTCGGCGCTCGACCCCGCGACAATCGCAGCGCACGCCGCGAGCGGCGAACGGTTACAAAAAATTATAGCCAACGCGGGCATTTGTTCGCGCCGCGAAGCTGAGCGTTTGATCCTTGAAGGGGCGGTCACGGTGAACGGGCGTACAGTCACCGAGCTCGGCACTAAAGCCAATCCCGATAAAGATAAAATCAAAGTTAACGGCAGTTTAATTCTCACCGACGTTGAGCGACTTTATTTGGTTTTCTATAAACCGAAAGCCGTCATCGCCGCTCTAAAAGACCCCGAAGGTCGCCCGTGCATCGCCGACTATCTGCGAACCGTGCGTGAACGGGTGCTACCGGTCGGGCAAATGGATTTCAACTCCGAGGGCCTCATGCTTCTCACCAACGACGGCGACATGCTCAACAACATCGTCAAAGCCCGCGGCCTGCCAAAACTCTACATGGTTAAGGTTAAAGGGCATCCTGATGAAAAAACTCTTTCCTCACTCAAAGACGGTATTTATTCGGCTGAGGGCGTTGTTCGGTTTGCGGACCTACAAATTGAACAAGCGCTGCGCAACAAAAGCTGGCTTAAACTTGAAGTAACTGAAGGGGCGCGCCTTGATTTGCGCGAACTCCTCAATCGCCGTGGCCTCTTGGTTGATCGAATCATGCGAACCGCGATCGGACATTTGTCGATTCAAGGCCTCGAACCTGGCCAACTCAAGTTCGTAAAGAAAGCAGATTTCGCGGGTTTACTTAAGTACTAGGTGAACTTGGAATTCCGAAACCTAGCGCTCAAATAATGCGTTGCGTATAAAGTTATTTTTCCCCGAATCTTGACGGCCCCATCCCTTTCCGATTTTCTATTCCCAGTCCACATATTTGGGGTGGCCGGGTATTGACCTTTATGGCGGGACGCTATAGTCACGCTCTGGGGAACACAATTTAACCATTGGGGGATGGCGCATGGGGGATTACAGATCTCGAATCTGGGGGCACACTCTTAAACCGTTATATTTTGCGTTTTTTCTTTCGCTTTTGCTCTTTCAACCTTCTTCTTCGGCGGCCCGCATTTATGTCTACAGCGATTTCGATAACAGCTTAGTTGAAGCTCTGCGTGGCGCCTTTAAAACTCATTTCCGACTCTATCGAATCACTTATCGTTCCAACGTTTTACAATCTCCAATAGAAGGTCCCGAAACAATCGACGTTTCCCCACGAGATCTTTACCGTTTGGTGGACCGCGAAGGGCGAAGCCTGTTGGCTCGCGGAGAAGGTGCGCCGGGCCCTATCGGCATTAAATTCAAACTCGAAGACGGCACCATTATTGAGCCGGGTAACTACATGATTGTGGCGCCCCAGACGTTTGAAAAATTTCTTATCGACAATCGTGGCAAGCAAAACCATCTCTTAAACGATCTCAAAGCAGCGTTTGAAGCTGACCCTAGCGGCGACAAAATTAGGGGCAAAGCGTGGCCTTTGATGCAGCTCATGCTCGCCCACCCTGAAACCGCGAAGTACTTTGGCATTCTATCGGCTCGGGCCCACGCGCGCTCTGAGGGGATCGAAAAGTTTTAACACCTCCTTTGGCACCAGAAAGAGGCCACCCGTATACTGCATCTGCCCGACTCACGTAACATTCACGGCGTCAGCCACGAAGACTACACGGTTTTGACCACCAGCTACGAAATCACCAAACGTAAAGTTGAATTCGTAAAACAGGTGACTCACAATCTACAGCGTCGCCTAAACGACGAAGCGCACACCATAGTGCTCCCGGAAGACGATCAACGCACGATCGACGCCATGACTAAGTTTGCGCAAGCTGAGGCCAATCGTAATATCGGCCCTATCAAATTCGTTATATGGAATCTCGGCTTTCGCGATGAGATCGAAGCTCGCCCATTTCCTGAAATCGCAGTGATTGAGGCCAATCAACCGCCACGTGCGGCAACGCTCGAAGACATCGTGGGTCCCCTCGATCGGCTTTCGCCGGAGCAACAGAAGCTCATCCCACAAATCAACGCCCAACTTAGCGCAGCCTTTGTTCCTGATGTTTCTTGTAGCGTAATAACCCATTCCGGAAAACCGATTGGCGAACGGGGAGAATAGACAATGGTGAACATTTTTAAATTCGCGATGATTGTTTCATTTATTTTCGCCGCTCAACCTGGCTTCGCCGCAGGTCCGAAAGAACCTAAAGAACCGCCGTGTAAGGAAATCGTCGGTCGCCTTTCGATCGAAGACCTTGACGGTGACGACAATGTAATTCTGAACTCTGCTGTCAAAACCGCTAAGTTCGTCGCAAAGAACCACAAAATTCCTACTCGCGCTGAACTTGCAGCCGAATTAAAAATGACTCCCGCCGAGCTAAAAGCCTTTCTCGCTGAAATCCCCGGGGTAACCAATATTTCTGACTTCGTGCAATTTGCCTGGCGCGAGCTGCCTTCGCTTTTCGATTCTTCCAAAATGTACATGTTAAAAAAGGCGGGTTATTTTTTAAAGACTCGCTCGCGAGTTCCAAACGCCGAGGAACTCAGTCAATTAACCGGTACCCCAGAGAGCCAGTTGAAGGCGGTTTACGGGGAAATGAATGACCTATTCGCTATGGTCAAAAATGCGCGACCTTCCGATGTAGAGTTTGCCCGCAACCGGGTCATTAAAACATTCACGAAGATAGCGCGGTTCTATGGCCGAGTTCCCGAGGAAGCCGAACTCGCTGCAGAGCTCAATGTACGAGCTCCGGAATTTAAACAATTTTTTGGAAAAAAACGCCCGTTCCTCAGCTACGACGAGCTCGTCGCCATTGCTTTTTCGAGCAAGGGCGCGCAAATGGCCAACGTTATTAACACTGACATTCACTCTGAAGAACGCGCAAAAAAAATGATTGAGGCTATCAAAACCTCTCGTGCGATAATCGAAACCACCGCAGTCGCTGGCCACCGTATTCACCAAGAAGCCTTTAATGCTCTAGTAAAAATGGCTGAAGAAAAAGATGCGATCATTGTAGTCTACCCGGCTAATTTGCAGACCACCGGCCTTCCAAAAGAACTGCTCGAGCACCCGCGTGTTTTTATTCAAACCCACAAGGTAGAACTCAGCCCAACTCTGCGGCTCAACAACATTAAAATTCTTGCCAAGCAAGTAAATCCGCTTGAAGGACTAGAGGACCTCGGAGAGGTCGGCCAAACTCAGATCATCGGTTCTCCTCAGTTTCGCCAACGCGTGATCCACACCACGGACAATGAATTGTTTCACCACATGTTGGTGAGCACTGGTGCGATCACCCTGCCCGATTATCACTCAGCAAAGTACGTTCAGGGTCGAACTGACGAGAAAGCAGCCGCTGTTCATAAGATTGGGGCGCTCTTAATTGAAAAGAGTAACGGGGATAACATTTTTCCTTACGTGGGCGACGTCAACGGAGAGTTTAATCTACGCCATGTAGAATTCATCGAAGAGTCCCAAGGGTTCTATGATGTCGGCCGATTCTATAGCGCCAAGTCGGTAGAACCTTTGCGCCCGCTCGCGGTCGTGCTGGGTGACATTCATGTCGGCTCAACGCACCAACGTTTGCTTGAAGCGTTCCGCAATCAGATTTTAACTCTCAAGCCGCGTGAAGTGATTTTGCACGACTTGATGGACGGGTACAGCATCAGCCATCACGAACGTGATTTGTTGATAACCATGGCCAAAAAGGCAGAAACGGGCGAGCTTGACCTCAAAGCTGAAATAGAAAATGTGATCTCGTTCGTGAACTCAATGCTAGCCATCGACCCACAGCTATTGATCACTATTGTTCATTCAAATCATAATTTCTGGCTCTACCGTTGGTTGCAGGACGGGGAATACATTGGCGACGCCAAAAATGATCGTATCGGACATTTGCTCGCCGTCATTGCCAGGCAGGGTAAAGACCCCCTGGAAACGGTTTTAAAGTACGGACTTTCCGACTTTGATCAAGCAACCGGCGAACGAAAGTATCTGATCATGCCAGTGTCGGCCGAGGCCCGCCTGGCCTTTACCCACCCGGGGGAGAGTAAGAAGGTTGGCCCTCGCAACCGTAGGGTTGAACTCGCGCTCCACGGTCATGCGGGAGCTGGCGGTCGGGGTGGTTCGATGCTCGCATTCGGGCGTGGTAACTCAGGTGTCGCGCGCGGACACACCCACACCGTAAGCCGAGTACGCAACGACGTGAACATTGGTACTTTTACCCATCTCAAGCTAGGATATTCGATGGACGGTATGAGCAACTGGGTACAGGCGCTTGGCTTAATTGGCCCTCACGGTGAAAAACAGATTCTAGTGTTCCGTGACGGTGAATTTTATGCGGATCCAGCTGGTGCCAAACGTGCGCCGGAGGAGTTCTTCGTTGAAGGGTATCCGAAACTCATTCCTAACAACGATGCCGCGCCAGGCCCAGGCGACTTTGACCAACACGGCGGCGGCGAACCCCCTCGAAGAGTTCGCCGTAAAAAGTAAAAAAACTAGCAGTTGACTTTGATTCCGCGAATCTCTATTGTCGGCCCTTCACGAATAGGATCGCGGGGTGGAGCAGCCTGGTAGCTCGTTGGGCTCATAACCCAAAGGTCGTAGGTTCAAATCCTACCCCCGCTACCAAATAAAAAAGGCTGTCAAAGCGCAAGCTAAGACGGCCTTTTTTATTTGGTCAGGGGCCTCCAATAAAGCGAAACAGGATGGTGAGCCGCCTCTGGATTGTAAGTTTGGGCAGGAGCCCAAACTCAAACCCTACCCCCGCTACCAATTTTTTCCAATACATTCCAATTGGTTAGCGCTGGAGAGCGGTTCTCCGGTTCGGTCCTACAGGAATTAGTCGCGATAGTTAAACAGTGTGATCGCAATAACCCCGATTCCCATTCCAACCAAAACCAAGCTGACTCCGAAGTTTGTGAGAAGTATGCCGGCAAGCATCAAACTTGGGGGGCCTACGGCTTCACACATTACACTAATAATCGAGCTTACTCGCGAGAAGTGTGTCTTGGGGGTCTCTAGCGCCAGATTGGTCGAGATGATTAGGTTCGCTAAAGAGGAGCCCACTCCCGCCATGAAAACTATGGCGCAGAGCACTGCGAAGTGGGTTTTTAAGCCCATTAGAGCGATCGAAGCTCCTAAAACCCAGATTGCAATTGTAAGCACCCGAGCCTTTGGAAGACGCTTTGTGAACAGGTGACAGACGAGCGCCCCGACGACACTCCCGACACCCATTCCAGTCTGAATTGCGCCGAGTGCCCAAGCAGGAAGCTCATAACTCTGTTTGGCGAGCAAGGGAAATGCCAGCTTTGTCGGGAAAAGAAAGAAGTTCAATAACATTGCGGTAAAGCCAAGATTGGCGAGTGAGGAATTGTCTCGTAATACGCGCAATCCACCTAGCATTTCCGTGTGAAACCTAAAGTTTTTCGGGGGTTCCGCCGCTCGAATACGAATTAGTGCCGAAAATAGCGCAGCGGCGAAAAACGTTGCCGCGTCGAGGAGAAACGCAGCCGCAATGCCCAACCACGTCACGACTCCCCCGCCGATACTCCCTCCCAAAATCGTTCCCAGAGAAACTAGGATCTTCGTTTTTTGTATCGCGAGCGGAAGTTTCGATTTCGGAACGACCAGCGGTAAAACTCCGAAGGAAGCAGAGTTGAAAAACGCACAGCCCATGGCCTCTATAATTTGTATCGAAATTATTATTTCGAGTTTAAAAATTCCGTTGGATGCAAAAAAATATAAGCCTAAGGCTACGCATGCGCGGTAAATATCACCAATAATTACCAATTTTTTGCGGTTGAACCGGTCAGCAAATACGCCGAAAATCGGGGTCAAAACAAGACGAACCGCTAGAGCAGGAGCCAAAATGGACGCAAGAGTGGTTGTCGAAGAAGTCATTTCCAAGGTCCACCAACTTAGGGCGATTGTTGAGCTGAAATCGCCAAGGGCCGAGATGAGTCTGCCGATGCGATAAAACCAAAAGTCTCGCCCGAGCGTAGTGGTGGTTAGGGGCATATACATACCAAGATTACCATAAAATAATTGATTTAGTCAGTTAATTATGGCACTGTTCGCATCTTTATGGAAAGCGAAGATATTCAAAAATTTATCGAAGAATCGCTCAAGGACAGAGATTTTCTCCCAAGGCAAACTTTGAATACAGTCCATTTTAATGAATTTATTAAACAATTTTTTCAAAAGCGGGTTTTTCACGCTCATCCTGGCGTAGAGATAACACGCGACTTATTTTCGCTGAGTCGCGTTTTCGCGACCTTAGCGAAATCCTCCTCAAAAGTTAAAACTCGATTCTACAAAACGTGTGGCGACCTAGTTGAAAAACCGGAGAACCCCGAAACGTTTTTTAAACAAGAGATGGGATCTATAGTTTTTAACAACCTTCAAAGCGAAGAGCGCGCGTGCGCCGAGCTCGCGGATTGGTTTGGAGGTGTATTTAGTTGCAATGTGGACGTCGCTTGTTTCGTAACCCCGCGAGGCGGGCAGACAACTAAACGTCACTACGACCCACACGATGTTTTTGTATTTCAAATTGAGGGCGAAAAACGATGGAAAATTTGGCGGCCCATCAATCCAAATGCAATTTTCAAGCAACCTCATAAACAGGTCGATGGCGTAGATCACAAGCTTGTTTATGAACAAGAGGTGGTCCTAAAACCTGGTGATATGTTTTATGTTCCGAGAGGCTGGGTTCACGAGGTGAGTTCTCGAGGCATGTCTGGGCACTCGATCCATGCTTCGTTTGTACTCGAGTACGACTCTTGGTTCGATGTTTTTTCCAATCTTACCCAAGAAGCCTTGAGGCGAATGCGAAGTCGCGAGCAATGGCGTAATTTTGTCCCTATCAATAAATCCAACAATAGAGAATCAAGATTTTTTTTCCTTTCGATGGCAGAAGAACTCACGAACAATCTCAAAGATTTAGCTATTAATTCCGACATTGCTTCGTACAGAGACTTTTATCCGGCCCTTCCTCAGGTCGCTGAAAGGACTGAAGCCGCCCGGCGCAGCTATGTCGAGCACGGTCCACTAACAACTGGTTCCTTACTCGAGTTTTCAGACGTGCCCTATCGAATTCGAACGACTCCCGAATTTCGAACTGTCGTAGTTCAAACTGACAACAACAAGATGGTGGGTGTTCCGGAAGAGTTCTTTAGATTGGTAATTGAAAAAAAACAACTGCGCCTCTGTGATCTGGATATAGACTCACTGTTTGAGGGATTTGACCTCAAAACCGTCCTCTATGGACTAATATCCGAACTGGGCATTTTGCGGGTTGTTTCGAAATGAGAACTAAATTTTTTCTTGAGACAAATCCGCCCGACGACGAGTGGTTAAGCTTACATCGCTTGATGAAAATCCACGACCAGACAACTCGTGAACAAAAAAATGCACAGGACTTGGCTTTCGGAGATGGTTATTTGCTAATGCGTAGTTTTATTCACCGCCGTATCCGGGAACTATTACTTGCTCACGACTACCAATTTATTGAGAATAATATCGGAAATTACGACGTATTCAGCCTCATTGCATTGCATGTAATTTTAGAGAAAAAGCAAATACCAGTAATTCGGAATACTACCGTGCTGCGCGAAATTAACGGTAGCATGGGCAGAATAATTTCTGGCTACCATATCAGTCGCTTGGGGATTAAGTCGAACTGTATTCTTCACGAATCGAGCCACGCCGTATCACACGAGTATTTATGCTCGGGGAAAAACTTTAATACCCTATTACGTGGAGAGGACTGGCGTGAAGGGCTATTAAAGATGTTCCTATGTGAGTCTTTTGCCAATACTTCGGAATCGATACAGGCAGCGAGAATCATGGCCACGCTTCCCACTAGGACTGACCTTCTGTTTCTGAAAATGAATTCTTTTTTTTACGTGGAGCCCGACGAGGCCGTTCAGTTATGCAGGTTAGAAAAAGAATTCGGAGGAAAAAAGGTGTTTTTGTTTTTGTGGCTCGCATACCTATGTTCGCATTTTCTCTCCACTCACATTAATTCGGAAATGTGCGAGATGATTGAATCTATCCTACTGATGATTTGTTTGGAAAAGCCCAATGAAACAAAAGAACTGATGAAACATGCTGATTTATTTTTTTCTAATGCATTTCGCATGAATGATTTTTTTAAATTTACCGTTAACGAGTTCTACCTACGTCACCATGGATTGCCCGTAACACTCCGAGAAGCAGTTACCATTGATTATCTAGGTCAGCTTAAAAACAGTCCCGACTTAACTTCAAACATGAGTAAGCTGCTGGATGCCATTCTGATCTAATTTCTTATTTATCTATCCATGTTTGATAAACGTCATCGACGAGTGCTCGCCCAAATGGGGTTAATGATGTCTCTTTAAGGGTAGCAATCGTATTGCGAAGATCACGCTTTAATCCGTCGATATGCTGATGTTTGGCTTTGATTTCAAAAGCTAGCATCCGAAAAATTGCATGGGCCGAATGAAGACGACCGATAGGGGGGCGCGAGTAGCCTTGCAATGGAGAGTGAACCAGCTCTTTGTCACTGCTAAAATCTATAAGTCGATCTGCAGTATTCAACGCAAAAAGTTCCTGGTGCCCTAGCTCATGAATAAGAATTACGGCGAGATCTTTAAAGGTTAAGACATCTTCACGCGGGTTTACGAAAATTATACCTAGGGCTTTAGGAAGCGATACTGAAGTAAACTCTCCCCCCTCGGTACAGCAGAGATAAGTACAGTGGGTTCGAAGGGCGATGGAGGCGTCATTATCTACTTCGTCGATCCATGCACACGCATCAACGAGGGATGCCCGCGTTTTGGCGGTGACTGACTTGAGATCTACAATGCCATATTTCCCTTTATAACTCAGCTGCTGCAAAACGGGATTCCAAAATGCGTCGGACCTGGGGTCCTCTGGTCTCCGCCCGGTTATTACCGGGCGATGAGAATCTTGACTCTGCATGACGATATCGTAGCTGACGTTGTTGGCTACTTCGAGTGCCGCAAGGGAAAGACCAGATATCGAATTTTCTGGTGTTGAATTTTTTGAAGCGGTGCGAGCGGCAAGCGCTTTTCTAATAGCGGGAACAAAACTATCAAAACACCACTTGCCTACCTTCATATCAGCAAGTGCCTTTTTGAGTGAAGCCTTCATCATAAAAAAAGAACTGGGAAATTCAAATTTTCCCAGTTCTTTTTATTCAAACTAAAAGTCGCTGCTTGATTTGTTGCTGATGTCGATAATAACACCATTAACGCGAGACTCACCAAACACCTCGTCAACGAGAGTATCAAGATTTGCTGTCTCATTGTTCGCGGTGGTTTTTCCGTTAATGTCGATAATAACTCCGTTAACACGAGACTCACCGAATACTTCGTCTACGAGCACTGACAGATTGATGTCCTTCTTGTTTTCCATTTAATCCTCCAATAGTGAGGGGGGTTTCGCATAACGAATTATATTTGTCCACTTTTTTCGAGCGACAGATCTCGAGGCACCTCCAGTATAAGCCGTTCAAAAGCACTCCCCTAACTGAAATCCGGCCTTACAACCGGTGTGTACTGAAGGAACAAATCAAGGTGATTTCTACTGAGATTACGGCGCTAAATGCTGTGATCAAGAACCTCCATATGTCTGCAGAAGCTCTAAAGGCCTTCTCCAAGAAAAAAGCGGTCAATGCTTTGCATACGGAGCTTGGAGCTGACAGTGATTCAGCTCGATCAGCCTCATTTGGTTAGCTGGCTGGCTCGATTACTTCCATGATTATCTTAGCTGGAACCGGAATCTGCTATGCAAAGCAGGTCGTTGACTATCTTGCTAGCCTTCATCCACCAGAGCATGGTGCAAATCTCTACTTATTCATTGCTGTTGCTCCGAAATTGCTTCTCACGGCGATATTGGCCTTTTTATCGATAGCTTGCTGGAGGAATTACAATTCCTACAAACACCTACAAATAGTACTTCGTCGGTTTGAAACGGCAGGAAAGCTGCTGCCTATCATGACCGGGAATTTGAAGCCTGAACAGGTAATCCAACTCCATCAGCAGTTCCTTGAAGGGGTATTGCGAAGCGATGATACCGGATTAATGATTCAGACAAAGTCGCCACAGCCCCTAACTATGCCCTCCATAAAGGGGGAATAAGGGAGATCAAGCCACCATAACTGTTGGGCAGCGGCCCGCCCTACTGCTCGCCGGGTCTTCTCAGGGACTTATGATATAATCCATAAGTATAGCCCTCTGCGTCTAACCACCTCTAAAAACTTAGGCTGTACGCACCCCCTGCGATAGCTTCATTTTCCCCAAAGGCTAAAGATCCCCCCGCTACCAATTTTTCCTTTTTTATTCCAAATACTTACCCTTCCCAACATTTGTAGCAAACTCAAAGTTTAGCATATTCCGTCTCCTGCCGATAAACAGACATGTACCGTTGGTGCTCGTATTGTCAGAAATTTCTGGGTGAAAAAGAACCCCTCAAAGACTTTAGTATCACTCACGGGATATGCGCCCACTGCAAAAAACAAATGAAACTCAAGGCAGTGGACTGCGTGGAAAAATCCAAGGAGCTTGGAGCTTTTTTTTCTACGCTACGAGATACCCTCCTTCTGCGAAAATCCATTGAAGCCTCAGAGGTCGTGCGAACGGCTAAAAAACTGGGCATCGCACCCACGGATCTCCTTGCTGGAGTTATACAACCACTGCTCTACGAAATTGCAGAACTCCAAAATCGAGGCCAAGCCACAGTGATCCAGGAGCATTGTTTCTCTCAAATGGTTGAGCAGATTTTTTACGAAATTGAGAAAGGCTCGAAGCGCCAAATAAAGAGCCCCTCTCGGTGCGACGTCGTTCTCGCTTGCGCCGATGGAAATTATCACTATTTTGGAATTAAATTCTTGCAAGAGTATCTTGAAGGACAGGGCGTCCGCGTGGCCACGTTATATCCTAGTTGCCCGTTCAGCCAGGTTCTAGACTACGCCGATCAAACCAGAGCTCGAGTAATCGGAATTTCCGTGGCCTTGCCTCTTCACTTAAAGAATCTCGCAAAAGAATGGGAAAAAGCGCTCCCGTCCATCAAAATCCCCCTCGAACTTGTCGTCGGAGGCCAAGGAATACGACAAATGAAAAGGCCTCCTAAAAACTTCCGTATTTACGAGGGTGACCCTAGGGAGTTTCATGAGTTCATAAGTTCGGTGCTCCATCGCCGAAAGGTGGCCTAGCCCAGGTCCTCCTGCCGAATCTTGATCCCGCTAAATAGCTGGCCCACCTATATGAGTTTCCCGTCAACCAGTTGAATCTTGCGCGAGGCCATTGCCGCGAAATCTTGATCATGCGTCACATAGATAATCGTCGTTTGCCGCTCGTGATTAATGCGGCGAAAGAGGTTCATCACAAGCTGACCGTTAGCGGAATCTAAGTTCCCGGTGGGCTCGTCGGCGAACACATACCTGGGCTGCATCACGAGCGCACGGGCGATCGCTACACGTTGCTGTTCACCGCCTGAGAGTTGAGCGGGCAGTCGATCAGCTTTATCGCTCAAATCAAACTCCCGAAGCAGCTCTAACGCAAACGCCCGACGTGTTTTAGACGAACGGGTTTTGAGTGTGGGCATGAGAACGTTTTCTAAAGCCGTTAGTTCAGGCAACAAATGGTGAAACTGAAATACGAATCCCATCTTAGTATTTCGAAATCCGTGGAGCTGCTTTGAGTTCATGGCCGAAAACCGCACGCCGTCAATCGTTACGTCGCCGGCACTTGGACGATCCAAGGTACTAATAATATAAAGCAGCGTGCTTTTTCCAGAACCCGAACGCCCAGTGATCGAGACCATTTCGCCGGACTGGATCTCGCCAGTGATTCCGTGCAAAACCTTAGTGGCTCGAGTTCCAAAGCTCTTTTCGATGTCATGCATCTGAATGGCCATTAGGAGTTCTCACCTCGGATAATATCGATCGGTTCAAGTCTTCCTGCCGCCCGGGCTGGAAAAAAACTCGCAACACTCGATGCAATACAAGCGAGCAAAAAGGCCTTCACATAAATAAGCCCGTCAAACGAGACCATCATTTGGCCAGTGCCCAAGCCCCGCGCCTCAGACACCCGTACGAGCGACATTCCGTAGGATGCGCCCAATCCAATCACCACGCCAAGCAAACCACCAATTACTCCCAGAATCACACCCTGAGTTAAAAACAACTCGCTGATGTCGCGAGGCTCAAACCCCATCGATCTTAAAATGGCTATCTCGCGGCGCTTGTGACTCACGGCTAAACTTAAAATGTTATAAATTCCGAATCCCGCGACTATTAAGATGGCGAAAGTCATCGAGTTTCTTACGATATCCTGAGTTTTGAATACCGACATGATCCCCTCGTTGGCCTGGTTCCAACTCTGAACCTTTTCCTGTCCCATGAGATTTAAATTAGAAGCAAGCTCGCTAGCCTGTTCTACGTCCACCAAGCGAATCGCAATGTCGGAAATTCTTGAAGGGGTTTGATTTAACTTTTGCACGTCACTCAACGCGCCAAAAACCGTGGTTTCGTCGAGTGATTTCACGCCCAGGCGAAACACGCCCACGATCTTAAACGGCTGGGGAGCAGATTTCCCTACGGTTAATAGAATGCTCTCGCCAATCGACGCACCAATCTTATCGAGAAACTCTTTGCCTACAACAATGCGATTGCCACTTGCACCAATGTCCGAAAATTTACCCTTGAGCATGTATTTTTCAATATTGGACACTCGGCGTTGAATATCGGGAATAGAACCAATCAGTCGCACGCCGACGGTCAGTTTCGCATAATTTGCAATTGCTTGAGCCACCAATTGTGGCGAGGCGGCCTGCACTTTTTCGTCGGCTTCAAGTCGATCAAGCCAGGCCCGGGGTGCCAAAATATAAGCGTTGTCCTTGCGCCCCATCGGAGGTTTCACCCAATTTACCAGTTCCCCGTCGGGAAAAAATGAGTCATTTAATACTTGTTCGTTGAGCATTTCTTCACGGGCGTTAATGCGAACGTGGGAATCGTTGTTCACCAACTGGTCAATGATAAACTCTTGAAATCCCAGCATCATGGCTGAAATGGCTATGTAAGCGGCGGCACCCAAGGTAATTCCGAGAAGCGTAAGAGTGGTTTGCCTTTTTCGACTAATTAAATGTCGAAGCGCTAAGAAAAACAATTCAGCTTCCTCTTCCTATTTTTGTACGACTAACTCGTCGGATTCCGCCACATTCTCTGAAAGGACTTCCGCCCATTCCCCGTCGAGCACACCGAGTTTTACTGGCAGTTTTTCTTTCTTACCATTGCGAACGCGTGTTACCAGACCGGCTTTAATGGCACGCACAGGAATTAAAATTACATCAGACTTCCGACCGACGAGAATTGCGGTGTCGGCGGTCATTCCCGGCAAAACACCTTCGGGCCACGAATTTAAATCTATTCTTACTATGAATTGATTCTCACGCGGATAAATTGCTTTAACGATGCCCTCGGTTCGTTCGTTTCTCAAACTTTCGAACGACACCACTACGTTTTGCCCTTGTTTCACCCGCAACACGGATTGCTGTTCAAGACTAACTTCTAGGTGCAGTTTGGACAGGTTCATGACACTCACGATCACGGCGTGGGCAGGCGCGAGTTCCCCCTCTTTGTAGGCCACCGTGCTCACCGCACCGACAATCGGGGAAACCATTGTGTTCTCGTCTATTCGAACGAGTGGGCTCCCCTTTTCGACCTTATCGCCCTCACTAACAAAAAGTTTTGTCACCGAAACCGGCACGCCAGTGCGAAGGTGAAAGTCGTGGTCCGCCACCACGGTTCCGAGTCCGTAAATACTCTCGACCACAGTGCCTCGTTTGGCCTTTACTCGCTCACGAGGTTGTACTTTTTTAAAAAACACCCACGACGTAGCACCAACGAGCGCCACCAGCAAAAACACCAATAGCCACTTTTTATTCATGTACTTAGTTTTAGCGGGCTCGGGCTAGCGTGTCACTTCAAAACCCCGGTATCACGCAACTCACCCTTGAGGCCCCACAACTTACCCAAAAACTCGGGTGCGTGAGAACCTAAGTAGGCCAAAAACAAATACTTTAAAAAACGCCCAGCAAAGATGGCGGCGGCTAACTTTGGTAGCGGGGTATTCGCGAGACTTGCGAGAATCACTGCGGGTTGCTGCATGAGCGGCGTTAACGCGATCACGAAAACGATGAACAGCCCGTAGGCGTCAAAAACCTTAAACGACCAGGCCCACACCTTGGTTTCGCCGATTCCGGGGTAAAGATTTAGAATCCAGGGTAGCCCTTGGTACTCGACCAACGCAGCCAAGATCAGCGCCCCGAAAGTGGACCCGAGTGCCACACTCAAAGCTAGCGCCAACCAGCGTTTGGGAATCATCATGGAGCTGGAAATTAAAATTCCGTCGTTAGGAATAATTAAAACAAAATTGTCCAACAAAGACAGTACGCCCACGAGCGGAGGGTACCAAAAACGGTCCGCGTAACCCTGAAACCGCAGAATGTAGGGCCTTAATTTTTTCAAGTTCGCAATTCCCTATTTCGAAGTTCGAGTCTCTAGTCTTGCAACATACCAAGAACTAAGACCTGCCGTCGTGAGAATGGAAAAAATAACCAAGAGTGAAACCCAGCTGGGAATTTTAAAAAAATCTATCAGCAACATCTTAACGCCGATGAACCCTAAAATCGCTGCCAAACCTGGTTTTAGATAACGCAGTTTCACGACCAGGTCAGAGAGTACAAAATAAAGAGCACGTAGTCCAAGAATAGCTAATATATTCGAAGCAAACGCCACAAAAGCGTCCTGGGTAACAGCGAAAACAGCGGGAATCGAATCAACAGCGAATACCAGATCTGTCACTTCGATAATGATTAACGCTACAAACAACGGAGTTGCTTTACGAACACCGTTTTCTATCACAAAAAAGCGACTACCATTAAAAGTGGTGGTCGTCGGCACGACTCGTCGGAGTAGCCGGATGGTTAAACTTTCCTTAACGTCGATTTTTTGGTCGGTTTCCCGCAGAAATTTTATGGCGGTTATAATCAACACCGCCCCAAAAACGTAAAGGATCCAATGAAATTTATGGAGCACGTGGGCCCCAAGCAGAATAAATATGGCCCGCAATACGATGGCCCCGAGCACTCCATAAAATAGCACGCGGTGTTGGTACTGTTCGGGAACTCGAAAAGAACCAAGGATAAGAAGTATGACGAAAAGATTGTCGACACTTAGACTTTTTTCAACCAAATAACCGGTGAGGAATTCTAGCCCTAGTTCCCGCCCAAATTTCGATGCAAACCAAGCATTAAAGGCCAGCGCCACCGCAATCCACAGTGCGCTTTCCGACAAGGCTGCCTTGCGGGAAATCTTGTGATCACCACGACCAAAGAGACTAAGGTCAATTAGCAGAAGTACAAGAACACCACCACTAAAGGCTGCCCACAGCCAATTCGGAACCACTGATACGTTCGAAATTATATTCGTCATTTGCGATGAGAGGAGTGTAATATTTTTTCTGTATAGGCCAGCATTAAAGTCGAAAACAAAAACACGACGTGGATGACTATCTGCCACTTCACCTGTGTAAAGTCTTTATTTCCGATATTAATAAACGACTTCAGTAAATGAATTCCTGAAATACCCACCAAGGCGCCGGCGAGTTTCACCTTGAGCGTTCCGGCGTCCACCTTTTGAAGCCAATCAGGTCGGTCTTCGTGAGACTCTAGGTTCATTCGACTCACGAACGTCGCATAACCTCCGATAATGACCATCACCAAGAGATTTAGAACCATTGAAATGTCGACCAACGTTAAAATTCCTAACATCAACATTTCTTCGCTGATAGTTCGTACGGTGGTGCAAAGGTGAATAAGCTCAATCAAAAACTTGTAGGAATAGAGCACCGCGCCGACAATGAGACCTCCATAGATCGGTGCCTGAACCCACCGGCTCGAAAAAATAACCCCTTCGAAGAGGTGTTCGATTTTTTTCATGCCGCTGTCGCTCTCTTCAATCTTTCAATGCGCTCTTCGAGCGGCGGGTGGGTAGAAAAATACTTCATGATCCCACCCGGGCGACTGGATATTTTGAGAGCTTGTATAGCCGGCTGAGCATTCGGATCGACGCCTTCAAACGTTCGTCGCAAAGCTTCAAGCGCTCTTATCATGCTGTCACGCCCGGCAAGACGGGCTCCGCCAGCGTCGGCTCGATATTCGCGTAGTCGCGAAAACCAGGCCACGACGATGGAACCCAAAACCATAAATGCCATTTCCAGTGCGAACTGCACCAAATAGTAAGACATCGGAGTTCCCTGGCGTTCTTCGCCATCGCTCCCACGTGCCATCGTAAGTCCGTAGGCAATGGCGCGTGCCAGAAACATCACAAACGCGTTCACTACGCCTTGAACCAACGTCATGGTGACCATGTCACCGTTGGCAATGTGAGCCACTTCGTGGCCAATCACGCCACGCACTTCTTCCTGACGCATGCGGTGAAGTAATCCAGTTGATACCGCGACGAGAGATCTATTCTTTGTAGGGCCAGTCGCAAACGCATTCACCTCTGGCGACTCATAAATTCCAACCTCGGGCATAACTCGTAGGTGCGCGGCGCGGGACATTTCGTGAACCATCTGGACCAAACCGGCCAACTCGGAATCGCGAGTGTCGGGCGAAATAACCCGGACCCCCATCATCCACTTGGCCATGACCCTTGAAAGCCCGAGCGAAATGAATGCACCGCCCATGCCCCAGATCAAACAAAAGATCATGAGCGATTCGTAGTTCAAGCCGTAGGCCGTAATATAAGGTTTCACCCCTAAGACGCTCATGAGTGTCGAAATGGTGATAATCACAAGCGCGTTTACCGCGAGAAAAAGACCGATACGTTTGAACCAAGCCATAAAAAATATCCTCCTACGAACGTCCATTCTAGGTTTGACAGATACTTTTTAAAATACGATAAATATAATTAAATACTTCGTTTAAAGCGAATAAAGGAGTCCCGTGGCTCAGTGGTTGAATTACCATCATCTCTTTTACTTTCGGGCTATTGCCACGGAGGGGGGCATTGCTCGCGCCGCGGAAAAGCTCCGGCTTGGTCAGCCTACCCTTAGCGCCCAGCTCAAGCACCTCGAAGACATGGTCGGGCGCCCCCTTTTCGAACGCCGCAATCGCAAGTTAATCCTTACCGAAAGCGGTAAGGCCGCGCTCGACTATGCCAACGAAATATTTCGCTTGGGCGACGAAATGCTAGAGGTGTTAAAAGATCGAAACACCGAAAACCAACATCACCTACAGATTGGTGCCCTCGATAGCGTACCCAAAAACGTGATTCTTGCGATGGTCATGGAGGCTCACAAAATTGGACCATGTACGGTTTCAATTCTTGAAGGCAAGGGCGACGAACTTATTCGTGAACTACGCGCCCATAAAATTGACCTCATACTTTCAAATTATCCAGCTCAAGCACTCGAAGAAGCCCAAGTTTTTTCGAAGTCGGTCGCAAAACTTCCAGTATCGGTCTACGGCTCTAAGAAATTTGCCAATCTCAAGAACAAGTTTCCCGAGTCACTAACCGGACAGCCTTTTGTGGTACCCACACTGCACAGTAAACTACGTCACGACCTGAACCACTATTTCAAACTCCACGGCATTCGCCCGCAAATGGTGGCCGAAACCCAGGACACCAGCCTCCAAAAACTGCTAGCCGAACACGGCGTGGGTATAGCCCCATTTTCGGAAGCGACAGGAGTATCCGAACGCAACCTTCTACGGCTAGGCCGACTCGATAGTGTTTACGAAGAAATCTGGTTGATTTCCGCCCAACGGAAACTCGAAAATCCGATAGCCGCCAAACTCCTAAATTCGTTTTCGCTTCACTGAATTTAGGAGTAGGTTCTTCCCATGCGCCTGCGCCAGCGAAACGCGAGTCTCGCCTTTATTTTCATTACTATCGCTATAGACGCGATCGGGCTCGGAATCGTCATTCCGGTAATGCCCGATGTGATTCGAAGATTTATTTTCGACGAAGCTCTAGTATCGCGAACCTACGGCTATTTCATCGCCATCTACGCGCTCCTACAATTTACCAGTTCACCGGTCCTCGGTGGCCTATCGGACCGTTTTGGCCGACGCCCGATTTTGCTAATCGCCTTACTT
>DGKJ01000077.1 GCA_002387735.1 Bacteriovoracaceae bacterium UBA4573 | reverse complement strand
GTCCTAGGCGGTTTGTTGGGCGTTCTCATGATGATTCCTCTTCGCAATGCACTCATAGTTAAAGAACACGGAAATCTAATTTATCCGGAAGGCACTGCATGTGCGGAAATTTTAATTGCCGGCGAGCGCGGTGGCACGAGCGCCAAAACCGTATTTACCGGATTTTTCGTGGGCCTTGCGTACAAATTCCTAAACGTCGCCACAAAACTTTGGGTCGACGTACCGGAGAGAATGTTCACCTTTTTTCGGGGCTCCTACGTTGCCACTGAAGTTTCCCCCGAATTACTTGGGGTCGGTTACATCATTGGCACTCGCACTGCTTGCATCATGGTGGCAGGCGGTATTCTTTCCACTTGGGTTTTAATTCCTGCAATCACTTTGTTCGGCAGTGGATTGAGCGCCCCACTGTTTCCAGCGACTAAGCTAATTTCCCAAATGGGGCCTCACGAGATTTGGAAAAATTACGTCCTTTATATCGGCGCTGGCGCCGTCGCCGCTGGTGGCATTATCAGTCTCGTTCAAAGTTTACCAACGATCGTACGGGGTGCAGTAGCTGGTTTGGGCGACCTAAAAGCGTCGCGCTCTGGCAGCAAAACAACCGCTCGAACCAACCGCGATCTTTCGATGAAATGGGTGGTCCTCGGGTCCGCTGCTTTGGTGGCTGGAATCTGGGCAACACCGTCGTTGCACATGAACCTACTCGGTGCGCTATTGATCATCGTGTTTGGTTTCTTGTTCGTTACGGTAAGCTCTCGCCTCACTGGCCAAATTGGGTCGTCGTCGAATCCAATTTCGGGTATGACCGTTGCAACTCTGCTCCTTACAAGTTTGATATTCTTGCTCCTCGGCTGGGTTGAAGCGGACTATCGTGTAACCGCTCTTTGTGTGGCTGCCATTGTCTGCGTGGCTGCTTCGAACGGCGGCACCACGTCCCAGGACTTAAAAACTGGCTACATTGTGGGTGCCACGCCGCGAGCTCAACAAATCGGATTGTTGTTCGGCGTTACTACTTCAGCGCTCGTTGTTGGATTTACACTCAACTTGTTAAACGATGCTTCAACAGTATATTCACGTAAAGATTTACCAGCAGTACAGATTCAAGATCTCTCGAAGCTGAAAGACAAAGAAAAAGCTCAGGGAATGAAAGATGATCAACTGTATCATGTACTGCGTGTAACTGAACTCTCGAGCACTGGCCCACTTGCTGGCGTTGCTGCTGGCAAATACCTGGTCGACGGCAATGGTTACATAAAGTACTTGGTCGACCCAGGCATCAACGGCACACTTCGCCAACGCGATGACGGTACGCCAGTGCAAAAGTACGATGCTCCTAAGGCGCGCTTGATGTCGCTTATTATCGACGGCATTCTTGCTCAGAAATTGCCATGGGGTCTGGTGCTTTTAGGTGCCGCTATTTCTATCGTACTCGAACTTTGCGGAGTAGCCTCGCTGGCATTCGCAGTTGGCGTGTACTTGCCACTTGCCGCATCGGCGCCGATCTTCTTTGGCGGAGCGGTTCGCTGGTTGGTTGAACGCTCCACTAAGAAAAAGAAAGCCTCGCTCGTTGAAGAAGAGACGAGCCCAGGAGTTCTTATGTCGTCGGGACTTATTGCTGGTGGCTCCATAGCCGGCATTTTAATTGCCATGTCGTCACTTTGGGGCGACATCGGTCAAAAGCTTGACCTCAGTCAACTAGCTCCCGCCATTACTGGATCGAACGTTACCGCCGTGGTGATGTTCAGCTTGTTAATGCTCCTCTTATACCGAACGGGTAAGAGCAAGAGCTAAAAGTCCTTCATATATAACGCTCTCTAAACGGGCTGCGGCGCTAGCGCCTCGCAGCCCGTTTTTTTATTCGTTCCTCGTAACTTTCGTCCTACATGGAATCATTACAACGACGGATCGATTGGATTCCAATACCCGTCCGATAAGAGGCGAATGTACTGCCAATCCTCCTCTTTAGGAGGGCGACAGGTTTTAGAAAGCTTCTTTTCCTCACCCTTCAAACACTCAGCGTGAGTGTTCGCGGTGTTCTCCAAAAACTCATTTAAGCTATCCATCTCGTCTTTGGCCTTTGATATCGCGGTTGCACCAAACAGTTTTCGAACGGCCTTATATTCTTCCGAAGCGGTATTACCGGTGACATTCGTCATAAGTTGGTAGACGGAATCCCACATCCGGTAACTTTCGACCAACTTCGTCAAACGCTTCATTTTTTCTTTGGATATTAAGCGTTCCTTCGCGACATCAAAACCGGGATAACCCATTGTTTCAAACTCTCCTGGAGCGGCATTTTTAAAACTAAAGGTTTTAATAAAGGAACCCAGTTCGTTTCTGATCGAATCGAGAGGGTCACTCGCGGTGAGGGCGGCTGGAATCACTTTTTCTAGAGAATCGAGGCCAGTTCCTCCAGTTGCCACAACCCGAAACTTAACTTTACGACTGGTTTTTCGATCTTGAATCAATGCGTCTACGTGCACTTTCGCCGATGCGCTGATCGGACCAAGTCCTGCGCCACCGCCATTGTCGATAGTTAACTTCACTCGGTCGTCCGATGAGACATCATCGATCGTGACCAAAACAGCTACCCTGACCACTCGCTTTTCCGAACTTACGAAACGGGAACCGCAAAATGATTCAAAGTCGTCCATTTTCCCGTCATCGAGCATTTTCTGATACCGAGGTTGAATCTCAATATTATCGGCGA
The DNA here is from genome assembly GCA_002387735.1 of Bacteriovoracaceae bacterium UBA4573. Classification (GTDB taxonomy): domain Bacteria; phylum Bdellovibrionota; class UBA1018; order UBA1018; family UBA923; genus UBA923. The sequence continues at coordinate 6,616 of DGKJ01000077.1, read as the reverse complement.
CGACTGGCGCGAAAACCGAATGCCCCTCGATAGCAAGGGTAACACTGCTGCTTTTGGAATTAAAATGAGACTGCAAATCGTACTTGGAGTTGCCTTTGAACATCAAAACACTGGCATTCGCGGACGCGTCTATATTGAACACTCTGTGCAGGTCCTGGGTTTGGCGAATCAAGTAGAAATCAACGCTCGTTTCTACCGCCGTATCGTTGTACGGTGCAGACTCCTTAAAATTTACGCATCGTAGTCGTTCCGAACTAGGATTGGCCGTATGCACGCCTTTCCCTAACGCGAAGGTAAGTGCCGGGTGATAACTGTACTTTGCGTCAGCTCCCATTGCGTTCGCGGCAGACATGGCTCCCAAAACCAATATCGTAAAATAAAATTTATTAAACTCACCACAAGGACTTTTCATACTCACTCCTAAGCGTTTGGCGTTGCATTTTGGTAACCAAATTACCGTAACGATCAAATACAACGTGTGCTTCATTGATTTTTCTCGTTTTTGGAACAGCCCGAGCTTCGATTAGATCCAAAAAAGACACTGTTTTCGCTGCATTTAGAACTAAAACCGCACGTCTCGTGATATCCCCAACGGTTTGGGAAAGGTGAATTCCTTGATACGAAATAGCCCCGTAGTCGTAGCGAACCAAAAGGTACGAATTTAGATCGTCGCTGGCGATAATTTCCAATGGCATTTTCAATAAACAACTCTCGGCACACCCAGCTAGTCCTTTCAGCTTAAATTCCGTAAACTCAAAGGTTTCAGTGTTCCGAAACACCTTGTACGCGGTTTCGATTCCTTTCAAGAAATCTGAATAGGTAGGGTCATTAGCCATACGGCGGGGTTTCTTAAACGACTCAAAATCAATTCGGTCATTTTCCTTGAGGCTCTCGAGGACTTCCACAGCTCCCAAGGCCGGGGCGACAAATAGGATATTCCCTTCCCAGAGAGCTGGGGGTATCGCTCCTGTCGCGATTGGATTTGCCATTGATTCCCCATCAAGTCGGTAAGCGAACGCGGCCGCGACGAGTGTTTCAGCCAAGTTCGGTGCATTTTTGGAATACTGCACCATCGATCGGCCGCCCCAATTAACATCCGCCGCCAACAGCCCAATACCGAGCCTAAAAATTTCCTCGGATTCCTGGGGGAGTGTGGAATCCCAGATCGGAATAATCGTTCCCCCCTCCACCACTTCATTCGAATCGAAAAAACGAGATACGCCCGTTCGAAACCCACCAAACTGCGGGTCGCGTAAAACTTTTTTTTCCAGACATCTACCAGTAGAGTTCTCCGAACGAAACGCGTGCAACGCATCACAGCGGCATTCCTTTTTTTCTTCAAGAAAGGTTCCTCCGGAGTAGGAGCAGGCTTTTCGTAAGCAGTAGAACGCTTTTTCGGAATCGGAAAGTGCCTCTAAATCGGCGCTCGGGGCACATAGCGCTGAGCTAGTTCGGCCATACAAGATATTTCCGGCCGCGTCGTTCGTAAAAAATGGTCTAAGACCCTCGGCACTTGTTTCGCTCGATGGTGATTGTGTTGCATTTTGTCTATTACGATGGTTGCATCCACTCAAAAGAGCGGGAACGGCCGCAAGAATCGCTACGGACATGATTAAATAATTTTTCATTTTTTCCTCTTAATTACAGCGAAGGAACATTGAGGCGAAGGAGCTGACGATTCAAATTTTGAACCCCTTCGTTTTGATAATAGTTACTACCCGTCAACAACCCGTTCGAGACCACGATGTTTTCTAACAAGTCTCCGGTCGCAGGTTGCACGTTGTAAACTTTTCCGTAATAGTTGCCCGCTGCGATCGCCAAAATAGCCTCGGGTTCGCCTTGTTCATTTACCAAAAGGTCAGACTCGCCCAGGTGATCTGCGCGTACCATAACGCCTTTGGCAGTAAGCATGGGGTGATTCGCTGTCACGCGTAACATTTTTCCGGATAGTGTTTGAATTTCGACAATCGAATTCCACCCTTCCTGCAGACTTGCAATCATCGCCTCCAGTGGTGTAATCGTGAACTTTAATGAATCGCTCGTCGACTCACGATGAACAGTCACGAGTTCAAGGCCGGGGCCGCCTATCACGCTTCCGATTTCCTTATATCCGTCTGAAAACAGAACAATTTGTTCGGGAGTGTAACAACCACCAACGCACATCGCGGCCAGACCAAACCCTTCTGGCCAATCACAGGCGGCCGACTCAGATGTGGGAGCTACGTACCTTGCTTCGGTACCACCGTTGTCGTAGGTATTTTCAATACTAAATTGCGGAACGATTTTTTCATCTTGAACTTCTTCGGTGAATACAATTTTTCCTACGAGTGGGTAGAAATAACGCCCGTCGACTTTGGCGTTCTCAAATATATTAAGAAGGGACAGCTGACTGCGAAAACGAACACCTTCTGATCTATACACAACCTCCATTCCGTCCTGCGCCTGTTTGGCATGTTTTTCTTTTTCCCCAAAATAAGCGATCCGTTCCCCCAAACATTTCCTGACCCAAGCAAAACGCCCACCGGTCAACGCCGTGTCGTTTGGAAGGTCATCCCCTTCGGCCTGACATCGGGAACGATTCCACTTAAACGATTCGGCGGAATCCGCATTGGAATTCCCTTTCGACTCGTTCCAGGCGTTCACCAGTGCTAGAGAAGTTAAACGTTGTTTTTCAATTTCTTCGTGCTGTTCCGTGATGCGACGCCGTTCTTCGTTGTCTTTGGCGATTTTCTTCTTAAGACGTTTTTGCTCCTCGACTAGTTTTTCATTTTCCTTTTTTAGTCGAGCAATCTCGGCGTTGGCTTTCTTTTTATGCGAACGACTTTTTCCCATCGAGTGGCCTAGTGAAGTCGTTGCAAAACCTGCAATTACGATCAATGTAACGATTTTAAAGTTCATTTTTTTTCCTTTTTTTAAATTCTGTCGGCGCCAAAAAGCAACATTCGTGCCGCGAACCAAGCTACTGTCTTCGCCCAAATGAATCGTTCTGAACTGTTCGAAAATGTGAACAACTCTGTCCGCAAAAACGGATTTACGAACAGGCGGTCGGCGCCTCTGTGGTGGGGGTGAGTTGGCATTCAGATTGCTTTGCCCCTCTCGTATGTTTGAAACAACAGGCTTAAAAACGAAAACCCGGGTCTTTAAAATCGTACTGATTTTAATCGCTGCTGTTTCTGTGGTTTTTGGAATAGGAAAGTGGCAGTCGAATAAATCGCTGGGAATCGCCCCGCCATCGACGCCCAAACTCGACCTCTACCGAAACACCGGTATTAGTGCGGCTGCGCTCGAGTCTTCCCGGAAAGAACCTTTACCGGCAATGGAAGCCCAGAAAACGGCCCTCTCCTTAGCTAGAAAGGTGCTAAAAAGCCGCGAAGACTTAAGAAATCTCGAAAAAATTCTCGAAAAGGGCGGCCCGAATAATCTCGTCGTCCAAGCAAAAAAAACATTACTCGAACTACGCATTCGCTCAGACAACTATGAGGCTGAAGCGGAAGCTATTCAAAAAAGAATGGATGCGATTGAAATTCTATTAGTCGCAGTCCAAAGCGGACCGGAACCTATAAAACAAGAGAGTATTCGAGCCATACTCTCAGTCCTATCGACGCCTCCCGTAGCGACTAAAAATTCAGCGGGCAAAGTCAATTCGATACTCGGCCGAAAAGCCGACATCGCCGACCGTGTCGAACTCTACCGCATTCTTAAATTTCTGGACCCCAAACTGGTCGCAGAACTCGAGCACTCGGTCGCGAATAGCGATCTTCAAAGAATTTACGGACTGGCTAAAGCTATCGATGCCGATATTTCAAAAAACATTAAGGAGAAGTCTATATGAAGAAGTTCCGAACAATGAAAACGATCCTAGCGGTATTGCTGCTAACTGCGGTACCATCCGCGGGGCGCGCCGCTACCATTCAATTAGGTGACGAATTCGAAACCAGCACGACCCACTTCGTGGTTACCGACATTAAGGAGTGCGATAAAAAATCGAAATCAGCGCAATCCGCTTACGACCTGACAATGGAAGAAGTATTAGAGCTCGAATTCGCCGATCCCATGGCAGACGGCGCGGTACTAAGCTGCAAAACGAAAGAAACGGTGGAGTTCGCCATCGGCATTGCTCAGCTTTCCATAGCGACCGGCTCTGTCATCGCGATGTGCAGTGCCATTGTCGCTCCGTTTGGAGCAGTGATAGCGGGCGCTGCAGTGGCGGTTCAATTTGTTGATTTCGCATTAGACAAAGTAGATTGTTACGACGAAGCCAGCGAAGAAAAAAATCGTGCTCTGATTAAACAACAAATTTGTGAAGCGATGATCGCAAACGGTCTCGAGTGCGATCCGAACAAAGTTTAAGGAGTAAATATGAATAACCTTGTTAAAGATCTAACGAACAACAACAAAAAACATGGCCTAATTGTAGCTGCTGCTTTTTTCACAGTACCAGTCAGTGTGATTCTAATAGTGGACCGAAGCGGCGACTTGATAAAATGGATCGGGTGGCCTGAAATCCTCGCGTCCCAAACCTATGAATTTCGCGGATACCTTGGATTTTTGATCCTGCACATCGCCTTAATTACGACGGGAGTGATCTTTGGGCGCAACGGATTAAGAAATCAATTGCGGGCTAAATACAAAGACATCGTTCAACCGCAGTAACTTTCTGTCGCTAGACGCGTGGAACCCACAAAGTGACGTCGGTTCCCGCGTCTGTCGACTGAACTTCGAGCCTGCCGCCCCAGCTTTGTAGCGTTTGCGCTGCGTGATAAAGACCCAGCCCCATTCCGTCTTTCTTACCAAAACTTATTGGCACTTTACCGAGGCGCTCCAGTACTTCGTCGGGCATACCCGGTCCACCGTCGGACACGCGAATACCCACCAGATTCGATTCAGTGACCACCTCTATTCCAACGACCAACGGCCCTTCGCTTTTCGGATTTTGATTAATTAGTGCCTCCGCGGCATTATTCAGAACGTTCGACAACATCCGCTCGAGTCCACTTTTGTGGGCTTTGATTTCGATTTTGCCGCTCCTTCGGTTGACCAATCGCACGCGTAACTTTCCACGATATTCCTGTTCCTTTTCTCGCGAGATTAGGTCTAACACTTGATTTAATTCGACGTCGGTCGCGCTCCGAGAACAGGCCACTCGAGCGTCCTCTAATATAGCGCGTATTCGCTCGAGCGACGCTCGCATTACGTTTTCGGCGGGACCTCTAAAACAAGAATCCCTTAGCAAGTGTTCTATCGAGAACCCTAATGCCGCGACCGGCGATCTCAAATCGTGAGTCATTTGTTTGAGTTTTACTTCGGTAGCCTTGCAGGTACAGCGATTTCCAGAGCTAAACATAGTGTGCGTCCCCTTCGTTGGTTCCTTCTATTTCAATTTCTGGGCCGCACTTTCCGCAGTCTAAATCATTGATATATTTGAATTAATTTTCATACCTACCTAAAAAAAGCTGTCGAATTTCTAGCCAATGCGAAAATCTTAGCCAAAAACTCAAAATTTTCGTCAAAATGACGAAATAGTCACTATGGGGGCCCGCAAACAAGACATCATTTATCAAGAGCTGGGAGAGCTGCTTTTTCGTACTCGAGTCGAAAAGTATCGCTCGGCCCTTGCGATGCACCGAGAAGGAAAGTTTTCTTTTTCCTATGCGGCCTATGCAGATTTCGAACGGGGGGCTGCCCTCCCCTCGCCTGCAGCGTTACTAGAACTTTGTACGTTTCTCACTCTAGATGAGAAAGTCGCTTTCGCCACTTGGGCCCGCGTGCAAATGCCCACAGAAGACCTAAAAGCGCTTTTTTCGCCGGAAACATTTCTGCGTGATCGACGCAGTCAACAGGGCCGTAGAGACTCGGAGAAGAACAATCCCGCCTTGGTGCTTGCCACTGATCCACGCATGCACCAAGAGGAATTCGAAAATACCTGGGTTTTCGGAATCCCAGAACGTGATGCGATTCTCAAGGAACCTCGTTTGATGGAAATGTTCATTCATCTTTCAATTATTCACCCACGCGCAGTTAAACTCGAAGACATGGGCTTTCGCACATCAAAAGATAAACAAATATTTATAGAACGGCATCTTCGCCGTTGGATCGATGAAAAACGAATTGAGGTAACCGAACGCGGGGTGCGGTTAATGGCACCATTTATTTATATGCCAAGAAACGAAGTCTTCGACCAAGTTCGTCAAACGATCGTCACGCGAGCGCTTGAAAAGACTTTGCCTGAACTCACCGTGCACAATATCAACAATCGCCTCGCACATCGCTCCACCGTGAATCGCTACGTATCACCCAAGCAAAGAGAATTTATGATGGAAAAGCTTGCGGGTATTGAACGGGAATTTTCGCGGCTCCCCTACACCAAACCCGACAAGTCCGATGAAACCACAAAAAATCACACACTATTGATTTTTTTTACACCTCGAAAACTCGAGTGGCCCAGATAGCGGCGGGCATGCGACAATAAAAACGAGAACTAAAATATCGCGGTGGAGAACATGTCCAACTCACTAAATCTTAAAGTCGGCATCGAACAGGAACACTTTGTATTCCACAAAAGCGGCCGCCCCCCCAATCTGCTCGTAACAGCCAATTTCTTCAAGTCGTTGGATGC
>DGKJ01000060.1 GCA_002387735.1 Bacteriovoracaceae bacterium UBA4573 | reverse complement strand
TCGCGGTCAGATATCACGCCCGTCCAACCTTCGTGCCACTCGAACTCTCGTTCTATTGAACTCGCCGAAAGAGAAAGTAGAAAAAACCCAAAAAAAGAAAATATACCCCGAAACACCGTAGCCCCTCCCCATAACCAAAGAGGGGGCTACCACAGTCGAGGCATCAATTCCACAGGCCCGGTTGAGCTGGAATTACCGCCCAAACGCTTAGAAGTACCAGCAAAATCCCGCAGATAATGAGACCCGCGCGTTGAATGAACTTATATTCCGAAGTTGGTTCTTGGTGATTCATTCCGCAAGGCTAGCTTTCGTGAACTAAATTTTCAAGACTGATGAAATGAGGGTAATAGGCCCTCGCTCCTGGGCTATTTGGTCCAATAGTCGGGTCAAATTGTCTCACCTGTTGAGCGGGAAAACCGAAACCGCCACTGAAAACTTTTGCAAACGGGCCGGCACTGTTTTTGCTTTGCTCTAATGTAAAGTTTCACAGAAAAAAGGTGGGAAATTGAGAAACGATGCAAAAAAAATCATGTCGACCGAACTGACTATCATTCGACTGCACGACCCCATAAAAAAAGCATTCGAGGTCATGCAGGAAGCTGGAATACGCCATCTCCCAGTGATTGAAGCGACTGGTAAGCTGGTTGGTATGATTAGTGATCGCGATATTCGCCGCGCCATGACGCCGAAACCTGGTTCCGAGATTTCGACCTGGGAAACTTCGAGCGTGGAATTTAACCCGGCTCACAAAGTAAGTGATTTCATGAGCTGGCCGACACGCGTTATATCAGAGGCAACTCCTCTGACCGAAGTAATAAGAAAGATGTTAGATGAAAAGCTATCCTCTCTATTAGTTACGGCGCGCGATGGGAAATTTCCACGTGGCATTATTACAACCGATGATCTTTTGTTAAAACTCTTAGAGTTGCTTGAGTCCGAAGAAGGTGGAAGCCCCATCTTTGTCGATAGCCTAAAATATCAAACGTTCCCGTCATGAAGCACAACAGCAGTTCAATCCGCGCTATTCGGCGGATAATGTTTTTTATCGCAATCGCTTCAATCGGTGCACCCCTTGGGGTCGGAACTTATGTTTTCTGGTACGGTAACGGTGTTAGCTATATAACTGACAACCCCAAAGCCTGCGTAAGCTGTCACGTAATGGAACCGCAATTTGCGAGTTGGTCCCGTTCGAGTCACAAGACGGTCGCAAGCTGCAATTCCTGCCACGCTCCGGGAAACTTGCCGCAAAAAATCAAAACCAAAATAGTAAATGGACTCGCTCATTCCTATGCTTTCACTACAGGTCGATTCAATGAGCCAATTCGCATCAAAGCGGCGAATCGTCTGGACGTTCAAAAAGCTTGCCTAAATTGCCACACAAATGTTTTCGCACCCGGCTCGATCTCTCGGCATGACCCAGAGTCGTCGTGTCTTCAATGCCATGGCGACGTCGGACATGCCTCAGGCATCGCGACTGGATTTAAATTCGGAGAAAAAAAATGAAATTTTCGCGTTTTAAAGAATTGAGGCGTCGACGTAAACACATTCTGCAGCTGGCACTGTTTTCGCTTGTCGCTTCAATCGGAACGGCAGTTGCGGTCGCACTATTAGTTGATATCTTTGAAAAAAAACAAGACTCTCGTCGACCTTTTATTCCGCTAGCGAATATCACCGAGGACACAGAGGATCCGGCAGAATGGGGAAAGAACTTTCCCATGCAGTATGAAACGTATCTCAAAACAGTTGATCAAACTCGCACACGCTTCGGTGGAAGCGAAGCTTTACCTCGAAAACCCACGGAGATCGACCCGAGAAACACCGTAGCTCAATCGCGCCTGGATGAAGACCCACGGCTAAAAACAATGTGGGCCGGCTATGCTTTTTCGAAAGACTTTCGCGAAGAACGTGGCCACGCGTATATGCTGGTGGACCAAAAATACACTGAAAGACAACTCGTTGCCAAACAACCAGGCACCTGTCTCAATTGTCACGCTTCGACCTGGAGTGCTATGCGGCGTTTGGGACGCGGAAACGTGATGGCGGGCTTTGAGACTCTCAATCAAATGCCCTACGCCGAAGCAAAGGAACATGTTTCCCACCCGGTTTCATGCCTAGACTGCCACACTCCTCAAACGATGGCACTTCGAGTGACACGTCCCGCCTTCATGGAAGGCATCAAGGTATTAAAAGAACGCCAAGGTGTGAATAACTACGATGTAAACAAGATGGCCTCTCACCAGGAAATGCGGGCGTTCGTGTGCGCGCAATGCCACGTAGAGTATTACTTCAAGGGGCCCAAAAAACGCCTAACTTTTCCGTGGAATAATGGCACCAAGGGCGATGAAATTTTGTCTTACTACGAACAAAACGGCCACAAGGACTGGATTCACGAAAAAACTGGGGCCCAGGTTCTAAAGGCCCAACACCCCGAGTTCGAGATGTGGAGCCAAGGAATTCACGCCAGATCGGGCGTTAGCTGTGTTGATTGTCACATGCCATACAAAAGAGTTGGTGCAGCGAAAGTTACTGATCACCACGTAAAAAGCCCAATGCTTGACATAGGCGCCTCATGCCGCACTTGCCACTCTTGGCCTGAAAGTGAAATGAAAGCCCGAGTCGAACAAATTCAGGACCGTACTTTTCAGTTGCGAAACATCGCGATGGACGCCCTGTTGGATTTAATCCACGACCTTGAATCGGCCAACAAAACCGGAGTACCACAAAGCAGAATCGAACTTGGTCGGCAGGCTCAGAGACGGGCCCAGTTTTTATTAGACTTCGTTGAGGCTGAAAACTCGACTGGATTTCACGCCCCCCAAGAGGCGGCAAGAATATTAGGTCTATCGATTGATGCCTCTCGCAAAGGTCAGAGGGCAATTTATAAAATAAATGCGAAACAGGAGTAAAACCCAGAAAGCTCCGCGACTTACTCCCTCTGCAGTAAAGTACCGTTTAGCGCGCGCGGCAGGGCTGAGAGTTTCAGTTGAAAGGGAATCATGTGTCACCGACCATCTTCAATGCTCTTTTCAGCACCTCGGTTTCGCCTATGCCCCACCGCTTCTTCAGCTTCGCGATCAGCTCGAGGTCTTCTTCAGAAAACCGATGCGTTTTCGCAACAGCGGGTCGCTTCGCTTTGTCGCGTCCGACATGCGTTACCCACTGCACGTACTTCTCCGGGGGTATACCGCGAAACGCAGTCTCTGCTCGTCCCCGACGCAGTTCCATTACGACTTGTGCGAGATCGTCTGGTAGCGGTCTTGTCTGTAATAGCATTCGAGGATGGCGAAAGAGGATAGCCGGCAACAACTCATGAATGCGTGGCTCGATCTCCGCAGCCCAAAGCGCGTCGTCGACTGTTGCTCTCGTGCGTGTTGGAGTAACGTCTCGTCCTTCAAGCAAGCCTTCGTGCACGAGCCTTCCGATCACATTGAGATAGCGGGGATCACGCCTTTGCTTTTGCAGGCGTCGAAATTGCTTCTGCGCTTTTTTCTGCAATTCTTGAAATCTCGTCATAAGAACTGTTCCAGATCTACTTTGTATTTCTCGGCCAGGACCTCAAATTTCTTGCTCGCTCCACTTGCGAGATATTCAACAATCAATGCTCTGTTCTTCTTTGGCGCTTTTAAGGCTTTCGAAATCAAGACATACTCAGGTTTAGCGATTAGAGCAGTTACGAGTTTCCCTGTATAAAGTTCGTCGTATTCCGTTTCCTCGGGCATCCAAATCTGTCGCCAATCCGGATCGAGATGCTTTCCTTCGGCCTTCAGCAATTCATCGAGTTTCTTGTAAACCTCTTGTTGTGCTTTCACGTAGGCATCAACATCTTGAGTTGCGATAAGGTGAAGCTCCAGCTGGCTTTCTAATAATGCTGTTTGCCCCAATACTCGAAACTCGGCTTTGTCGATTTCCAAAGCCCCGTCTGTTCTGCGAGCTTTATTCTCTTCAGCTATCCACTTATCGAGAGTTTTAAAGATATTCTTTAACATAAGTATATTGTATCATACGATATTTAAGTGTAAATACGAAATAAAAAATAATAATTTCATGAATTTATATTATTAGACATCTGCTATCGATGATCTACAAAGGCAAATATTTTCCGAGTTTTTGAGTTCTAGAAAACATTTGTTTCGAGCATGTTTGAAAAAACGGTAAAGAAGACTCAATTTAACGATTGAATCATAAAAAGAAGGGCTTACGGCTTTAGGTCGTTCGAATGTTATAAACTGCGTTTGCTAAACGCTTGTTCTTAAAGGCTTGATGTGGGGCTTCCCACCATTGTGTGAGTAGAATCGTCGCGGCCCGCTAGCGGGCGCCCCGCTCCTTCCGGCATTCGAGTCCAGCCGAAAAGTACAAAATGCTTCGCATTTTTTATTTTGATTTCGCCTTTTCGCCGTTGGCGAAAATGGCGATCCCGGCAGGACTCG
>DGKJ01000058.1:5176-25402 GCA_002387735.1 Bacteriovoracaceae bacterium UBA4573 | reverse complement strand
GTCTTACTGACCAGGTACAACGCCTTCGGTTGGGGCCGGCAGGTGGGCAAAGCAGTGTCAGAACAGCACCAAATTTTCGTGGGCCGGTTCGCCAAACTGGAACTTTTTCAAAGAGAACATCGAAAAATACCAACGCCAAGATCGACGCTCTTGATCGCAGAGTTTTGGAGTTGCTCATAAATTCCCAGGAACTAGTTGAAAATATTGATAATTTCGAAGGCTTTTTAGATGGCCTTCAATCTGAAGAAGTTCGTCGAGTTGTGGCCTATATCTTGAATCATTCTCAAATTGAGCCCACGCAGCTCTTAGAGCTGACCGAGACCCCAGAGTTAAAGAACGCAATTACTCGGTCATTTGTGGAAACGGTTGAAAAAACTGATGAAATTTTACAAGAATTCAGGCACCTTGTGGCCAAGCTGATTCGCCGCGGCTTAGAACGCCGCAAAGACACTTTACGGGCCATTATCTTAAAAGCAGATGGTTCGGGGAGTTCTATTGAGTTTCAGAAGCACATGGCGGAATACAACGAACTTATCCGTTACTTGGATGAAACGAAAGTTCACTGACGCCCTAGAGTTTCGAGCCCAGCTTTTTGATAGATTTTAGCCAGATTTTTGATCGAGGAGATGTTCAAACATGACCAAAGCCGCTCAAACTAACCCAAGCAAATTAAAAGAGCTCAAAAAAATTCTCGAGCTCGGCGTTCAACGCGGATTTTTAACTTACGAAGAGATCAACGATCTACTTCCTCCAGACATCATTGATCAAACCAAGATCGATGAAATTATGAACATTCTCTCAGAGAATGATGTCGACGTTGTGGACTCCGCAAAGCGTGCGCGCGATGACGATGACGATAGCGCTGATGACAGCGACGAAGTAGTTGTTGGCCCCACCGAAAAGGCCGCTGCTGCTGATGAAGAGGAAAAGGTAGATGAATCGGCTCGCAGCACTGATCCTGTAAAACTTTATCTCAAAAAAATGGGTGCGGTATCGCTTCTGACTCGCGAGGGCGAAGTCGAAATCGCCAAACGAATTGAACAGGGCGAAATCGAAGTATTGCGGGCATTGCTAGCAACCCGAGATGGTGTGCAAGCCATTCTTGAGCTCGAAGAACGCATGGAAAGCGGAAAACTCAAAGTTAAAGATGTCATTCGCGGCGTCGACGAAGAAGTGAACACCGATGATGAAAAAATGTATTACAACAAGATTATCGGAGCGCTCGGGAAGCTGCGTCAGTATTCTGTAGTTCAAGAAAAGTTTTTACCTAAAATCGATGATAAAAAACTTTCTGCAAAGGTACGCGATGCGGCCGTTAAGGATTTAGAGAAACATCGTCTCAAAATTGAAGAAACGCTAATGGACGTAGCGTTTAACCGCAAATCGATCAACGCTTTCACTGAAAAACTCAGCGAATGGTACGAGCGTTTGAAAGAAATTCGCGATCAAGAAAAACGAATTTTCGACTTCCTCGAAGTAAAAGATCAAAAAGAATTTCGAGCCTTGGTAAAGATTTTTGGATCAGGTGGAACAGAGCGAACTCAATTGCTTCGCCGCTTGGATACCAGCGAACTTAAAGTTGATCAGCTGATCAAGCAATATGAAGATATACTTAAGCGTCGCGCGAAGGTTGAAACCGAATGCGTGATGGTTTTCGAAAAACTTGAAAAACTTTATTACGCAATTAAGTCGGGCGAGCGTAAAGCGGACTTGGCTAAGAGCGAATTGGTGGAAGCAAATTTAAGGTTGGTGGTGAGTATCGCTAAGAAGTACACCAATCGTGGTTTGCAGTTCTTGGATTTGATTCAAGAAGGTAATATCGGTTTGATGAAGGCGGTTGATAAATTCGAATATCGCCGGGGTTATAAATTTTCTACCTACGCCACTTGGTGGATTCGTCAGGCGATTACGCGTGCAATTGCTGACCAGGCGCGCACGATTCGTATTCCTGTTCACATGATCGAAACGATCAATAAATTAATTCGTACTAGTCGGCAGCTTGTGCAGTCGCTTGGCCGTGAACCAACTCCAGAGGAAATCGCAGCAAAAATGGAATTGCCTGTGGAAAAAGTACGAAAGGTTCTGAAGATTGCGAAGGAGCCAATTTCGCTTGAAACGCCAATTGGTGAAGAAGAAGATTCATACCTTGGTGATTTTATTGAAGACAAAAAAATCATTAACCCAGCTGAAGCGGTAATGAACATTAACCTGTCTGAGCAAACACGAAAAGTGCTTGCAACGCTCACACCACGTGAAGAAAAAGTATTACGAATGCGTTTCGGAATCGGGGAAAAATCCGATCATACTTTAGAAGAAGTCGGACAGGATTTCTTCGTAACGCGCGAACGTATTCGCCAGATCGAAGCAAAGGCATTGCGAAAACTTCGTCATCCGTCGAGAGCGAAGTTGCTCAAAGCTTTTGTGGACGGCAGCTGATTTTTCAACCTTGGGGGAGCGAATATGGGTTTTGTTTGGGGCTCAGTCGTGGTCCTGATATTTGCGTCGCTTTCGGTCGAGGCAAAGGTCCCTGAGCTTGGCAAAAAGAAAGAACCCGTCTTGAAGGCGTCCCACCGTGCCCGCTCTTCCGAGCAGAAGGCCAAGGACCAACAAAGAATCGAACAGAAGCGAAAGGCCGCCAAAAAAAATCAGGTTGTTTCAAGGCCTGTGCAAAATGATAGCGTGCAAAATGAGTGTCAACGGATCATTCAGAAAAACCCTGCGCTTTTTGGGGGGCATTTAGACCCACAGTCCGGGTCAGCCTTAGAGCCGTTAGAGGTTTTAGAAAAATTAAAGAAATATCAAAAATATTTGTGGGACGAACCCGGAATGGAAGCTAGATATTATCTTGAGTTTCCGTCGGACAAACTAGAAGATGTCCCCGTCGAAACCGTAGCTGCGGCTCTTTTATGGAACAGTCGTGTTTCTAAAATCGAAGCTTCAGTAGCTAACGCGGGCCCATAGCTCAGTTGGTTAGAGCTTCCGGCTCATAACCGGGTGGTCCCAGGTTCGAGTCCTGGTGGGCCCACCACTTGTCAAGCTGTTCGAACCACGGCGAGGGGGTCGTGAGTTCGAGCAGCCAAACAAGCCAATGCACGTAGTTCTTTCAGGGGAAAAATCTGCATTGGTTCGCAGGCAAAAACTCACCCCGGCCCCATTCGGATAGAATCTAAACAAGCCTCCTTTTATAGCCGAAGCATAAATATGATACGAAATGTCGTTTGGGCGGGTGTTGGCCTGTTAGTTGTTTCGAAACCAGTATTTGGGGCATGCACCATTAATGGAGAAGTAGTTCCTTGCTCGAGGCTGCTTACGGAATTTAGTGGGGTACTCGCTCTCACAGTTCTGGCAGTTGTTGTGATTTTGGCTTCATGTGTATCTATTATTTTAAAAATTAGAGGGAGAATTCAAAATTATAGGCGGGTGAATAGCCAGCTAATTCGCCAGAATTTACCAGAAGCTAATTTTAAGAACGCAGAGGCGGAGAGTCGAAAGAATGCATCCCATGCAACTCCGATTGGGCGCGAAGAAATTCGGCAGAAAATCTCAGAGACCTACGGTAATTTAATTCAAGCACACGACCGAGAGAATCCGCGAGGCGTCATTGTGTTGACCACATTGGCACTGGGTATATCGGCTATAATTTTGGTTTCATCGATAAACTCCTCCCTGTTACTGATGAAGGGAAAAAAAGCCAGCGGCACAGTAGTAATGGTCAAAAAATCGCACGGGAGTTTCAAAGCGAACAAGAAGAGTGGCTATATAATTGTAAAATTCACTTCAGAGGACGGTCTGACGCAAGAATTTCGAAACTCTGTTTATAATTCGGCTAGTTATGTTCCAGGTCAACAAGTGCAGGTGATTTACAATCCTACCGATTCGACCGATGCTAGGTTAGATAGTTTCTATGAGCTATGGAGGACTCCAGCGGCACTTAGCTTGTTTGTAATTCCTCTCTGGGGGTCCTGTGTGGCGGTCATACGAAAACGTAAAAAGAACAAAAGCGATCGCGAATGGTTAACAAAGTTTGGTAATTCGGTGAGTGCTACTGTAATCGCTATTAACCAAAGTGTCGTGGTAAACGGAAAATCATATTTCACTATCGAGTACCAATGGACCGATTTAAATACAGGCGATCAACGCACCGCACGTAGCGAGGTAATTCCTTTCAATCCGTCAGTTTCAGGATACGTAACAATTGGTCAAAAAATAGAAGTCTTAGTTGATCCGAATAACCCGTCTCGCACCTATTTCGATATTCAGACTATTTTAAATAGGGCTGCTTGATTTCGAAGCGCATCTAGCCTTTAGAACTGCTGAAAACCGATTTGAAGGCAGTGTTTATTCGTAAGCCGCCTTCCTCCTTTTCAAAACGTATATTCGCTTTTAGTATCGGGGTCATGAAAAACGCTGAGCTAAAAGTTCGAGTTGAAACTGACACCATGGGCGAAATGAAAGTAGCGAGTGACAGATATTGGGGGGCGCAAACCCAACGCTCCCTCTTAAATTTCGAAGTGGGCGACGATCGCATGCCACGACCGATGATTCGCGCATTGGGAATTTTAAAAAAAGCTGCTGCCTTAGTGAATCATGATCTTGGAAAACTTCCGAAAGACAAACTCGATGCCATTGTGAAAGCCGCCGACGAAGTGATTGCAGGTACGCTCGATGATCACTTCCCACTCGTCGTGTGGCAAACCGGTTCGGGGACTCAGACCAATATGAACGCTAATGAAGTTATATCGAACCGGGCGATTGAAATTCTGGGTGGTGAGATGGGTTCCAAGAAACCAATCCATCCGAACGATCATGTGAACATGAGTCAGAGCTCCAATGATTCGTTTCCAACAGCGATGCACATTGCCGCAGTTGAAGAAATAGAAGATCGACTGCTGCCCGCACTCAAAAAGTTTCACACCGCACTGCAGATGAAGGAAAAGAAATTCGAAAAAATTATTAAAGTCGGCCGAACGCACTTGATGGATGCTACGCCCCTCACTCTCGGCCAGGAATTTTCCGGCTATCGCACACAAATTGAAATTGGCATAGAAAGAGTGGAGCAAACGCTAGAGCGATTGCGAGCGCTGGCTCAAGGCGGTACGGCCGTGGGCACTGGACTTAACACTCATCCAGAGTTTGCAGATCGTGTGGCAAAGAAAATTTCTGAAATCACAAAAAAGAAATTTTTGTCTGCGCCCAATAAGTTCGAAGCACTGGCCGCGCATGATGCATTGGTGTTTGCGCATGGTGCGCTGAAAACCCTGGCTTGCAGTTTCATGAAGATTGCTAATGACATTCGTTGGTTGGGAAGTGGACCACGTTGTGGTCTTCAAGAGTTGGCACTCCCAGAAAACGAACCTGGTTCTTCCATTATGCCGGGCAAAGTGAACCCGACGCAAAGTGAATCTATGACAATGGTATGTTGTCAGGTCTTAGGAAACGACACCGCGGTGAACGTCGCAGCTTCTAATGGGCACTTTGAGCTGAACGTATTTAAACCGGTAATTATTCATAATTTTTTACATTCTACCCGCCTGCTCGCAGATTCGGCGAATGGATTTGTTGACCACTGTTTAGAAGGGCTAAAGCCAAATGAAGCCGTTATTGCGAAACATTTAGAAAACACACTAATGCTCGTTACTGCATTGAATCCCCACATTGGTTACGACAATGCGGCAAAAATTGCGAAAACTGCCCACAAAGAAGGGACCACGTTAAAAGAAGCCGCTTTGAAATTGGGACTTCTTAATGAAAAACAATTTGCTGAATGGGTACGACCAGAAGATATGATTTCTCCGCGCGAATAGATTGAGATCGAAGTTACTATGGATAAAATAGTTTGCGTCGGAAAAAATTACGCTGCTCATGTTCTCGAAATGGGAGGGAACGTAAGCGAAAAACCCGTACTGTTTATAAAGCCCCCGAGCGTTTTGCGACAGGTAGAAAACTCTGAAATCGCTAGTGTGGCTTTACCAAAAAACCGAGGAGCGGTTCACTACGAAACTGAGATAGTATTAATGTTGGGGGAAAAAAATCAGATTAAGGCGGTAACCCTCGGTCTTGACATGACCTTACGCGACCAGCAAGCGAACTTAAAAAAGGCGGGACAGCCGTGGGAAATAGCCAAAGTATTTTCGAACTCGGCAATCGTCGGTCCGTTTATTCCAATCGAAGAATTTGCAGATTTTGCGACCTCCGAATTTCAGATGAAGTTAGATGGTGTTCCAAGACAAAAAGCTCAGAGCACTCAAATGACTTTGTCGCCCCTAAATCTGATTCAATATGCCGCGAGTTTTTTTCCTTTGTTGCCGGGCGATTTAATTTTTACTGGCACTCCGCACGGAGTAGGACCCGTTCTCCCTGGTCAAAAAGCTGATTTAGATTGGGGTCCAATTAATTTCTCGGTCGCCTTCGAATGAGTAGAAAATGGAAACTTCTTATTTTGGCGTTAGGAATTTCATTATTAGGTGGCGTTATCAATACTCTGCGAATTCCGCCCACGATCGAGATTCAACGATTTGTCGACATCGACGCTGATGCTGAAAAAATAAAGAAAATATCTGATGCCCACTTTCAATGGGAAAATAAATCCGTATTGATTCAAGCTTTAAGTTCTAACCGCTCCCGAGTGACCCTGGTGTTTCGACTTGAACGCCGTCTCGTTGAGCGAATTTTGTGGGCCTTTTTTGACCTGCACACTCCTACCGAAGCCAGTTTGGATTCTGATCTCACACGACTGACCGAACTAGTTAAAAATGACCGAAATTGACGCCATGTATTAATATTTTCATATTTCCTTTTTTCAAATCTGGGCGAACAATTTGCTGTTGTGGCCTTTTAACGCATTTAAACCAAAGGGATGTTCCAATGAGAAAGTTCTTTCTAATTTGTATGTCAGTTCTGTTATTAGTGACCGTCAATGTCGGATTCGCGCAAGAGAGCGATTCGGAGGGAGCCGGTGAAGCACCCAACGCCGCGGAGCGCATGGAAACAAGAAAAGCACATCGCCAAGAAATGCATCAAAAAAGACAAGCTCAACGAAAAAAAATGCGCGAGCATCGAAAAACCCGTCTCGCTGCGAAAGCAAAAAAAATGAGAGCTCGGGCAGATAAAATGGAACAACGAGCTCAAAAAATGGAACAAGGCGGAGGAACCCTGGATTCCGGTGAAGGCGCCACCGAGTGATTTTTTTGTCCCCCGGCGAGGTGAACTCGTCTGGGGGACGTCCTCCGGCCTCGATTCGATTTAAGACATTCAATTGACGCAGCGAAAAAAAAGCTTTGTAATAGTGGGCATGCGTCTCATAAAAATTGCGTTGGCACTTAGCATTTCTTTAGTCCTATCCACCTCCTGCGTTAAAAAAGGAATTTTGCCGCCTCCTAAAGAAAACGCGCTGCGTTTGCATATTATTTCCCGCATGGCGAGCTTAGATCCTCACGTGGTGAACGATGTAGCGAGCCACCAGGCGAGCGCGCTGTTTTATGAACCGCTATATAGTTTTCACTATCTTAAACGCCCTTATAAAATGGAACCGCTTCTGGCCGAATCGCTTCCGGAACTTTCGAAAGATAAAAAGAAAGTCAAAATAGCTCTGAAAAAAGGAGTCTTCTTTCACGATGATCCGTGTTTCGCTGGAGGCAAGGGACGAGAATTTAACGTCGACGATGTGATATTTATGATCGAAAGAATTTGCGATCCCAAAACACGTTCCGAAATGTATGGGGCATTCGAAGGGCGATTACTTGGCGCAAAGGAATTTTTTGTAGGTAAAACCAAGTCTATTCAGGGGATTCGCCGAATAGATAACTACACGTTGGAACTCACACTTGAAAAACCGCTGCCAAGATTTGTGTCAGTGTTCGCCGACAATAAAACCTCAATAGTTCCACGTGAGTGCGTAAAAAAATATGGCGACGATTTTAGAAATCGCGCAGTCGGAACCGGACCTTTCCTGCTACAGGAAGCTAATCTTGCTTCGAAGGTGGTTGCAGTTCGAAATCCGAATTACAACCACATGACTTATCCGAGTGAAGGTAATCCGGGAGACGCTGAAAAGGGCCTTTTAACCGATGCCGGAAAAAAGCTTCCACTAGTAGATAAAGTGGTTCTCGAAATCATTACTGAATCGCAACCTGGGTGGTTGAAATTTTTGGCAGGTGACTTTGATATTGGTCGAATTCCAAAAGATAGCGTGCACTCTGTAATTAATGGTGAATCATTGTCGCCGGAATATGCTGCCAAAAGAATAGAACTTTCTCGACAAATGAAGGGTGATGTCACGATGTTGATCTTCAACATGGAAGATCAACTCTGGGGCAAACAAAAAGAATTGCGCCAAGCTGTCGCACTTGCGTTGAACGTGCCCGAAGTTATCGAAATGCAATATTCGAAACAAGCCATTCGCGCTCATTCACTAATTGACCCGACTCAATACGGTTACGAGAGTGGATTTCAGAGTAAATGGGCCAATCAAAATGTAGCACTAGCCAAAGAGCTACTTGCGAAGGCGGGTTATCCCGACGCCAAGGGGCTACCACCAATTCACTTTCTTAACGGTACCGACACTGCGTCGAGGCACCTAGAGGGATTACTTTCAAAACAGTTCAAAGCAGTAGGTATCACTTTGAAGCCCGAGGGAATGACTTTTCCTGAAATGTTGCGAAGAGTGAAAGATACCGGGAATTTTACATTCTATGGACAAGCCATGGTTTCTACAGTCTCGGACGCAGACGACTCGCTTGCTTCTTACCATTCAAAAAACATCAAGTCCGGTTACAATCCCTCGCGCTATAATAATCCGATTGTCGACCAATTGATCGATGAAATCGAATTCATGGAGAATGGGCCAGAGCGTTTGGCAAAGATTAAGAAGGTTCAAGAAATCGTAGACGAAGACTTACCGATTATACCAATGGTTCATCGAATAGCTAATCAACCCAGTCATTACTGGCTCAAAAATAAAGTTCATATCGACGAAACTTTTTACGCTTTCTTAAAGTATCTAAAAATCGAGACAGCAAACGGTCCGTAACCGGTGGCTAAAAAATGAAAAAGAAAAATAAATCTAATGTGGTTCGAGTTTCAGATTTATTGGAACGACTGAGGACCCTTGCCCCGTTCGATCTAGCAGAGTCTTGGGATAACGTGGGTTTAATTTGCGGCGATTCGATGGCTCGCGTGACCGGAATTGTGGTTGGGGTGAATTTAGGACGTGAAACGCTAGATGCCGCAGCTGAGACAGGTGCGAATCTAGTCATTTGTCACCACCCGCCAATTTTTAAGGCAGCGCTTAGAATTACGCGAGAGAGTCACCCCTTTCTCTTGGAGGCCATACGAAAAGGGGTGGCCGTAGTGGCCCTACATACCAACTTCGACCTAGCCTCTCATCCGCTCAACAAATCTTTGTGCGAAGAACTGGGGGGGGGATATGTTGGGGCGCTCGCCAACCGGGGGTCCAGCGGAACTCCCGACTCCGACCGTTTCGCCAAGTTTGTAACCTTTGTGCCTGAAACGCACTTAGAAAGGGTTCGTACGGCAGTGGCGGAGGCTGGAGCAGGCCATATAGGGAATTATAGCCATTGTACCTTTTCCTCGCCCGGCGAGGGGACATTTTGGGGACACGAAAAGACCAAGCCAGCCATAGGCCGAGCGGGTCGTTTGGAGAAGGTCTCAGAGATTCGGCTTGAAACCATTATACCGTGGCGCCTTCGCGAAAGTATTGTGGACGCGGCCAGCAGGGCCCACCCTTACGAAGAAATGGCCTATGACGTGTACGAAATGCACCTGCCGACCACGCGACTGCCTCGAAAAACCGGCTATGGCTTTGTCGGCAAAGCTCAGGGAAAAACTCAATTTGTCTTTCACAAATTCCTGCGTCGTGTTAAGAAGGCTTTCCGCATCCAGGATACGGTTGTTGTTGGACCTGCGTTGAAAAACGATAAGTTCTTTGTTCGGAAGTATGCGTTTTCACCGGGATCAGGTTCGGCCTTTGTGGGTGCCGCGATCGCCAAAGGTGTAGATACCTACATCTGTGGCGAAGTGGGATATCACCAAATGCTCGATGCAAAACGCGCCGGAATGACGCTGATTTTGTTAGGGCATAGCAACTCGGAACGGTTTTTCGTCGAAACGACGGCTAAGTGGTGTACGGGAGCACTGCGCGGTGTCGGAACGGTGAAAAAAATTTTTGAGACCGTCCATGAAGTGCGTTAGGGTGCGAGCACAGGAGAAACATGACTTTGCGTGAAACATTGCTGAAACTTGAGGCTGTCCAGGAACTCGATCTTCAAATAGGTGTTCTGCAAAAAAAGAAAAACGAAATGCCCGCCAGGTTAGCCTCCTACGATTCACAGATCTCTCTTCTCACCACCCAACTCGAGCAAAAGAAAAAAATTTCCGAAGAAATAGAAAAAAATCTTCGTCAAAATCAAGGGGCCTTGGAGCTCAATGAAGAACGAATGAAACGCTCTCAGACTAAAGCTGAGGCCATTAAAACCAATCAAGAGTTTCAAGCCGTTCAAAAAGAAATCGAAGCGCTCAAGAAAAACACCGGTGTTTTGCAAGAAAACGTAACTAAGCTTAAATCCGAGTTAGAAGTGGCCCAAAAAAGTGTGGAAGATATTCAAACTCAAATTTCTGCAATCGAAGCAACCCGGGCCTCGGAGTCCGAAAAAATCGGCGGAGAGAGCAAGGAATTCGACACTGAATTGGGACGATTGAGCGGTTTGCGCGCGCAAGCTGTCGTAGGAATCGATGTTCGACATCTTTCTCAATATGACCGTGTACGAAGCGGTCGTGTTGGTGGAGTCGGAATCGTTCCAGCGGTTTCAGGCAACTGCAAGGGCTGCAATATGCGAATTCCTCCCCAAATTTATAATGAATTGCAACGGGGCAACGAACTACATTTTTGTCCAAGCTGCCGTCGTATTTTGCTGTATAAAGAGGCGGCTGATACCCAGAAAAGTTCGGGTTCCTCCGCGGGCAGTCACTAGTCTTACGATTTAATCACCTAGCATTAACAACATCGCTCTTTGAAAAGTTTTCCAAACGCGACGGATGACCGCTGGTTTAACGACTGGAGGAAAGTCCGGGCACTATGGAATAGAGTGCTGGCTAACGGCCAGGCGCAGCTCCGGTGACGGAGGGGCGACGGAAAGTGCAACAGAAAATAAACTACCGCTGATTCGGGTTTTCCTGAGTCGCGGTGAGGGTGAAAAGGTGGGGTAAGAGCCCACCGGATCCCTGGTAACAGGGGTCGCATGGCAAACCCCACTCGGTGCAAGATCAAATAGGGGAACGGTATTTGTTTCAGAGTCCGTAAGCAACTTGAGAAAGCATAAGCCTCTGAAAACATAGGTTATTCCGCCGAGCAAATGGTCGAGTAATCGGTCTTTTGCCGCGTTCCCGGGTAGGATCGCTAGAGCTTATCGGTAACGGTAGGCCCAGAGGAATGGTCATCTCGGCGCTCTTTATTTATGGAGTCGCTAGGACAGAACCCGGCTTATAGTCGCGTTTGGAAATTTTCAAAAAATCACACCCTAACACAATCCAAACAAATTAACATTTGGTCGACCGCCTGCGCCGTGTTATATGGCCCGCGCAATCAATAAAAACAGCTTTGTTGTTTAGGAACCTTCCTAAAGACGAGGACGAATAAGATGACCGGCTGCTCACCGATCTTTCCTTGTTCCCGCCCCCGGCCCTCAAAGTGTAACGTTGCTTTTGCTGCGGGACTACACTTTGCGTTGGTATTGGCGTTTGTTGTTTCGTGCACGATTCCCTCTTTTGCTCAAGATTCCGGAAAAAACTTAAGTAACAACTCTTTCAGTCATTTGACATTTGAACGTCCAGTAATTCGTTCAATTCAAGAAGACCAGCTGCAGCGCCTTGAGACCCATCGTGTTAGTGCCACTATTCAGTTTAGTATTCCAACGTCGCATTACGATAAAGATAAGGACCCCCTTTCTTACTTGATGTATCGACTGCCTGACTACTTTCCTGCGCACAACATTCCGGCCCATCGACGCGTACATAGTACGTTTCTTCATCTCGACGATTTAAGTCTAGAAGAACTCCGTGAGGTGGCATGGTTTCTATCGAACATACCGGCTTCGGTCGTGGAACGTTTCGGATTGAATCGTCGATTCAAAATATATGACGGTAATGAGAAACCAAAATTTCGCCGTGTAGGTGTTGAAAGCGTGTTTTTAGCGCTCGAACCGCCCAGAGAAGAAATAGAATTCCAAGTTGATTTTTATAGGGCGGTTCAATTCTGCGCTTCAGCTACCAGTGACGAAGTTAGCCCGCGCATGAGAGCTGCTGCTAAGTACATTGTCGACAAACACCTTTCTCATTTTCCGGAACCGGAAAAAAAGGCAAGCGCATTTTCAGATACAGTTCCACACTACTCTTTGGTTCAATTGAGAAGAAAATCGCTTGATAAGGGCTCCAGTAAGCCTTCGCAGACAGAGTCACTTCACGCGGCCGTCTCAGAAGATGAGTTCAACCGCGCTGCTAGTAAAGTTGGCGAAATTATCGAATCCGCAAATCAACGCTACAGAGAACTCAATCAAGGTCGTTCGATCGAACGATTTATGAGTCTTGAAACGAACCCGCTCGAAGTAGTAGTTGCGCCGCGGTCTCGTGGCGAAGAACCGCTTCAGGCATTTGCTTTGAAAATGAATTCGCGATCTGAGTGGATGCCGAGCAGTGTACTTCGGTTTTTTGTTCCTGCGAGTGATGTGCAAGAAAATAGCGACTTTGTACACACCGAGATAGTTGAATTTTACACTGATAAATTGCTCGCCGATGGCGAATTTTCGAAAGCTTTATCGAACGCGCTCGTTCCATGGCGGTCTGACATTAATGCTTGGTCCGAGCCGCGTGAAAGTCTCACTCCGGCAAACCTCGATGGCTTTTTAAGTGAGATTAGTGACGAACGTTTAAGATCTCTCTATTTGCGCATGCACGAGAATCGGGAAATTTCACCGTCCCAGTTACCCGCGGTTGTCGAGGTAAATGGACGGCGAGTGTTCGTAACCAATCAGGTTAAGGGCACCATCGCCTTTGATAAAGGTAACGAACAGCTAAGCATGGCGAGAGAGTTAATTACTAAAGCGGATCACGATCCGAAGAGCCCATTTTCGGTTTCGTTTGGATACTCGCTCTATGCTTCTCGTGGAGACCGGGTTTATAGTTGGTCGGGCGACACTGACATTGCGATTGGTATATTAGTTCATATTCCAGAAAATCTCGTGCTCACGACTGAACAACGTGACGAATATGTAGCCCAGGCACTTGAAAAAGAGTTCATTGAAGTACTTTTACGAAAAGCTGAAGGTGGCGAGATCGCGATTATCGAATTGCGAGCTGGTTCTGCCCGTAAACATGGTTCGGGCGGAAACCCGATTAACGATATCGATGATGCCTACTTTTTTAGTGAAATTGATTTAAAGCGCGGCTTTACAATTGATCCCGCAACCAAAAACAAAATTTATCTGCGAGAAGTTCTACGAGAAAACGACTGGATCAAAGGCAAGTTCGAATATGTTAGTTCCGGCGAGCAGTTTTCGATTCAGTTAAACGTCGGTTCTGATGGGACTACAGAACTTGGTTATAGAGTTGTAGTACCAGGCCAGCGCGATGCGATTAAGGGAATCCCTCCTCTGACTCGCGGTGGAAAAATGTTAGACGCAGAGTCTATGGCCGTTTTCACGGCCTTGCATTCCGGGTACATGGTCCATGCGGTGCAAAAAGGAAGCATGGCGGCTAGAGCAGGTTCGGAAGTTCATAGCGCTGCGTTTGCCAAGGAACGATTTGAACCAATTTGGAACGCAAAGGGCGCAAAAAAAACCCACAGTTTAGAAGTCTTTTTTAGCCAAGGTGGCACTGGTTTTGACGAAATTGGTGCTGTTCGTGTCATCGAGATACTCAAGTTTCAAAATGCACTGCCCGAAGAACTAGGCGAGTTGATTAGACAGCGCGGAATATACGCTGTGTTGGACCGCCTTAAAAACACTCTTCGTTCGGCATTTAATCAGCCAACGCTTGGCCTTCTGAGTTCGGTGCGTCGAACGGTAAACGATCTTCGAGAATACAACGAACGGGGCCATGAAATTACTGAAAAAATGTGGCGCCAGCGGCAAGCGGCGGTAAAGGAAGTTCTGCCGAAGCTAAAGTCCGTCTATCAGCAACACGTTTCGCAGGATCAAATCAGCCAAATGCCTGAGTTCGAGAAAGCCCAATTGCGTTTCGAAAACGTAATGGATCGTTTAGGAAGATTGCCATTTGAGCAGGTAAAAAAGGAACTTATTAAACCCGCTTATTACCGAGTTTTTCGGCGATTTGAATCTCAATTAACAGAATTAGATAGGCGTTTCATTTTAGCTGAACTCTCGGGAGCCGATCGAGTTTTCGCTAGTACACTTATTCGATACTTTCCGTTTATTTATTTGGAATACATTCAGAGTCGAAAACAAACGTCCGATCAGGACTTTTTATTAGAAGTGCAGCTACTTGGTGTGGAACCGACTCAAGAAAATATCGCTCGTTTGCGTGATGTAAAAAAAGTGTTCACTTTGAGTCCTGCGAGTCTCGAGCGGTTAGAAATGGAATTGTTTGGTGTGGGATTTCGTGAAGATAACTCTGGCGAAATCAATTTAGAAAAATTTGCAGCCGACTGTAACGACGTCATTGATAGCTAAAGTAAGGTGGTATTCTTTGAATCAACGTTTGGTGGCCTGGATCCTGGTGATCAGCTTTATATCGAGTCCATTTGGTGGACTTGGATATGCCGCTGACAGCAAAGTAGAGTCAAATTTGCGATCCACCTGCAACGCAGTTTTAGCACTCACAGTCGACATTCCTCTTACCTCTGGTCGCGAAATAATTGCTTTCTCCAAACAGCTTGGAAAATTTGCAGTGAGTCCAGTCCAAACGACGAAAGACTTCGTCGACGTGGCAATTACTCCTTTCGGGGAGGCGCGCCATTCGCCGCTTTATTATGTGTCGATCGTAGGGCCAATCGTCGATGCAG
Source organism: Bacteriovoracaceae bacterium UBA4573 (assembly GCA_002387735.1). Classification (GTDB taxonomy): domain Bacteria; phylum Bdellovibrionota; class UBA1018; order UBA1018; family UBA923; genus UBA923. Next base: position 10,371 of record DGKJ01000058.1, on the reverse strand, counting down.
CGAGAGATAGCTATCGCAGGAGAGGAGCTTTGATCGACGCGCCTTTGGGAGGTATACCCGTTGCTACAGCCGGGGGGTTTATAGCCGCCTGGACCATTCAAGGGCTACACGGAAATGTTCCTCAGTTTTTTGAAATTCCAAAGGACATGCTCGAAAAGTCCGCTCGAGCGTTCGCCTCAAGCACAACCTCCCAAGTCGCGAGATTTTCGGTCTATGATGACCCAACGCTGGACCCTGATACTAGTCGACTTTATGGTCGCCTGATCGGTGTCGTAAACTACGTAGCCTGGGAACTACTCAAATCGCCCACCATGATTACCGCACTATCAACCGGCGCATACGTAGGGTTTTTCTGGAGCTCCTTTAGTCAAAAAGTAGTTCAGGAGATCGTGAAGCCCCGAGTTATCGATTCACAGCCGCGACCAGCGCAGATGCGAGCTATTCGAGATGAACGTTTTTCATTAGACGATATTCTAGAGGGTAATAAAGATTGGGCAGAAGCGACTGCAGTTGAGTTAAAAACCGCAATGAGTGAGCGAGACCATTTACGGGTAGAGCTTAATGATGTTTCCGATAAAGAAGTTCGTAAAGAAATTAAAAATAAGGTGAAAGAGCTAAATCAAAAGATTAGCGGATTAAGAATGGATTTGTCCGTATTAAACGGTGGCCACCAAAAAATTATTAAAGACCAAGAAGGAAAATTAAAAAAACTAGAAACTGAAATTGAACGTATCGGAAAAATTTCGGAACTCACAGGCGCCCAACGGAAAAAAGCAAAAATTATCTACGAAAACGTAGCGAAAAATCTGAGAACCGAAAAAAGAAAATTAATTAAAATGAAAGCGGCGAACGAAGGCCCCGACCTAGTTAATCCACAGGCGAAGTTGGTCGCGAAACTGCAGAAAGCTTCCAATCGTCTTGAGGAAAATTTGGCACCCCGCAAGGTTTTGAGAAAAAGAAAAATTGATCTGGGAGTGGCGCGAGTTACTTTAAAGTCCTTGCACAAAGCTAAAGAGCGAATTGGAAAATATTTTACACATATTCGATCGAATAAAGGTTCTAGTCGCGCATGGAACCGCGTAAAGATAGAATCCTATTGGTACGCCACAAATGTCGCTGGCCAGTTTACCGCTTTGTTCATGTTGCCACTTTATTTGATAGGATTGAATTACCTGGTTGGTGATCAAAAAAATCCGGGTCCTTTACGGGACTTTTTTAGTTCCCTTGGTGCCGCCGCGAGTTGGTTGTGGTCAATGGGCGGCGATATGCTCGAAGACGCTCTCGACAGAATTCACGGTGATCAAGCTATAAATGATGGCGAACAATCGGATCAGGAGCGGTCAGATAATCAGGCCCTGATCGAGCGCATTGAAGAAGTAAGGCTTGAAGCAGAGTTGGCCGAGATCTACTGAGTAGATGCCTTTGCAAAACTTGCCTGAGTTTCTCGAAGCTTATTGAGGTAGCGGTGCGTTCGTAAGGCGGAGTCTTCGGGTAAGGTGGTCGCCTTAATCGTGGCTTCTATCAGATTGTTTGCTTCTTCAGATTTGCCTTGTTTATGAAGTGCCACGGCCAATGCATCAACTGAGCGCAAATGATTATCACCATAAGAATACTTCACGGCGAGTCGGGCAGGAGCCTCTGCATCTTTTGATCGGCCTAAATCATTTAACATTCTGGCGTAGTAATAAGAGAAGGTAAATTCCTGAGGATAGAGTCGTTGCATTTTCCGATACAACGACTCAGCTTCCTTTACCTTGCCGCCCCTGTAGAGAGAATATGCCAAGTCAGTACTAATACTGCGTTCAAGCGATTTGGCGTCGACGTGTTTAAGTTTCGATCGTTCGTTAAGTGTTTTTTTAAGCAGTGCAGAGGCGGCTAGCCAGAGGTTTCTGGCAGAATCGATATTGCCATTTTTTTCAGCCTCTTCCGCTTTACTCATGAGGGCATCGTGGGGCAGTGAAAGCTCTGCCTGGATTTGAGGGAACGGCATGCCAGACGAAATGGCTGTGTGGACAGTTAAAAAATCGCTTAGAGGGTAATACCCAATCATTCGACCAAGCTCAGTTCCAGACGTGTCAGCAAATATGATTGTAGGGTAACCGGTTACTTTATATTTAGATTTCAGTTCCCACGACAGCGGTGAGTCTGCATCCATTTTTAATTTTACAAAAGAAGCGTATGTCTTCTTAAAGTCAGGGTGAGCAAAAACTTCGGCATCAAGTAAATTACAAGGTGGACACCAGATACCAAAAAAATCGATTAGAATCGGACGGTTGTGTTTCTTCGCAGTGGCGAATGCGGTTTTTGGATCGTTTTTTAGGAAGTCTTCATTGGCTGATAGCGGCGAGCTGCCTTGTTTGCGAACCCCATTTTTTTGGGGGGGCGTATGTTGAGCAGGGGGAAGACTTGAAAGCGTATCAATTTGATGGGTTTTTTTTACGCAATAAGTTTTGGCGTTGTCGCAGAGATAAGCGGTTACGGTAAAGGGTGCATTCAAAGCTGGCGAAAGTTCGAAGCGAAGTTTCGAATCGGTGGCATCTAACTTTTTCGAGATTTTTCCTGTTTTGTCTTTTACAGAGTTGGGGGCCTCAATATTGAGGTGGTGCTGTGCAGGAGGTTCCAGGTGCAGTACTTGTTTGGAACCAGATTGCTCTAAACTTAATAGCAGCGTAAGTGCAGCGACGATTTCGTTCATGAGTTTGTAGACCTCGAAGAGTGTTTTTGCAGAAACTGAATTACAGCGGCCGCAGTGTCCTCGAAATTATCGACATGCACCCAGTGGCCGGCCTTTTGAATCGTGGTGGCAAAGGCTTTACTGTTGTTTTTTTGGAGGTACTGCAACTCTTCGGCACTCAAATGGGACGACAACGCGCCGCGAACTAAGTGAATAGGGCATTGAACGGTCGCGTAATAGGACTCATAGTTTTCTTCAAGGGCTTCCAATAGACGGGTCTTGATGCCATGGAGATCAAAAATCCAAGCTAGAATACCGTCTCGGTCTCGCAAATTGGACCGCAAGAATTGTTGAAGCCCAGCGTCTTGGTAACGACTTAAAAACTGATCTGCTTCTTCGCGATTTGCAAAAGATGGGGGCATGGGGAGAATAATATCACGAACGTTGTCGACACCCCGGCGTGATACGCGCGGCCCCACGTCAAGCAGTGTGAGGCTTTGCACGAGGGTTGGTGCGAGAGCAGCAACCAATAGGCTTACTCTTCCGCCGAGACTGTGTCCGACGAAGTGAGCTTTTTGAATGCCCTGTTGCTTCATGAGTTCAATGGCGTCGGCGGCCAACTGTTGAACGGTGTAGCTTTCTGGTGATCCATGAGGACTGTGTCCGTGCCCGCGCTGGTCGTACGCAAAAACAGAAAATCCTTCTTTGTGTACAGCATCGTAAAGTCGAAAGAGATTGCGACAGGAACCTAAAAGACCGTGAACAAAAACAACGGTGTCAGCTTCAGGAATCTGTTTTCGGATGGCAGATAAGTTCATGAGGAAGAAAGCAATTTGTCGAGTTCGCCGGACTGCTCAATCGCGGTAAGTTCCCTGTAGCCCCCGACGAAGTGTTCATCGATAAATATTTGGGGCATTGTTTTGTATCCCGTTAACTTTTCTAATCGATCCCATTCTGGTTCGTCGTCCAAAGAGACTTTGATCTCCTTGTAAGGAATCGACTTAGAAGCCAAGAGGCGTTTGGCGTTTTCACAATAAGGGCAGTATTCCATCGTGTATATCGTGACTGTTTTCATGCACCCCTCAAGCTATTCGAAGTGCGAAATTTTCGCAACCGGCTGTGTTTTGGGACTATCTGGTGGTTTCTCGGGATAATTTGATTTTCGCGCTATCGAGACACATTAGTACCGGTTCCTTTTCAACCGCCGTGAGCGAATCATATGGGGTTTCAAGAGCGAATAGTACTTCTCGGGAGGAGTTATAGGTCCGCTTGGGATCTGTCGGATCTGGTTCGACTGGCATGTGCCGCACATCGGTGAGTCGACCTTTGGGGTTGAAAAGAGCAAGATCGAGGGGAATATGAGTATTTCGCATCCAAAATGTAACTTTTTCTGGCGGGTCAAAAACAAACAACATGGCTTCGTTAGCTGATAGTGGTTTGGTTCGCCCGCTTAGCCCTTTTGAGCGAGCTTCTTTGCTGCGAGCAACAGTTGCAGTGAACTTGCGATGAGGCTCGGCGCAGCTATGACCAACGGCCACTTCAATTTTTACACCATCTTTTAGAGGTTTAATGGCTTGGTGGTAATCGAGTTCTAATAAAATGGACGACCAGGGTAATAGGGCGATTGAATATAAAGCTGTGAAGCGGGATCTAAGTTGAGATGCCATGCTCCCATTATTACAAAAAAAAAGAGGGAGGCAATCGGCAGGTTTTCACCCGCGCCGATTGCCTCCCTCTAAAGAAGGACGTTTTTAGCTACAGCCCATGGAATTGCCGCAGTTTAAACACTTGTAGCATGCGCCGTTTCGTACAGTGGTGTGTCCACACTGGTTGCAAAACGGAGCGTCACCCATCATTTTTGATAAGTGCTTGCTAAGAAGCGCTGATCCCGAAGCGTTTTCAGCGGTTGCACCTACGGAAACGCCAAATGACTTGGTGCCCCGTTGATCGCGTTCGGCATCGAATAGCGACACTTGAGCGTCAGACTCTTCGACTTCGTTTGAGTTCTGTTCAGTTTTCGCCGGTCCAATTTCGGGTTTTACGTGCACGAAATCGGTTCGGCCAAGGTATTCCATGCCGAGTACGCGGAAAATAAAATCCACCACCGAAGTTGAACTCTTAATGTTCGGATGGTCGACCATTCCTTGGGGTTCGAATCGCGTAAAAGTGAACACGTCGACAAACTCTTCGAGTGGCACGCCGTGTTGGAGTCCGAGACTCACCGAAATCGCCAGACAGTTAAGCAGGCTTCTAAAAGATGCGCCTTCTTTGTGCATGTCTATGAAGATTTCACCGAGCGACCCGTCTTCGTATTCCCCCGTTCGCAAGTACACCTTGTTGCCCGCAACTTTGGCTTCTACGGTAAAGCCGCCACGTTTGCGAGGCAGGCGTCGTCGTGCCGTTAATTCTGGCGAAACTACCGTCGAAGCAGCTGCGGCGACATCGGTCTTTTCTTCTTTCTTTTTGCCTGACGAAGAAGAGAGCGGCTGACTCAATTTACAACCGTCTCTGTATAGAGCGA
>DGKJ01000058.1:0-5005 GCA_002387735.1 Bacteriovoracaceae bacterium UBA4573 | reverse complement strand
GTCTCTGTATAGAGCGATCGCTTTGATTCCAAGTTTCCAGGACTCGAGATAGATGTTGCCCACCTCTTCGATCGTGGCTTCGTTAGGAATATTAACCGTTTTCGATATCGCACCGCTTAAAAACGGTTGAGCTGCGCCCATCATTCGGACGTGGCCCATCGGAGCTATGTAGCGCTCTCCGTGTTTGCCGCATTTGTTGGCACAGTCGAACACCGCAAGATGTTCTGGTTTGAGTTGAGGAGCACCTTCCACGGTCATGTGACCACAGATGACATCGTTGGCTTTATCGATTTGCTCGGCCGAAAACCCGAGGTGTCGAAGTAAGCTAAAGCCCATCGATTTAGCCATGTCGGAAGTTACGCCTAATCGACGATAAGCGTCTTCTCCCAAAACGTGTTGGGCGAAGGCTTGATTCAGTTCAAAAACGCCTGGCAACGCATTTACTACTTTCTTGAGGTCGTCTTCTGTGAAGCCCTTGGCGCGTAGCGAATCTTCATTGATCGCCGGGGTGTTCACCAAATGGAGTGTACCCATAGCGTATTCAATTATCGCTGCCGCCTCGGCTTCGCCGTAACCCAAAGTTTTAAGTGCTGCTGGAATGCTTTGGTTTACAATTTTAAAGTAACCTCCGCCCGCCAGTTTTTTGAACTTCACAAGCGAGAAATCTGGTTCGATTCCTGTTGTGTCGCAATCCATGAGAAGGCCGATGGTCCCGGTAGGAGCAAGCACAGTGGCTTGGGCGTTCCGGTAACCGTAGCGTTCGCCCAAGGCGACAGCATTATCCCAATCTTCACGCGCAGCCGCGTGGAGATCTTTCGGACAATGTTTTTTGCTAATTTGGTCCGCCGCGCGGCGATGTTTGCGCATCACGCGCATCATCGAATCGCGGTTGTTCTGATATCCTGGGAACGGCCCCTTCTCTTTGGCGATCTGTGACGAGGTAGTGTAGCTCGTACCAGTCATGATGGCGGTAAGAGCGCCGCACCATGCGCGACCTTCATCGCTGTCGTACGGAATGCCCTTCACCATGAGTAAAGTTCCAAGGTTGGCGTAACCCAAACCTAGGGGACGATAGTCGTGGCTGTTTTTGGCAATTTGTTCAGTTGGATAACTCGAAAAGTCGACCGCGATTTCCTGCGCTATGGTCGAAATGCGGCAGGCATGACGGTAGCCATCAATGTCGAAGGTGCCGTCGTCGCGTAAAAATTTCAAGAGATTCACCGAGGCTAAGTTGCAGGCCGTATCGTCCAGAAACATATACTCGCTGCAAGGGTTCGAACCATTGATGCGATCAGTTCCAGCACAGGTGTGCCAGTCGTTGATCGTGCTGTCGAATTGCAATCCGGGATCCGCACAAGCCCAGGCCGCTTCGGCAATTTTGCCGAACAGTTCCTTTGCTTTATATGTTTTATGAACTTCCCCGCTCGTGCGAAGGCGAGTGGACCACTCTTCGTCTTTTTCGACGGCGTCCATGAATTCGTCGCTTACCCGCACCGAATTGTTGGAGTTTTGCCCGCTAACGGTTCGGTAGGCGTCACCGTTAAAATCACTGGAGTAACCGCCAGCAATAAGAGCTGCGACCTTCTTTTCCTCGCGCATTTTCCATTGAATAAAATCTTCAATTTCAGGGTGGTCGATGTCGAGAATCACCATTTTTGCGGCCCGACGAGTAGTGCCGCCGGATTTAGTGGCACCCGCGCCGCGGTCTAGCACTTCGAGAAAACTCATGAGACCGCTCGAGTAACCGCCACCCGAGAGTTTTTCCATGGCACCGCGAATTTTGGAAAAATTACTACCTGTACCGGAACCGTATTTAAAAATACGAGCCTCGTTTTTTACCAGGTCGAAGATTGACATGAGGTCGTCGCCAACCGACTGAATAAAACACGCTGAACACTGAGGGTGTTCGTAAGCGTTCTTAGTCACTTCAATTTTGTCGGTCTGAGGGTTCCAAAAATAGTTTCCGCCGCTGCCTTCGATTCCATATTCCTGGTACAGCCCGCAGTTAAACCAAACGGGTGAATTGAAGGCCAGCTTTTGGTGAACAAGTAAGTGAGAGAGCTCCATTTCGAAGGCCTGAGCATCTTCTTTTGTTTTAAAGTAACCGCCGAATTTCTCGCCGGCCACGCGAAAGGTATGCGCCACGCGTTTTACAAGTTGGCGAACGCTAGTTTCGCGCCCGAAACCAGGCACGCCAGCCTTTCGAAAATATTTGCTCACGGCAATGTCCGTGGCGAGTTGGCTCCAGGATGTAGGCACTTCGGCGTTGTCCATTTTAAACACAACGCTGCCGTCCGGATTGGTAATTGCAGTGGATCGGATATCCCAAGTTATTTCGTCAAAGGGGTGGGAGTCTGGACGCGTAAACAAACGCGGAACGCTCAGGCCCTTTTGTTTTTTAACGGCACCAAGATCCAACGGGACTTTCTTTGACTTGAGTCCTTTGGATTTTTTTGAGCCTTTTGACGATTTAGAACGTTCAACATCCTGTCCAAGATTAGTGTTCATAGCTTCTGTTTTTCCCTCCGTGATAGGACCACCTAGACTACTCAGGTCCGGCATACTTGAAAAGACGACTTCAAAAAATGTTATACTGCGTCAAATGACGCGATCGGTAATGGCGCCCGAAATCACAGTTAAAATCACTGGGATTTACTTCCTTGGCCGTAAAACACCGACCTTGAAACAAAGTTAGCGCCGAAGTGGAGGGTGCGCAAGGAAAACACTACCTATAGCGGTTAAAAATATTTTTAGCGCTACATATTGTGTTTCTGTGCCTTAGTGTTCTCACGCTATTTTTGGGGCTCTCCGGATGACGCTAAGCATTATTTCGGTATTTTGTGCTAGGATGGCCCCATGAAAAATAAAAAACTCGAACTACTCTTTCCCACTCAAATCTGGCGTGCTCGCCTCAAGTTCGATCGTGCTTTTCGTAAAGATCTCATTCGTGAATGCCAAGCTTTTCGCGAGCTCGACGATCATGGAAAAAAGTGGTCAGCCAAACACTATCTCGCCGGTTACACGTCTTATTCGTCTATCGCGAATTTACATGAGAGGTCTTCAAGTTTTTTACTCCTTAAGACGGCGATCGATCGAGAAGTAAAAATGTACGCCGACTCATTAGAGTTCGATCTCAAGTCGCATCGTGGACGCACGCTTCGCATGAGTGCATTTTGGATTAATATTATGGGGCGATTTGCTCACCATTCGTTTCATTTGCATCCGTTGTCGGCGATCAGCGGTACCTACTATTTAGCGGTGCCTGCGAAGTCGCCGGGATTAAAATTTGAAGACCCACGAATTGCCGCATTCATGGGTTCGCCTCCTCGAAAAACGGCCGCCACTCGCAACAATCAACAATACGTAGAGATTCGCTGTGACGAAGGCGAAGTACTGCTTTTCGAAAGCTGGCTTAAACATGAGGTTAGGGCTAATGCCGATGGACGAGAGCGAATTAGCGTGAGTTTCAATTACGATTGGGCTTAGTACGAAAGGCCCTCATACCCGTTTTTGTTGTCGCAGATCATCCGACGAAGAATTAAATAATAGTGGTACAACAGCGGGCCTCCTGGTGAACTCTCACACATGAGGCTGGCTGCGGAGCACTTGCTGGCCAGAAATGAAGTTGATAAACCTAACGTGGTTTCAAACTGATCATACTCGTCGTTAAGCCCCATCATGTGCCCCAGTTCGTGAGCTACGATCTGTTCGTCCCATGCCGTGGACCAGAGGGCGTCGTAAGGGGATCGAACACTTTTATCAGTGAGCGGTATGACAAAGTGTGCGTCGTTTACATTATCGACGACATTGAAATTGAAAGTCATATTGAGTGGGCTTTTACTGGTCCATAGGCGCTCTGCGTACCCGATTTTGGCCTCAATATTTCTGACGAGGTCATTTTGTTGGCGAATTGATTCGGTGAAAAAAAATAAATTAATCGTGAGTTCGACCTCATAGTTTTTATTTAACGTGAGATCGTAGCGGTAGGGCCGATTACTCACCGAAAGATAGGTCGTAGTACCGCGAATCTTATGAAGTCCAAATTTGGCAGCTTTTAAAACATCAGTAGGGTGTGGGCGGCAGTTTTGGCGCGAATCGGTTCGAAGGTGTAATGCAAACGAAGAACAAATTCGTTTATTTGTTTTTGCTATCCAAGGGTCTATTTCTTTTTCGGCGACGCAACGATTGTTGGTAGCCGGTAGTCCGAGCGAGCCGGCTAGCTCATCGAAACGAATATTGGGAGCCGACCAAGTATTTTGTGTAAAACAGCAGGCCAAAAGAAACGAAGTTAAAAAAACAAAAACGCCGTTGCGCATTCAAAATCAATGGCACAACGGCGTTTGAATCGAAATGCGCTAGGCGTTACTTCTTGCCGCGCATCCAGAGTTCGCAAAAACCGCGATAGTTGTCGGCTACAGCGGCGACCGCCTTTTCGCGCGAAAGTTTGCCCTCTTTAAAACCCTTGAGCGCGTCCCAAAAAACAGTACGACCTACGGCGAATCCAATTACGCCCGGAGTCTTTGCCGCTACTGTCAACCACTGGCGAACTTTGTCAGCGTTTTCGCCACGGCCTAAAACGATGACTCCTACGTACTGCCGGCCACCGATTTTTGCCTGGTGAACCACAGCGCGACTGTCTTCTGCGCTTTCAATACCTTCAAGTTTCCAGACATCTGGCTCAATACCGAAATCTTGGATCTGAGCCATTGCCTGAATCATGACTTTTGGGCGAAGAGTTGCGTCGTATTGTGCCACGCTGCCACCGCATGCCTTAAGTTGTGCCTCAGTCGCTGGAACGAGCAATTCAAACATAAATTTACGTTGAGTGCGATGGCAGTACTCACTCAAACGCTTGAGACGGGTCATTTGTCGGCGATTGGCGGCGTCGTCTCCCTCTGGATTTTGGCGAACCAAAACTTTTACAAAGGTCGGGTTGAACGCCGCGATGTGTTCCTCGTACTGATGGCCATATTCAAAGTCGAATTCGTCCTGGCCAGATTTTTCT
>DGKJ01000073.1 GCA_002387735.1 Bacteriovoracaceae bacterium UBA4573 | reverse complement strand
TGCCAAAAGCTCGTCGAGGTCTTTGATCTGTTCCATTAATTCTGGAGCTGGTCTACCCAGTTTTTCTAACTCTAAACAGAGTTCGCGTGATTCAGTTACCGTTTTACCAATTTCATCGAAATAGCGCTGAAACCTTTTTTGCAGTTCTGGATCTTTGGTGGCCTCGATCGCGCCATTAATGGCGATAACTCGAACTTGGGCCCATTGTTCGGTCATTCGGGAGGCTAAGTTTTTTGTCCGTTCGGATAAATCTTCGGACGCATGCTTGGCTCGGCGCTGGAGTTCGCCGATTTCGATGTCCAGACCAATTACTAGTTCTCGCATCTTGTTAACCACGCTCGAAAAATCTTTGGCAGGTTCCGCTTTTTTGTTTTTAAACAAGAAAGCCACCACCAAAGCGACGATCACGATAGTTTGAAGAACCGCTATAATTTCAATCATGAAGAGCGTAGGTCTCCCTGTTTTCTTATCGAATTAAAGAAGCAAACAATGAATGATCATTGGAATGGCTAGGAAAAATTTACCCCTCTCAAGAAAATTCCCGCCGAGTCGAAGAGACACATGTAAGGGGGCCACAAATGGCGAACAACTCAGGCAAGTCCAAGGACGGGCAAATCATCGATCTCTCTGAGGTACGGCAGGCAAAAATCGAAGAGAAGAAACGAAAATACGAACGCGTAATTTTTAAACAAATTCTAGGTAGTTACTGCGTAATCGAAGGCAAAGGTCTCAAAGCGGTCGATGTGGTTGATGTCAGCCCCGAAGGTTTAAGTTTTCAAATCGCCCCGAGCTCAAAACATGCAGGCGACGTAAATGTCGGAGACAATGTTTCTTTTCGTTTTTATTTTAGCCAAGACTCTTATCTTCCAATTTCTGTTCGGGTTCAAAATAAAAGGGACTGTATCGAAAACGGCGTTCATCTAATTCGTTTTGGTTGCCAGCTTGATCGGACTCTCCAAAGTTATGACACTTACGCCTTGTTCGTAGCGTTTCTTTCAAAGTACGCCGCGACTTCCAAACAAGATTCCGGCGATATGCATATATTTTTCACCTAATTATGTTCACCACTCGAAAAAAAATTTCGATTTTTTGGTCGGTACTCGTCCTTACAACTACCCCCTCCGTTTTCGCCGAAGCCATTGAGCTTAAGCTGCCCGTGAAAGTCTTCGCCCTAAAACGCGGGGAACCAAACCCAAAAATAAAATCTAAGCTTTGGTATTCGGACCAAGTTTCCGAGAAGGCTGTTCTTATTGCCTCGTCGTTTCGCAATTCTGCGTATCGAAAAAAAATCGACTCGTTGGCGAGCCAGCTTATAAAAAATAAGATCCGCGTTCTGTGGATCGACACACGCGTAGGTACCCGAAACTCTGTTACATCGGGCTTAGAGGACATTCAGACCGGCGTTGTATTTCTTCGGTCCGATCCTCGTTTCAAAAAAAAGCCAGTCTCTAAGGTTTCGATACTTGCCGTATCGGAATCAGTGGCTGGTGCCGCGAAATACGCTGGCGCGAGCAAACAGATCGGCGCTATTGTCGACAAAATGATTTTGGTCGACAGCGAAGAATCCCACAGCTCACTCATTGCGGCTTGCCGACCGCTTTGTGAATCAGTATCCTTCCCTCAATGGACAAACTTCTAGAGTTTTTTCTCTATCTTCAGGGTCCGTATGCTTATCTTGCCGCCTTTTTGGTCTTGTTGGGCTGCGGACTAGGAATTCCTATTCCCGAAGATATCACGCTCTTTACGATGGGAATTTTGTCTTATTATGGTTTGGCGGATCTTTGGGTTAGCATCGGGGTCTGTCTCTTCGGTGTACTTTTTGGCGATAGCTTAATCTATTTCATTGGTCGCAGGTACGGTGAGGCGCTTACTCAAAAAGGAATTTTTAAAAAATTACTTCCACCAGACCGACTGGCAAAAACTCGCGAAATGTTCGCCAAAAAAGGGAACAGTGTAATTTTTGCGGCCCGATTCATGCCGGGACTTCGCGCCCCCACCTACTTTTCAGCCGGCGTATTGCACCTTCCGTTTCGAATCTTTTTTCTCTATGACGGAATTGCATCATTAATTTCAGTGCCGCTATTGGTCAGCGTTACCTATATTTTTGGTGATCAAGTTCACAAAGTCATTCAGATCGCGCGCCAAGTACAACACGGCATCGTATTCATCATTATTTTTGTAATCTTGCTCATTGCCGCCAAGTATTTTTGGAGCAAACGAATGCGCCGCACCTGATTCTCCGTAAGTTTTTTTAGTTTTCATTTGACAATCAGCATCAATCCAAGTGAGTGAGTCATCTCTTAGGGGGACCTCATGAATCGCTTCGTATTTGCAGAACGCCACGGCTGGGCCGTGGGTTTAACCGTAATTCTCGCACTATTTTCTACTGTTTCTCGACCAACAAACTTAAAAGCCAAAGGCGTCAGCGAACATGCCCGCGCACTTGCTGATTATTCGTCACGATTAGATACCTTAAAAACCGGCGACGAATCGATCGATAAACTTGCCCCCGAACTTAAAAACATCGAACTAACAAAGAAGGGCAAACTTCAAGTGGTTCGCTTTCAAAGCAACTCAAGTCGGTTAGAGCGTCAGAAACTTGTGACCCAAGTTGGCGCTACTTGGATGCGCGACTTACCAGCCACGGAAAGTGCGATCGTGTATGCAGACAAATCGATTGCCTCAAAACTGGAAAAAAATAAAATTGTGAAGAGTGTTTGGACCAATTCGGTAGCCGAACTTTTTGAACATGAGCAACCGGGCTGTGCGGGTGGTTCTGACGAGAAACTGTGTGAATCATTTCATCAAATCCCCTACGCCGAAACCCAGTGGAATATTGAACGAATTAATGCAGACAAACTTTGGAAAATTGAAACAGGCTGCTCCGTACGAGTTTGCGTCGTCGACACCGGTTTAGATATTTCTCATCCTGATATTGGAATCCGCCATCAATCAGGGCGCAATTTCGTACCCATGCCTGCGACAACTGATCCCACACTAGTTGAAAACGATCTCACCGACTTTCATGGCCACGGCACACATGTGTCAGGGATTATAGCCGGATCAGGCCACAACGGTGGTATTATCGGCGTCGCTCCTAATGCTCAAATAATTGCTGCGAAGGTGTTTGGTACGAGTGGCTACAGCGACTACGCGACCATCACCGAGGCCGTCGCTTACTGCAACTCTGTTGGCGCCGACGTAATTAATATGAGTTTAGGCGGAGGTAGCGTTTACCCACCCCTAGTGGAAGAGATTCAACACGCTATAAAGCAAGGCACGGTTGTTGTTCTTGCAGCGGGGAATTCCGGACGCGGCGAAGAACATGACCCGAAGGATCCAATTGATAATGTTGCCTTTCCAGGGAGCATTCCCGAAGTTTTAACTGTATCGGCGTCCGATGCATTAAATCGTTTCGCCGAATTTTCGAGCGAAGGTCCCCGTATCGATATTATGGCGCCTGGCACTTTTTCGTTTACCTGGATTTCGACCGGTTACTGGCCAACCTACGAAGATAAAGGAATTTACTCCTCGATCGCTGGTGGGGCCACGGTTGGTTCTAGTTACGATGGCGACGACGACAAAATCGACGGAAAGCGCCGGTTTGGTAGAATGTCGGGCACCTCTATGGCCGCTCCGCACGTTGCCGGTGCAGCTGCTTTGCTTAAGGGCTTAAATAACAGCGCCTCGAGTGAACAAGTCTCTGACGCACTAATCGAATCCGCTCAGAGAATCAGTGGCCAACCGACAAACCGACAGGGCGCAGGTTTGCTAGACGTGCAAGCTGCCTACGAACTGCTTAAGAACTAAGGGTCTCCTTCTATGAGGCGCAAAGCTTTTGGGGCACTAACAAGCTTACTGGTGATCGCGGTTGCCTACTTGCAACTTGGCATGGCGTCTTGCGATAAAACACCTACCGTTAGCGCCCCTGCGCTATCTAGCGTGTGGCTTTCTGCATCTGAGGAGGCATTTTTAATTGAACCACCTCGAGGCTTTTTAGGGTCCACTAATCGTCCGCGAATTAAAGGGCAGGCTCCGAGCAATAGCACTGTTCATTTGTATTTAGGCAGCAAATGCGAAGGAGCACCCTTTCCAGCAGTATCGGCCAATGACTTTGCAACTCTTGGCGTCGTTGCTATGGTGTCTCAGCGCTCGCTCACAATGTTTTCAGCAATTGCCGAAAACAGTGATGGCTATCGATCCCAGTGTTCCACTCAAATTGTTTCATATCTTCATGACCCAGACGCGCCTGCTCTCCCTTCGCAACTCGTAACCGAACCAAGTGTAGCCTCAAATAACGCTTATCCAAAAATAAAGGGAACCATAGAACCGAATGGGCGAGTAGAAATTTATGTTAACAGCAGTACTTGCGGTGGAACTCCTGTGCGGGCAGGGGCTGATGAAGACGGCTACTTTGAGGCCCGCGTAGAAGTAACCAGAAACTCTGTTAGCCGTATTTTTGTTCGGGTCTTCGACTTGGCAGAGAACGGATCGCTTTGCGGCCCTAGTGGTGGTGTAAGTTACGAACATGATTCGAATGTTGAACTAACTTTAGTAGACACAACTCCTCCGTCACCATCCAACAACCCGTCGCCGACTCTCAATGGTTTAGCGGAAGCTGGAACTAATATATGGCTGTACGACACTGCGGACTGTAGCGGAAACCCTATTGGATCAGGCATGTCTGACGGCACGGGGCGCTTTAGTATCCCGTTTGCACCGCGGTTACCGGCCACGGGAACTCAAGGCGTCGTAACCACTACCATTAAGGCGAAAGCTCAAGACGCTGTAGGAAACTTAATAAATTGTGCAAAACCTTCAGTTTCGTACACCTTCGATAACGCGCCTCCAATGGCTCCAATTTTATCTGGAACTTTGCCCAGTGGTTCTTCGTCCGATGAAACTCCGCTAGTTTATGGCACCGGCGTAGAGCCAAATAGTTTTATTGAGCTTTTCCGTGGAGCTCCCGGCGACCCACTCTGTTCGGGTATGCCACTCAATAGTCCGACTCTCGGGAACGCTGATGGTTCGTTTTCAGTGGCGGTAACAGTTCCAGAAAATTCTACCTCGGTACTATCCGCGCGTGTGCGAGATCGCGCAGGTAATTCTTCTCCATGTAGTAATGGATTGGTCTATCTAGAAGATTCCACAGCAGAACCCATAGTGTTTATTTCACCAACGATCCCCGAGTCTCCTTCGAATCAAGCAAGCTTTCGAGTATTCGGGCTTATAGAGCCAAACTCTAGCATTGCACTATATAGTTCTTCGAGTTGTGAGGCCTCGACAATCGTGGGCAGTGGAAGCACTGCCGATTTAGCGGGATCAGGCGTTTTAGTTACTTTGCCAAATGATTTACTAAATCAAACCGTCTCTATTCATGGAATCGTCACGGACGAGTTCAATAATGTTTCAACGTGTTCGACGAATTCGTTGGTATACATTCACGACTCTACGCCCCCCGACGCACCCATACTTTTTCTCGCTTCTAGTCTAGGAAACAATAATTCGGTCTTGGTGAATGGGAATGGCCCCAACGAATTACATCCAGGGTACGCTGAAATTTTTAAAACCAACAACTGCACTGGACCTGTCGCTACGTCTGTTCCGATCACGGCAAATCCGACGGGATTTGATTTTTCCGCAGTAATTACAGTTCCCGACAATTCGGTCACATCGTTTTCCGCAAGGCACATAGACGCAGCTGGCAACCCTTCGGCGTGTGGGGCATCGCTCTCGGCCTATCGAGAAGATTCATTGGCACCGATCACTCCACAGCTACTGGGGCTACTGCCCGCGAGCCCCAGTACAACTGGACACATTACAGCTTCAGTTTACCAACCTGACGTCGCCCGATTTTTTGGCGAATTTTATCGCGTTCGACTCACCGGCAGTGGCGGGCCTTGCACTTCCAGCGCTTACTTCGCGGGTCAAAGTGCACCTTTGACTCAGCCAGTATTACTTTCGGTTGCCGGAGATCTCGGCCTGTTCGGTGTCTACCGGGTTCGTGCTTTCACGATCGACGGCGCTGGAAATTCTTCAGCTTGTAGTAACGAAGAGTTCGAGTTTATTTACGAACCAGAACTCATGCCTTAATGTAAATCACTTTCGGCCCCGAAGAATAGCGCCTACGGTTTTCCAAGCAACAAAGGAATTTCCACCTCGCAACACAAGCCGAGACGCCTCAAAAACTATCCAGATCGCGTAAATTACTACTAGTGGCTCTCGCGTCGTGGGCATTAAAAACTGCACGAACCAGAGAGTGAACAAGCCCATAGCCTCGATGTCTCTAATTTTCAGATCAGATAGAAACAATACTGCCAAAAGTGACTGCGCAATGGTTAACAGCAATTCAGTTCGTTGAAAGTCTGACAACTCAAGCGTAACGGCGTGACCCGCAGAAATAGAAAATACGACTGGTACGAGGCCAGCGAGCAAAGTCCACTGACTGGTGACAGACGAAAGCATATTCACCACTGCCATGGGAACTTTGTTGGCGCGGCGCGCCCAATTGAATGCGGTAACTTTCTCGGGAAACTCTGACGCTATGGGTGCTAACCACTGAATAAAGACGAACTCACTAATTCCGAGTGCTAAGGCACTAGCTTTAAGGGCATCGACGAACGGATGCACCGTTATTAAAAGCACTCCTCCCCCAACCACGAAAAAACCAATCACTGCGAGTGGTCGAGATATACCGGGAAGTTTTCTGACTTTTTCAACAACCCACGGTTCGGGCGCGTCATCTTCGATTTCATCGACATGGAAACCTACCTTGCGTTGGCGGTTTAACAACCAAAAATAAAATCCATAAAAACTACATAGAATTACGCCGTCGTAGAAGGACCACGTTTTTTTTAGATATATAACTAGAAAATATACGACCGGCACCAGTAGACCTGCCGCTTCCACCGAAAAAGACTTAGGAAGCGTAACATCCCCGAGTTTCAGGGCATTTTTTCGCCTTTTTCGCGTGGAATACCAATGAATAAACATAATCATTGGCCAACCAAAGCCCATCAGAAGTCGCAAGCTGCCGGTAAGATTCGCCAGCGCGAGGTGAGAGTTCTGTTGCCAAGCAATGGTCGCTTCAACTGCAAATTCAGGAGCGGTCTGAAGCCACGCGAGAACCGCCAGCGCTATACCTGCAGACAGATAAATGGCGGTAACTTCTGCGGCCCAACCAATAATGATCGACGCGAGCATGATTGCGGGAAAGGTCCATAAAAGAGTCATCATAATAGGAAATAGATAAGGGACGACTTGAATTCAGTCCACTACTGATTTAATCGGTCTAGGCTTGGTTTCGTGGTGTAATGGATAACACGCCACCCTCCGAAGGTGGAAATACAGGTTCGATTCCTGTCGAAACTACCAGTTCTTGCTCTTTTTCCCTCGTACATCGTCAGAAAATAAAATGCTCCTGCGACTAGTTATCTAATGTCGAGACGCGTGAGTGTCTCGTACCTTACGGCAGGAATCGAAAGCCGGAAGACGCCGGTTACCCGCTTTGCGGGTGGCGTCTGAGGCCGGCCTGCAGCCGAGGCGCCAAAGGCGCCGAGAGCGGAAGGCGATTCCTGTCGAAACTACCAGTTCTACCATTACGCGCGTCGCGCGATCGACACCTTAAAAAAAAGATTTTGCCCCCCTCTTTTCTCGCTGCTGATCTGGCGTTACTGTCTTCTTACAAAAGAATCCCAATGGAGGGGACGATCATGATGATTCGCGTGTGGCTAGTAGCAGCTTTTGTATTTTCTTTGTTTTCAAATTCACTTTTTTCAGCCGAACCCCTTCAACCAGAACTACGCATGCTCGAGATGCCCGCAAAAAACGTTGCCGTGGTAGCACGAGTGTTGGGCGAGAAGATTCAGCTCATTGGTGAAGAATTGGTGCTTGTACCGGCCGACTCGGTAAAAGCAATTGGCGGAATTCTCCACAAAGAAAATGGAAAATGCGGTGGCTTCATTGACGTCACTGATGAATCCATGAGCCACTTTGAAAAAAGTGTGGCCGGTCTCTCAAAATTCAAAACGGATGAATCCGAATGGGAAGAGGAGCAAGAACCACTGCCTCCACTCTACGAAATCGATCAAACCATCGTTCAAGTGGTAAAGTCAGTGATTCCCAAAAACATAGAAAATTTTGCGAATGCTTATAGCAAAACATTCACCACGCGGTACGCGGCTTCCGAAGAGGGTCTTGAGGCTCCGAAGTGGCTCGCCGAAGTATGGACAAAAATGGCACACGACGCAAACCGATCGGACATTCTCGTCGAACTAATCAATCCCCATAAACGCTACGAACAAAGCAGCGTGCGCGTAACAATTCCAGGAACTAGCTCCGAACGTGCTATTGTGGTGATCGGCGCACACCTCGACAGTATCAATCAAGGCGCATCTGATTTTGCACCGGGAGTCGACGACGACGCATCGGGAATTGCAACGATGACGGAAACTTTTCGAGTGTTGTTGGCCCATAATTTTCGGCCCAGCGCGACAGTTCAGTTTTTCGGTTATGCCGCCGAGGAAGTTGGACTAATCGGCAGTCGGGCTATTGCGGAGTCCTATAGAAATTACGGAGCCAAGGTAGCGGGCGTTATGCAACTCGACATGACTGGTTTTCCAGGTCGCACCAACGCCGTTACTTTCATACGTGATCACACAAGCGATGAGCTCACCACTTGGACCCAGGCTGTGTTTAATATGTATGTGGGTCTGGCGTTCGTAAATGATCGCTGCGGGTATGCCTGCAGCGATCACGCTTCGTGGCACCGCTATAAGTACCGAAGCGTGTTCCCACATGAAGCTGAATTTAATGAATCCAACAACCGCATTCACACCGATCACGATCTTTGGGACGAACATATGAATGCGGAGCACGCGGGTCTATTCGCGAGGCTGGCAGTTGCTTTCACTCTAGAGTTAGCCAAATAGAAAACCCGGCGGGATCTGCCCTTTTTCAAGGGGCCCACGCCGGGTTTTTTCGTTCATCTGTCACTGGGCCGGACCACTCGAGTTCGGCCTGATTAAAGCATTAAAGCTTTGATTTTATAGGACTATTTAGTTTTTTGGAACCTTAACAAGACCGGACTATGGCCTCAACCGGGCGGTGAACGCTCCGTGGAAGCTGCCAACTGGGCGCAAAGATGCTCCCTGGCTTTTTCGCCGGATGACCTCCGCATTTCGGTACGGAAGAGCGCCCACGAGTCTAAACAAATTTCTCGCAGTCGCATTGCGGATCCGGTCGATTGTACACGCATGATGGCCTCCCTTGTTTGTATATATGATCATTATAGTACGGTATTAAACCGGTTTCCAGCAGGATCGGGGCATCTAACTTATTGATATATTTGATAAAGTCATCTACGCTTAACAATAATAAGGAATCACCCATTGGCCAATAAACACGCTTCAAAAAAACTTAAGCTTTTCGCATGGTTATGGATTTCCTTTCCTTTCCTGTACTTAGCTATCTGTCTCAGCTTTTTCGAGTTGGACTTCGGGGGTGTTCTCAAGATCGTCCTTAGTCCCTGGTACTGGTTCGTGTCCGTAACTGCGGTTGCTGCGGGTCTGGGCTTGCTTCAAATTCGATGGTACGGTTGGTACCTTTTTCTGTTTTCGAGTTTTACGACCATTTACCAAACCGCCATCGCGCTAACTTATTATTCGTCGGCCGAAAACAAGTTTCCGGTATTCGCGGTTTACGCCGTTTTTCAACTACTTTTAGTTTATTTGATCGCTCGCGAAGTTCGTGTGCCCTATTATTTTCCGCGAATACGCTGGTGGGAAAGCGACCCACGTTACAAGCTCAGTATCCCTACTCGCATCGAAAAAAATGCCGAAATCTACAACGGCGATATCATGGACTTGTCGATGTCTGGTTGTTTCATAAAAACTCGCGAGTACTTTCTTCCTGACGATTCCGTTACCCTTGAGTTTTCGTTGTTCGAGAAAACTATCAGCTGTGCTGGAAAAGTAGTTTGGCGGACGGAGAGCACAGTTACCCATCCGAAAGGAATCGGCGTTAAATTTTCTGTTTTAGATCGAGACACGTCGACCGCTTTAAAACAGGCAACCCACAAATTGCGCAAACTAATTCAAGAGCACAACAACAAGACGCGGGAAAAAAATTGGGAAGAATACTTAGTTCGCGAAAAACAATATCAAAGCCGAACGAAGGTTCCTAAGAAGTGAATCTTTTTTTGAATGAGGCCCTTAAAGAAGCAATTAAGGCCGAAAAAAAGAACGAAGTCCCGGTGGGGGCGGTTGTCGTAAAAAATGGACGTGTTATCGCTAGAGCTCACAATCTTCGAGAGACTCGGCAGGATCCGTTAACCCATGCCGAACTTATCGCAATCTCTAAAGCCGCAAAAAAAGTTGGATCGTGGCGGTTGGTAGATTGCGAAGTTTACGTAACGCTAGAGCCTTGTGTCATGTGCGCCGGTGCATTATCTCAAGCTCGCGTAAAAGCAGTATTTTACGGCGCTCTTGATCCAAAGGGCGGTGCTCAGTCCCTAAAGGTTAGAATTCATGACAATCCCAAAATGAATCATCGCTATGATTTAGTTCATCTCCCTTCCGCCGAGTGCGGGCAAATTTTAAGTGAATTTTTTAAGAAAAAAAGAAAGGAACGTAAGTCAAAATGATTCGCGCCCAAACAGAACCTCCGGTTCGCTTGGCCCCCCCTGGAAAGGGTTTACCCCTTATTGAGCGTCTTTTAGCCAAATATATTCTATTGCCGAAAATGACGCGAAAGCTCGACGCTAACGGCGCGAAAATCTTTTTCGAAAAAGAAACCCAGAAAATTTTGACGCTAGCAGAATCGGTTTCACCAGAACATTTTCAAAAACCAATATTGATTGATCGCCTCGGTGGTTTAGAAGATAGCTCTCGTTTTTGGTCGGTCGAAATGACGCTTGAACATCTCGTAATCGTAGCAAACGCGATGGATATTTTAATTCGTGATTTACTTGCCGGGCGCCACCCCTCTTTGCAAGTCGACATCGCGAAGGTTAAACCTCACGGGGGGGCAAACGACAAAGCCGCCGTCATCGCTACGTTTAGAACTCAAATGATGGACCTTATTAATAAACACCCAAGTATCGTGGGCGATAGTTCAGTCATGCATCCTCACCCTTGGTTCGGCGCGATCGATGCCCACACTTGGATGGTCGTACGGGCACTGCATCAACGTATACATCGCAAACAAATTGAAAATATTATTCGTGGATTAAACCTTCTTTGAAAGCCACGCTTGAAGATACTTCGAAGTAGGCAAACGATCGAGCGCACGAATTGCCTTTTCACTAGCCGCACATAACCGATCTAACGAGACGCCGGTTTTTATTCCCATTCCCTCGAGCATATAGACGAGGTCTTCGGTGGCGACATTTCCGGACGCGCCCGGTGCGTAGTTGCAGCCTCCCAATCCACCACTGGACGCATCTATTGTGCGCACACCAAAACCAACAGCTGCGAGACAATTAGGCAATGCAGTGCCACGAGTATCATGAAAATGTACTGCAATTTCATCACGCGCGATTTCGCGTTTTAGTGACAAGAGCAGTCGAACCACTTCCAAAGGCGTCGCTACTCCGATTGTGTCGCCTAGACTTACCTGCTCTACACCAAGATCCAAAAGTTGTTTTGCAAGTTTGACGACGTTACTAGGCTTTACCTTTCCTTCGTAAGGGCAACCCCAGCACACTGAAACGTAACCTCGAACTCGAATGCGATCCTTGGAGGCCTGTTTAGCCACAACTTCGAATACCTTGAGTGAATCTTTGACACTCATGCCAATATTTTTTTGGGTAAACGTTTCTGTGGCTCCGGTAAATACCGCTATGGCACGTGCACCTGCCTCTCGTGCCCGGTCTAGACCTTTTTCATTTGGTACTAGAGTCCAAAGTGTTAGGCCCTTGCGTTTCTCATAACCTCGATCACGAAGGCGCTGCAATATTTCAGCGGTGTTGGCCATCTGCGGAATTTTGTCCTCGCGCACGAATGCTCCAACCTCGACATCCTTTAAACCGCTCTCCAACAATGCCTCGATATAATCGACTTTAGCTTCAAGCGAGAGGGTAGCTTTTTCATTCTGCAAGCCATCGCGTGGCCCCACCTCGAAGAGTCTAACTTTTTTTGGCAACGGCCAATTCATAATACCCATTAGGTGGTCTCCCACTCGATCAAAACGGCTCCGGCTGCAATCACCATTCCCGTTTTTACATTGACGTTGGCAACCTTGGCTTTTGCGGGTGCTGCGTAGGTAAATTCCATTTTCATTGATTCACAAACAATTAGAGCCTGGCCTTCCGCTACCAAATCGCCCGCTTTTACATTTACCTTCAAAACTTTGCCGGGATATTCGGAACACAATGGTCCGCCAACTACTCCGACGGTGGCCGCCACGCCCACTCCGGCTTTGGAATACCTTTTCGTCGCGGCCACAGTCGCATCACCATAAACTATCCAAGGCGATTGCGCGGCATCCGCATTTGGATTCGACCGCGCAGTGGTCACTTTTTTTTGGTCGGACTTAGTTCGCGGCGACGGCTTCCAGTTTGCGAATTTTTCGCCCAAAAACTGCGTAGTAACGTTTCCGTCGATAAAATCTTCATGTTCAAGAATGTCCCGCAGATAGTCGCCGTTCCATCGGACCTTTTCTATTTCGGTTTCACAAATCGCCCGCAACACTCGCGTCCGGGCCTGTTCGCGTATCATACCCCAGGCAATTACTTTTCCGAGCATAGCGTCGTAGAAAATACTTACAGTAGAACCAGACTCGAATCCTTGATCAACTCGAACAAAAGGCCCGCTTGGCCATCTTACTTCGCCAAGTTCTCCAGGTTGTGGCATAAACCCTTTTGCCGGGTCTTCTGCGTAAACACGTAATTCTATCGCGTGACCTCGAGCACTCAAGTTATCCACATGTGGAATGATCTCCCTTAGTGTTTTACCTTGAGCAATTTGAATTTGAGCAGCTACTAGATCTACACTCCAAACTAATTCTGTGACCGGATGTTCTACCTGCAACCGAGTGTTCATTTCGAGAAAATAAATATTTCCACTTTCATCGACCAGAAATTCGCAGGTCCCCGCGCTTTCGTAATTTACGCTAGCTGCTAAATCCACTGCAGCCTTGCAGAGCGCCTCGCGAGTTTTCTGTAAAAGATTGGGTGCGGGCGCCTCTTCAATAACTTTTTGGTGCCGCCTTTGGGACGAACAATCTCGCTCGCCTAGAGCAATAACTTTTCCGAAGCGATCACCCAAGACTTGAACCTCGATGTGTTTAGAGGCAGCAAGATAACGCTCTAAAAAAATTTCGCCAGATCCAAAGGAACCCAATGCTTCACGCGCCGCGGATTCGGCCTTTTCCAAAAGCTCACCCTCACCGTGCACCAAGCGCATGCCGCGCCCACCACCACCAGCAGCGGCTTTCAATAAAAGTGGAAATCCGACTTTTTTTGCAGATGCCTTCAGTGTCGCCGCGGTCCAGCCTTCTGCTAAGATCGCCCAAGGCAGCGTGGGAACTCCCGCGCTTTCAGCCGCTTTCTTGGCGGCCACCTTGTTTCCCATGAGTTCAATGACTCGCGGGCTAGGCCCCAACCATTGAATGCCGGCGTCGATGACCGCTTTGGCAAATTCGGCTCGCTCAGAAAGAAAGCCATACCCTGGGTGAATGGCGTCGACTTTTTCACTTTTCGCGACTTCGAGAATTTTTTTTATTGATAGATAGCTCTCCGCAGCGGGACCTGGCCCAATCATCACTGAGCGATCAGCTTCTTTCACGAAACTCATTTCGCTATCTGCTTCAGAATATACTGCTAATGTTTCAATTCCTAAATTTTTTGCGCTCGCAAAAACCCGTCTCGCGATTTCACCTCGGTTCGCGACCATGAGACGCTTAATAGCAGTTTCGGTTTTTGATTTTTTTTCAGTTTTTTTCACGAACGAACCCAATTCGGTTTTCGCTTTTCCAAAAACGCCTTTAATCCTTCTTGGCCTTCGGGAGACACTCGCAGATCGGCCAACAGACATGAAACGTGTTCCATTACTTTTCCCGGTTCACATTCTTTTATGCTGCGAACCAGAGACTTAGCTACCGCCATTGCGTTAGGGCCGCACTGCAAAAGATTTTGGGTGATGCGATCCTGAGCGATTTGTAGTTCAGCTGCTGAATCAACAAGTTCGTGAACCAAGCCTATTTCTCGCGCGCGCCCCGCGTCGAACCGTTCCGCCGAAATAAAATAAGCCCGCGCATATGATTCACCTATTTTGGCTATCACAAAAGGACCAATGCAAGCTGGTACAATTCCCAAACGAACTTCGCTCAGACTAAAAGTAGTCTTTTTTTCCGCAACGACGTAGTCGCAAACACTAACAAGGCCTACGCCACCACCAATGGCAGCGCCCTGTACCAAGCCAACAAGCGGCTTAGGTGAAAGGTTCATGGTATAAAACATTTTCGATAATTTACGGGTATCGGCGAGGTTTTCGTCGCGAGACAACTGAACGCTTCGTTGCATCCAATTTAAATCACCACCCGCACAAAAAACAGGACCGGAACCTTTGAGCACTGTAACTCGCACACTGGGGTCGTTTGCGAGCCAATCAAAGGTGTTTTGCAAATCAGTTATAAGTTCGTCGTTAAAAGCATTGCGTACATCGGGGCGCGACAACTCTATCGTCAACACTCCACCCTTATTTTCCAAACGAATCGTCTTGGTGTTTGGCATCTTCTGTACCGTCATAAACAAACCCCTTCGTTTTCTTACATTCGAAAAACGCCAAAATCCGTTTTCGGTAATCCTGCGTTATAGGCTGCCGCCAGACCCAATGCTAATACCTTGCGCGTGTCTACTGGCGAAATAATTCCGTCGTCCCAGAGTCTGGCTGTACTAAAATATGGCGAACCCTCTTCTTCGTATTTTTTTAAAATCGGCTGACGAATATCTTCTATTTCCGCATTCGAAAGCTTTTGCCCTTTTTCTTTGAGCTGATCAATTTTCACCTGACTAAGGACCGTTGCAGCTTGTTCGCCGCCCATCACCGATATTCGCGAATTTGGCCACATCCAGAGTAATCGTGGATTAAAGGCACGCCCACACATACCGTAGTTTCCGGCTCCATAAGAACCACCCACTACAACTGTAAATTTTGGAACTTGCGCGTTGGCCACGGCCATCACCATTTTCGCTCCATCTTTAGCGATGCCTCCGGCCTCATACTGCTTGCCCACCATAAAGCCGGTAATGTTTTGCAAGAATACTAGAGGAATACGACGCTGGCAGCAAAGCTCAATAAAGTGGGCTGCTTTAACCGCACTTTCTGAAAACAGAACGCCGTTGTTGCCGATAATCCCTACAGGGTAACCAAAAATATGAGCAAAACCTGTGACGAGCGTCGTGCCGTATAGCGCCTTAAACTCGTGCATACGGCTGCCGTCTACGACTCGGGCTATGATTTCGCGAATATCGTACTGTTTGCGCGCATCTTTGGGAACAATTCCAAGTATCTCGTTCGGATCGTACAGTGGGTCCTCGGGCGCTTGGCGCGGCGCCCAGTCTGCCGACCGCGGGCTTTGGCGATTTAAGTGAAATACTATGTCGCGTGCAATTTCGAGAGCATGTTGATCATTCAAAGCATAATGATCTGCCACTCCCGAAGTGCGGGCGTGCACATCGGCTCCGCCCAAATCCTCCGCAGTGACAATTTCACCAGTCGCGGCTTTTACGAGTGGTGGCCCACCCAGAAAAATCGTGCCCTGCTTTCGCACGATAATAGTTTCGTCACTCATGGCAGGTACGTATGCCCCACCAGCCGTGCAGGAGCCCATCACAACCGCAATTTGGGCTATGCCGGCCGCAGACATCTGAGCCTGGTTATAAAAAATTCGGCCAAAGTGTTCTTTATCCGGAAAAACTTCTGATTGAAGGGGCAAAAACGCTCCGCCCGAATCAACCAAATAAATGCAGGGAAGTCGATTTTGGGCCGCTACTTCTTGAGCTCGAAGGTGTTTTTTTACTGTAATCGGAAAGTAGGTGCCACCCTTAACAGTAGCATCGTTCGCCACGATCATGACTTCACGACCGTGGACCGTCCCGATACCTGTGACTAGTCCGGCGCCGGGGGCTTCCCCCTTAAATAGTTCGTGAGCCGCCAAGGGGCTCAACTCCAAAAAAGCGGTACCCGAATCGAGTAGTGCCGCCACGCGATCGCGAACGAAAAGTTTTCCTCGCTCTTCGTGTCTCGCCCGAGCCTCGCTCCCACCGCCTTCCCGCGCCTTCGACTCAAAGGCTCGAAGGTCTTTTAATAGCTTTTCGTGATAGGTTTTATTCTGAATAAATTCGTCAGAATCCGTACGGATTTGAACTTTGATTTGGGCCATTTACCCGTTTTACTTGACTGGAGTCGTTTTTTAAAGCAGTTTGATCTAACTTATGGCGATGCTTGATTTTTCTGGACGGTCTCCTTTCGAAGGCTTTTCGAAACTTAACATTCAAGAACGCCGTGCCGCCCTGAAGAAAATAGCAGGCTTATCCGACGACGAAATTAGGGTTCTCGAAGGTGGGGCGTCTTCTCTTTCCGTTGAAACTGCCGAACACATGATCGAAAACGTGGTCGGGGTGTTTTCTTTACCTCTGGGCATTGCCACCAATTTTTTAATCGATGAACGTGACGTACCCATTCCGATGGCTGTTGAGGAAACCTCGATTGTGGCAGCTGCATCGGCCGCGGCGAAATGGATTCGTCGCAATGGCGGGGTTTCTCACCCGGGCCACGGCCGGCTTGTTTATAGGCAGATCTCATTCTACACCTCTCACGGC
>DGKJ01000074.1:27898-38946 GCA_002387735.1 Bacteriovoracaceae bacterium UBA4573 | reverse complement strand
AGTCGACCCCAGAAACCTCGCCCGAACACAATTTAATTAGAAACTACCTTGACTGGATGCTGTCGCTGCCATGGGGCGAAGAAACCGAAGACAACCTGGAACTACGGCGTGCGAGAAAAATTTTAGACGAAGATCACTACGGTATTCCAAAGGTAAAAGAACGAATTTTGGAATTCCTAGCCGTTCGCAAACTTAACCCCACTCACAAGGGGTCGATTATCTGCCTTGTCGGGCCTCCAGGGGTCGGAAAAACTTCACTCGGAAAATCGATCGCCCGTTCAATGGGACGAGAATTTTTTCGATTTTCACTTGGTGGAATGCGCGACGAAGCGGAAGTCAAAGGGCATCGTCGTACTTACATTGGAGCTATGCCAGGAAAAATCCTAAACGCGATGAAGCGCTCTGGATCCGTGAATCCGGTGTTGGTCCTCGATGAAATCGACAAATTAGGCAGCAGTTTTCAGGGTGACCCTGCTTCAGCATTACTCGAAGTATTAGACCCCGAACAAAATCAAAGTTTTCTCGACCATTATTTAGACGTACCGTTCGATCTTTCAAAGGTGCTTTTTATTGTTACGGCTAACACTACGGCCACGATCCCCGGCCCACTCTTGGACCGTATGGAAGTCATCGAACTCAATGGTTACACGCTCGAAGAAAAACAAAAAATTGCGTTGGCCCACGTAGTTCCGAAAGAACTTTCCGCTCACGGATTAACGGCAAAACAATTAGAGCTTTCCCACGACGCACTGGAAAAAATAGTCACTGGTTATGCGAAAGAACCTGGCATGCGGTCGTTGCAACAAAAAATTGCCACCATCTGCCGTAAGGTCGCGGCTAAGGTAGTAGAAAATCCAGAAATCGGAAAAATAAAAATCAGTTCTCGAAACCTGTACGACTATCTGGGGCCCGAACGTTTCGAAAATGAAGTTCTGCGACGAGTTCAGAATCCGGGCGTTGTAGTAGGCCTAGCTTGGACTCCACTCGGAGGCGACATACTTTTTATAGAAGCGGGCGACATTCCTCGGCATATAAAAACCGAACAGGGGCTCTCGATAGCGGCCAGTGGCTCTCCGGCGCGCGAAGTGTCGTATGGCCATCTCAAAATCACCGGAAAACTCGGTGACGTAATGAACGAGTCTGCAGCCATTGCCTATAGTTATGTGAAGAAAAAAACTCGGCGTAATAAAGCAGCTCAGGCTTTTTTTGAGGCAAACGATATCCACCTGCATGTGCCCTCGGGAGCCATTCCTAAAGATGGTCCGTCAGCCGGAGTTACAATGGCCACTGCGCTGTTGTCTTTGGTAACGGGTAAAAAAGTTAGAAGAGATGTGGCCATGACGGGTGAACTATCGCTAGTTGGAAAAGTTCTTCCGGTTGGAGGCATTCGAGAAAAAGTACTTGCTGCTAAGCGAGCCGGTATCAAGACCGTGGTGATGCCGAAACAAAACAAAAAAGACCTTCGTGAATTGCCGAAGCAAAACATCAAAGGTCTTAAGTTTGTTTTTGCCGAAACGGTCGAAGACGTTTTTAAATCTGCCTTCGAAAATTAATAGAAGCGAAATTAATTGATATCGCTGCGATCTTCAGCCACGTCAACATGGCCGGCTGCGATTTCTCTCAATGCAGCTACTACTTCTTTGTTTTTACAGCGAACCGTGCGACCAGAGCCGTTGTAGAGTTGGCGCGCGCGTTGCGTAGCAACGTGGACCAATTCATACATGTTATCCACATGATCTAAACAATCTTCGATAGTAACGCGTGCCATAAATACCTCTCTGAAAAATTTTCAATTCAATACCGCGACTTGGCGTCCGGGTCAAGCATACCAGACTATTTTACTCTAAATAGCCCGTGATTCTGCCGCGGAAGCCTGAGGGTACATTGAATCGATCTCTGCCCGGTACTTTTCGCAACAAAATTTGCGTTTAACCTTGAGCGAAGGCGTTAACTCACCGCTTTCGACCGTAAACTCAACGGGCAGAATCTTAAACCGCTTCACCGATTCAAAGTTCGCCAAATTCGAATTCACTTGGTCCAAAATGCCTTGCACTAGTTGCTGAATGCGTTGGTGTTTGACCAGTTCGCTATACTCAGAAAACAAGATGTTATGTTCCTTAGCAAATTTAACTGCTTCGTCTTTTTCGAGCACTACGAGAGCACTAAGATAGTTACGACGGTCGCCGATCACCACAAATTGACTAATGTACTTGTGGGTTTTGGCGAGGTTCTCAATTTTCTGAGGGGCGACATTTTTACCACCGCTAGTTACGATAATATCTTTCTTGCGGTCGGTAATTTTTACGAACCCCTCACCATCGATCACGCCAATGTCGCCGGTGTGAAACCAGCCGTTCGAATCGAGGGCTTCTTTGGTAGCCTCTGGGTTTTTATAGTACTCTTTGAAAACTTTTCGGCTCTTAATCAGTATTTCACCATCGTCTGCAATCTTAATTGCAACTTCAGGAAGTGGTTTTCCGATTGATCCAAACTTTATTTCGTCGGGCGTGTTAACGGTGACCGCTGCACAAGTTTCCGTTAGTCCGTAACCCTCGAGAATCGAAATGCCTACAATGCGCATGAATTCTCCGATTTCCTTTGGCAAAGGAGCTCCACCGGCAATGCAAAACTTGATACGGCCACCAAAACGAGCGTATACCTTTGAAAAAACCAATTTCTTGGCTACTTGGTATTTGGCAAACTCTACCGACGTTGGTCGCTTGCCTTCCCAAATTTTTCCGTAGTACGCACGACCTACCTGGCTGGCCCAAGCAAACAGTTTTCTTTTGGTAGATGACGATTCGTCAATGTTGGCTTTGATTCGATTGTAGGCCTTTTCGAAAATGCGAGGCACCGCAAACAATATCGTTGGACCGACCTCACCAAGATTAAGAAGAATTTTTTCGATACTTTCCGCGTAATAGGTTGTCCAACCAAAGTGGTAGGCAGCCATGCTCTCGATACGTCCAAATATGTGCGATGCCGGCAGAAAAGATAAAACCGTATCTTCGTCGCTCACCCACCGCCCCAGACGGTTGCCTACGTCTTCCAACATGCTTGAAAGACTATCGTAGGTGAGAACCACGCCCTTTGGCACTCCGGTGGTTCCCGAAGTATAACAAATCGTAAACACATCAGTGGGTTTAGCGGCTAATAGGCCTTTTTCGAACTGATCCTTGTCTCCTTTATCGGCGCCAAGGGCCCGCAGAGCTGAAAGCGTTAGAACTCCGTTTTTTTCCAAATCGTGGGCACCCACTGAATCGAAAATAACGATCTTTTTCAATTTTGTTAGTTTTGATCTAGCGTGCAAAACCTTATCGAGTTGCTTCGCGTCTTCAACAAATACGATTGCGGACTCCGAATGCTGGAGAATAAACTCGACATCGTCATGGGTATTCGACGGATAAACAGGCACCGTCACACCGCAATTTGCAAGTATCGCCATATCGCAGGCTGCCCATTCGATTCGCGTAGTCGAAATTAACGCTACCTTTTCACCTGCCGAAAGACCCAATTGTTGAATACCAAGAGCAATTTCACGCACCAGACCGTGGTAATCTTTCCAGGTAGTAGCTTTCCATTCCGTACCGACCTTACTAAAGAAGGCCTTCTTATCAGGGGCGCTTCGGACTCGATTCAAAAAAGTTTGAGTGATCGTGGGAAAGGATTGGGTCTTCGAGCTCATTTTTCTTGTCCTTTGTTGAATTCAAAAGAATCTGATTCCTTGAACAGTAAACAATAGGAACAATACTTAGGCAACTAGCGTCGCGAACGTTTAGATGCCTTGTCCATTTCACGCTTCGCATCGCGTCGTTTAATGTCTTCGCGCCGATCACCTTTGGTTTTGCCTTTTGCTAAAGCGAGCTCAACCTTTACGCGACCTTTGACCCAAAATAGCCGTACCGGCACCAGTGTGAAGCCTTTTTCTACGACTGACCCTATGAGCTTTCGAATTTCATGTTTATGTAACAACAGCTTTCTTTTGCGACGCGGTTCGTGGTTGAAGCGATTCCCGTGCGAATAGGGGGCGATTTCCATGTTATGTAAAAAGGCCTCTTCGTGCTCAATGTTGGCGTAGGAGTCGCTCAAATGAACGCCGCCGGCTCGAATGGATTTTACTTCGGTGCCACTTAACACCAGTCCCGCTTCAAAACGTTCATGAAGGGCGAAATCGCGAGCTGCGTGTTTATTGACACAAATTTGAGCTGGTACGACTTTTTTTTCTGTTTGTTTGGGCGAAGGCATTTAGCTCATGTCCCGTGTTTGTGAACAATGCCCATGGAAATTATTTCTTTGAGCGCCTCTTCGACCGATACTTTACTTTCACGGACTTCGTCGGCAGATACCGTGAGATAAAAGCCTGAGGTCGGGTTTGGTGTCGTAGGTACGTAGATTGTTAAAAACTTGCCAGATTCGCCCCCCGGCCCACTGTTGCGTTCACCTGTAACAAAAGCCAAAGTGTAGAGTCCTTTTCGAGGGTATTCCACTGCGACTACGCGGCGGAAGTTTTTTGCTTTGGCGCTGCCGAATGTTTCGAGCAATTGTTGTAGCGTAGAATAAACTGTGCTGAGCACTGGAACTCTCGAAAGAAATTTGGCAAATCCTTCGAGTAGTTGTTTACCTAAATAATGCCGCGACACCACACCTGCACCCCATACAACGGCAATTAAAATTGCTAACACTAAAAGAGTCACCGCAAAGTCGATTCCCTTGTTAGCCAACTCACTTTCTAGTCCTAACCAAGCGCGCGGATGCAACGCAGTGGGCACTAAATCCGATAAACCCATGATCCACGCCCAAAGAGAAAGCAGTATCCAAACTACTGCCGCGAAAGGAATGAGTACGAGTGCGCCGGTAATTACGTTGCTACGAAAAGACCCGAGTGCATTTTTGATCATGGTCATAGGAGTAAATTCCCTCAAAAGGCCATCGAAAATGAAAGTCCGGCGCTATAAATTTTGCCACCTATGTCGTACCCTGGTGCGCCCACCTTTGACTGACTAAGCGTTCCGACTTCATTTCCTAAAGCCTTGGTAACACGTTTGCGTACCAACCAGTGGTATTGTGCGTGAAGGTCTAAAATTAAATTCTGAGCAACCATTCCGGCTTCTTTTAGATCGATACCAGCGCCCAAACTGAAGAGATGCTTGTCGGGGTCAATTAAGTTGCCCGGACCATTGTTATTTTCAACGGGCGACTTTCTAAAAGCATAGCCAAATCGCGCTTTGAATTTTTCAAACCGATGTTCAAGGCCCAGTTTCGGAACAAATATATCTCGCATCGTGGGCACATTAGAAATCGAAGTCAATAGAGCTGCGCCGGATCCTTTATCCACCACTTTGACCGTTGGCGACTCGTACTTTTTGTATTGAAACCAATCAACTTCTAGCGTGGCAAAAGTCTGCGGGGTGATGTGTAAGCCCATTCCGAGGTCCACTTCAAGCGGATCATAATACAGAGTAGATGCACTATTGGTCACTAAGGGTATACCACTTTGGGTACCAAACAATCGGGCACTCGCATTGGTATCGATGCTCAAAGTATAACGATTGGGTAGACGCGCCGTCACTCCCCAAATCAACTTTGATGGCGTGCCATAGAGCGAAAAATAAGGCGCGGCCCCCGGCTTTATAGTTGAGCTGAAGCGCTGATAACTGACCGAACCAGGATTGGTCGTAGCGTATAGTGTCGTATTCGCAGCTAGGTTGGTAGATATCGCGATGCCGGTGCCCATATAAAAATTTTGAAACGGCGACACACTCATCGACGCATATACTTGTGGACGTTGGGTTCGAGATCGATAGCCAAAATACTCAGGTCTAAATGCTTCACCAGTGTCTAAGTAAGCCAGCCGAGTAATTGGGAGCGAACCAGTCAAACCGACGGTCAATAGTTTCCATTTTTCGCCGAAATTTAAACTAGCGCCTACTGTTTGCCCAAGATGGTCCAAATAATCATCGTTTTTTACACTGCCGAGTACATCCCCAGTTTCGGCGGCGACCGCAGTGTTTCCGACCACAATATCTTTGATTTCGAGAAAACTCGGTTTGGCGTAGGCCACGCCAAGGCTCAAACGCAGACCCGAATTAGCACTATTGGCCGCTGGATTATAAAAGGTCGAATACCCGTCTTGAATGCCACCAAGCATCGTATTGCCGAGTGCCGACGCGCGCGAACCGTAACCATAGGTTTCACCGGTTGAAGCAAACGCTTTTGAATGCACCGTCAGAATCGAAATTAGACAGAAACCGAACCACCAAAAACGCGTGCTCATTTTCCTCCAGACGCCAAATAAAGCTGCAAAACGGTTTCGAAATCGAGTACTTCCGCTCGTTCCGTACCATTGATGCCAAGCTTTGCAAAGGCGTCCGGCAGTGGCCCAGTTTTGGGTAAATTTAATGAATTCCGGATCATTTTTCTTCGCTGACTAAAGAGTTTTTTACAGAATTTTTCGAACTCTAATGGCTGTTCGATTCGATCGAGTACAGTTTTTTCCAGAGGTACCAGATCTAAAACGGTACTCATAACTTTTGGCGGGGGTGAAAACGCGCCGGGTGGTACATCGAATAAAATTTTAGGGGCAAAATAACTTTGCATAAAAAGACTGAAAGACCCCCGATGTTCCGACTTTTCGGGGGCAATTATTCGCTGTGCCATTTCCTTTTGCACCATTACGACGGCGGAACTCAAAAGTTCGATTCGTTTGCAAACCGCCGCAAGAATTTGTGACGCTGCTGAATAAGGCAAATTGGATACAAATAGAATTGGGGTTGATCCTCTCGATCTGAGTTGATCGAAGAGCTCCGCAAGCTTTTCAGTGGCTGCGTCAAAGAAATGAACTTCGGCCTGTGGCAAACCGGTACGAATCCCCTCTTCCAAAAATCGATCACGTTCGACAATAACAAAATCTAACTTTTCATCGGCCGCAATTTTAGCCAAGGTTTTCGTTAGTGCCAACGCTCCAGGGCCTACCTCTAAAATGGCTTTGGGCGCAATTCCGCGCTTGCGGTCTTGCTCGAGACGATGGCGAACTGAAGTAATAATTTTTTCAATCGTGGGTGTGTGCTTTAGAAAGTTCTGACCTAAAACTTGTTGGCGAGATTTCACGTTAACCCTCGGAATTAGAATATGCCGTAGCCGACAGCAATTGGGGCCCTTGCAAAAAGCTACCGTTTAAAAGTCGGTACATCCCTGCTGCGCCAATCATTGCTGCATTGTCCGTACAAAATTCTAATGGCACTGAAATGAATGGAACTGAAATTTCGTGAGTAAAACGACTGCGCAACCTACTGTTAGCCGAAACCCCTCCGACAACGGCCACCGCACGGGCGCCCGTTTTTTGAATCGCGAGCTGCGTTTTCCTGAATAGCGCTTCGATGATCGATTCCTGTAAAACCGCACAAAAATCGTCTAGAGCCTTTCCAGTTGGCAGTTTTGCAGGCTTAGTAGAAATTCGAGCGCTAGGTTCATATCCTTGATTCTTTAATTCGGTAAATAAGGCGGTTTTTAACCCGCTAAAACTGAATTCCAAATTGTCCCCCAACATGGGACGCGGAAGAGCAAACGCCTTTGAGTTACCTTTTTTTGCATGTTCGTCGATGGCGCGGCCACCAGGATAAGGAAGCCCTAACAACTTAGCTCCTTTATCGAATGCTTCGCCCGCTGCGTCGTCGCGCGATTCGCCCAAAAGCTTTAGCCCAAGATTTTGCGGCGGAAGTTCTTTCATTAAGTATAGTTGGGTGTGCCCCCCGCTCACCAGACAGATAACAAGGGGAAGATGTTCTCGAGTAAGTGCCGGAAAACTACCTTGGTGCGCTAAAAAAAGCGAACTTACATGCCCCTCCAAGTGATTCACCGGAATAAAGGGTTTGTCCAATGCGTAGGCAATTGCTTTTGCTGCAGAGACCCCTACCAAAAGGGCTCCGATCAAACCCGGGCGCTGTGTGACTGCTACGCCGTCGAGGTCTTTAAATCCGACACCGGCTTTAATTAAGGCTTCTTCGATGACTGGAAACAACATGTCCAAATGATTTCGGGAAGCAACCTCGGGCACCACGCCGCCAAAACGCCTGTGTAGTTCGATCTGCGAAAAAATAACATTTGAAAGCGGTTTAACCCAAGGGTCGGCCTGTTCCACCACTGAGGCTGAACATTCGTCACACGAAGTTTCTATAGCGAGAAGCTTTTTGTTCGACATCAGATTTTACATACCACAGACTCAACGCGGACAGGAAACGCTCTCAAGCTTTTCAGCAAAGAGTTTCTGATCCAACTTCCCATCGCGGTACCAACCGGGGGCCCGGTCCGAAGTATGACAGGCTAGACAGGTAGCGGCTCCCGGCTTCGGGCTAATGTTCGTACCCCCGGACTTGCGGGCATGGGTGGGCGCCACTGAATGACAGCTTTCGCATTGCACATTTATAAGCGCCCGCTTTACTTTACGAAGCTCGGCTACCGACATTTGCGGTAGTTCGCTGGCAAATTTTTCAACATTTAACTGAGAACCGTCGGTGCCGATCACTAGGCGATCAACGTGGGAATACCCGGAAGGCATCCCCTGACCAAGCGTGTGGCACTGTAAGCACTCTAAGTTCCTATTTTGACCTACTTTCATAAGAGTGAGGTAGGCGCTCGAGTGACGGGTTTTGGACACAAATTCGTGTTGTTTGCTATGGCACTGGGCACACTGCGCAAATGTTTGGAGCACCTGCCCTGGAGTGGTCGTGTTTCGTACTTTTTTTTCTGCCCGCACGTGTTTATTTTTTGCCGGTACCGCGTCGCCGAAAATTTCTGCATCACTTTCGGCGTTGAGTTCGGCAATTCGTTTTTTGGAACGCAAAAGCAGTTGATCCATAGGATTCGATCTACCCGCAGGGGAAATGTAACGATCCTCGAGTTGGTAAAACGTATTTGTACCGTCTAGAAAGACACCTAAGTGTTGGCCGCGATAGCTAGAGTGCAAAATGATTGTTTCGCCCACTCTTTCGGGCTTGGTTAAAAAACTGTGGGAGTGCGCCCCGACAATTACGTCAATGCCAGAAACACTGGCTGCGAGCAGACGGTCCTTTTCAAGACCAAGGTGAGTGAGAGCCACGACTACAGCTACGTTCTTCTCTGATCGGAGTTTATTAACTTCCTGTTTTACCGCTTCAATATGGGGTCGGGCTCGGTACCCTGCGGGCAAATCAAGCTCTTCGTCATATACTCCAAGAATGCCGATTTTTTTCCCGTTTTTTTCTACCACAGCGCTCGCATCGAAAACTAAAGCTCCCGAGAGTTCCTCGTATATATTGGACGAGAGAACCTTAAACCGTGCGCGGTGACGAAGCTCTATAAACGCATCCATCCCGGCCGCGAAATCAAGTTCTCCAGGTGCAAGAAACTCGATACCTAAGGAGTTATAACCTTCTACTAAAACTTGGGCCTGGTACTTCCACTGGGGGGCCAGCAAAAAGGGGACCGGCGCTCCTCGAAAAAAAAGATCGCCACTATCGACGACCAGCGGCTGCTTTTCGTCAAAGCTCGCGAAAACTTCTTTTTGGGCGTTCCAACGTCGGTCTAATCCGCCCGAGGGGTTGCCACGACAACCACACGGTTCAATTTCGCCGCTAACATTGGCTGAGTAGACAATTGGCAAACCACTCAAAGGGCGATTTTCATGGTGGGACACCGGTGCTTCTGCGCAGCTCCACAATAGGCACGCGGCTAAGCCAATCCGTGAAAACTTAATTAACTTCATTTGCTACTTTAAACGGGCTTTGGCTTTTTTGCCTTCTGACGTCTTCGGAAAACGTTCAGCAAGTTCAGCGAAAAATCCCTTCGCTTCTTTATTCATGTTTAAACGCTCGAAACACATTCCGATCTTATATAATGCTGCAGGAACTCGCGAAGACTTTGGTTGGAGTTCCTGAACTTTCGAATAAGCCACAATGGCTTTTTTGAAATTGTCTTGCGCGTACTCCGCCTCACCCAACCCAAAATTAGCCTCTACCGCAACTTTTCCCTTCGGATTATGACTTAAAATGGCTCTAAATGTTTCTGCAGCACGTTCATATTCTTTTGACGCCAACAAAGTTTGCGCTTCAGCCAAACGTCCACTCGGTGTAACACCGCCACTTTCGCGGCTATTCGAGGTTACGGGTACAGATCGATCTTTGATTTCCTTTAATTCGGACATAATCAAAATCTGATTTTTTTCCATTTCTTCGATGCGTGCTTCAAGGCGAGTGGCGTATTCCTTCACTTCTCCTAAGTTTTGACTACGAGAATGATGTTCGAGTTCTTCAAGTTTACCGGAAATTCGCGTGAGCTCATTTCGAAGCTCTTCGTATCGGTAACCACCCGGAGGGGTGGGCTCCTCTACGTTACCGCCGTCCTCACCTTGCGCCTGGCTATCGCCGCCGGACTCGCCCTTAATTTGCGAACGCGTTTTTAAACAACCTGAAGCGGCAACCATCAAGGCAAGCGCGCTAACAACGGCCAAATGGGATTTCTTTTGCTTAATTAACATTATTGTTCTCCTTTAGGTGAGGGCTTCGGGCTGGCCGAAGCAGCGAGAGCGGTTTGATCAGACCGTTCGTCTTCGCCGACTACCGGTGGCTCTTCTGGATTAAAATCTTCAATTTCGCCATATACATCGGCTTCAGAATTACCCGACTCGGGGGCGCTCTGCTCAGTCCCGGTACGTGGAAGGTAAATAACTTTCGGATTCGAAGTATTCGCTTTGGGAGGAGTCGGAGAATCAAGCCGCACGCTCGGGCCAATAGCGCGAGAAAGGGACCCTGTTCGAATGGCTGGATTGCTCTGATAGTCTCGGTTAAAATTTTGCGCTAATAAACGAGGACTCTCGGGCCCCCGCGAATAGCCGTCTTGAGGCTGCTTTGCTGACGCTTTCGCCTTGTCGCTTGCGGCTTTTTCCGCGGCCTCCCGCTCTTTGGCTTCTTGGGCCTCGCGCTCTTGGTTTCTTACATAAGCGTTATAGTCGGTGCCGGAGTCTTCACTTTTAGTTGACGGCTTTTCATTTTTTGGTTTTGGGTCCTCTTCAAATG
>DGKJ01000074.1:0-27726 GCA_002387735.1 Bacteriovoracaceae bacterium UBA4573 | reverse complement strand
ATTCACCGGGGATTTCTTCAAAACTTGCTTCAGCGTCAGGAGTTGCCCCCTCTTCGCTTTCAAGTAAATCGGCATTAACAGTGGCGCCGCCACCCTTGAGAGCTAAAAATTCGGCCTCTTCGGCATAACGCATGGCGCGCACAGCGTATTTTCTAGCTAGATCGAAATTTTTTAGACGATATTCGCGCTTGGCTTTGAAATGGTAGTCGTTAGCTTTGCGATAGAGTTCGGGCGCTAGAGAATCTG
This sequence comes from Bacteriovoracaceae bacterium UBA4573, assembly GCA_002387735.1. Classification (GTDB taxonomy): domain Bacteria; phylum Bdellovibrionota; class UBA1018; order UBA1018; family UBA923; genus UBA923. The sequence continues at coordinate 27,480 of DGKJ01000074.1, read as the reverse complement.
CATTGAGATCTTTGGCAGCTCGAATTGCGGTTTCAGCGTTGGACATTTCCTGTACGGGGCGCGTAGCCGCGACGGAACACCCCATCGCGACCACGCAAACCCATACCAAACGTACAGAAAATTCAAAGTGTCTCAGCACTTTTTATTAATTCGAAGTAATCCTAAAGTTAGCACGGCGATTTTTAGCCCAAGCACCTTCGCTGCTCGAAGGGTCTACTGGCTTTTCTTTACCGTACGAAATAACTGTCATACGATCCGCGTCGATCCCTTGATCGATAAGATACGCTCGCGCAGCTCCTGCACGACGCTCACCCAACGCAAGATTGTATTGAATTCCGCCTCGTTCGTCGGTGTGACCTTCGATTTGTACACGAAGCGAGCTATTTTCTCTGAGAATCTTAGCGTTCTCCTTAAGCTTATTGCGCGCCCACGAATCCAGGATCGACGAGTCGTACGCGAAATTTACAGTTTGAAGGCCCATGGCTTTGTCGGAATCACTGTCGGCCATTCCACCTGAAATGTCCGAATCTGCTACGCCGCTGGAATCTTCATCGCCGGTTTTTGTTTTCTTTGCAGCACAACCGCTGAATGCCAGAGCGAATACTAAAGTTGTCATGGATAAAACCACGAGCAATGCTCGCCGTACCCTAAAAGTCATGATGAACTCCTTCTGAGATTTATTTTCGTATTGTCGAAAAGCTAGCACTAGGACATCAACAGTGCAATGCCAAGAATCGGGAACGCAAAAACGAAAACGACCAAACAATATCCCATGATGTCGCGAGCTTTGAGTCCCATGATGCTTAGCAGCGGAATGGCCCAAAAAGGTTGAAACATGTTTCCAACCATATTCCCGTAGGCAATTCCCATAGTAGTCAGACCAACCGACGAACTTAGTTCCTTAGCGGCGGCCAACATGACGGGTCCCTCGACCGCCCATTCTCCCCCTCCCGAAGGAATAAAAAGTTTGGTTACCACGCTCGCGAGATACGCGAAAAAAGGCAGGGTTTCACCCGTAGCCATTTGTACAAATATAGTTGATATTTCGTGCCCTAACCCCGACTCCCTCATAAGGCCCATGATGCCGCCATAGAATGGGAAGTGTAATATAATCCCAGAAGTGCCCCGCACTGACTGCGCCACCGCTCGTGCGTAAGCGAGCGGGCTTTTATGAAGGACCAAACCCAAACTCAGTAACAGTAGGTTCACAATATTATGATTAGAACCGAGCAAGCCATTTTTTCGAAAATACTGTGCAATAAAAACCAGGCCCAACACCCCGATGGTGAGATTCAAAGAATAGCTTCGCTCCAATTTTTCTGCGATGGTTTTACCCTTTTCTTCAGAGGCGCGTATGGGTTTTGGTTCCTCAATCTCGAAATAATCTATGGTTCGGTAATGCCGCCTAGGCATTAGGCCCGCGATTACAAACGGTATTGTGATTGCTAAAAAGAGACACACCAGCAAATTGCTCGGTAGAAAAATGGTTTCAGTGAGCGGTACTAGGCCAATTTGTTTTTCTAAAAAGTGCCCAGGGGTATTAATGAGCAATGGAGCCGAAGCCGTCGTACCTGCGTGCCAGAGCAACATGCTCATGTAGGCGGCCGTACCGAGTATTGGATAATGAACGAAAATTTTTCTTTTATGTAGATTTCGTGCCAGCTCCCGCCCCATCAAACTGGCGGCCACAAGACCGAAACCCCAATGTAGCCAACCGAGTAAAATAGAAACTGTCGTCAGTAGCAACACCGCGGAGTAAGCTGACTTGGGAATTCCACACAATCTTTGAATGGCGTTACGCACCAATTCAGTTTCCGCAATGGCCTCACCGGTGACGACGATCAAGACCATCTGCATGGCGAAACTAAGAAGTTCCCAAAAACCGCCGTTCCAAAAGCTAAGTAACTGACTGGGTTGGGCAGGTGTAACCCAAAGGGCGAGAGCAAAGGTGACAAGCGTTAATAGTAAAACCAATACGAAAGGGTCGGGGATATATTGCCGGACGAATTTTTCTGCTTGAGCGCCAAATTTTTCGAGCATCGCAAACTAAGATGGCGCGGGTTTTGCTTTAGGTCAACTCGCAACTGTAACACTTTCAATGAAACCAGGAGTAAAATCTATGTCAGACCTGAATCGTATTTTTTTAATGGGCCGCGTCGGCAACGAACTAGAACTAAAAACTTCGCAGAACGGCAAACCCTACTTGCGCATTTCACTTGCGACCCACGGCAATGGCACCAGTGGCGAAAGCACCCAGTGGCACCGCATAGTGGTATTCGGCGCACAGGCTGAAAATTGTGCGCGCTATTTGCAAAAAGGTTCTTTGATATTTGTGGAAGGTAGTAGCGAAACAAGCACCTACACCGACGCCGATGGTAAAAAATCTACTTCAACCAGTGTAATCGCATACCGAATACAGTTTATGTCGTCGTACTCAAAAAAGAGTAATGAAGACCAAAACGACGTTCCTGCTGCGGAAAGTGCCTCCGCATGATAAATCGGTGGCATGCTGTTCTACGAAAAAGATGTAACCTTTCCGAATGAATTATCCACCGCTCTCGAAGTGGCGCTCGCCGAAAACGGTCAGACTTTTTCGGCGCGCGAAATAAACCGATTGGGCGACACACTCAGCAGGTTGTGGCCTGAGCTCGCTGAAAAACGTGGCATCGCGGAACAGAATCACTACTCACATCGTAAAGAGTTCGCCGCGACTTACGCAGCGTATTACTTGCCGGCCAATCTTTTGAAGTGGGCTTGCGTTTTAGACGAAGTGCAATTCGTTGCACCACTCGCGAACGAATCTACTAAGATCTGCGACTTTGGTTGTGGCCCTGGTACGGTTTATTGGGGAGCGGCGTGGTGGCACTGGAAGATGAATCGAAAGTTAGAATTCGTTGGAATCGATCAGTCGCACCAGTTTTCCGGATTAGCCCCAAATCTGGCGCAATCTCTGGAACGCAGCCTTGGAGCACAGGCCGGTACACTTCGGGCGCGTTGGATCGATCGCAAGCTAACACTTGAGTCTATTCTAGAAACTGTAAAAACCGAACGGCCAACGATGGTGACTTTTTCGAATGCTCTCGCGGAAATCGCACCGAAGATCGAAGACCGGGAAAAAATAGTGCTCGCACTACTGAAAACGCTGAGCGTGTTGACAGACCAAGACAGCCTAGAGCGAAAACTAATTCTTTTGGAACCAGCTTCAATTTCCGCATCGCGGGAGCTTTTGGAGTTGCGAGCGCGGTTGATAGCGCACGAGGGTGTGCATGTTGAGCTGCCTTGTTTAAACAACCGACCGTGTGGAGCTCTGGCACGAGAAGGCGACTGGTGCCACGAAGAAATTGCAGTTCGATTTCCGGAATGGATGAACCAAATCGGTAAACAAGCTGGATTAAAAAAAGAAAATCTCCTTTTTTCCTACCTTGTACTCGGTCAAAAAGCTCAAACTGGACGCTTGGCTCGGCTCCCGCGAGTAGTAAGTCACAGGTTTGTTGAAAAAGGCCTGACCAAGTGCTGGATTTGTACCGAAACCGGTAAAAGGCAAATTCGACTATTGAACTCTCGAAAAAACGAAAAAAATGAATCGTTTGAAGGCATTCGGCGCGGCGACTTGATTGAAGAGTTAACGCTATCGGAAAAATCGGATGTGCAATCGTTACTGCTTTTCAGAGACCTCGATGAGGTCGCCGATCATAACGCTATAGTGCCCAGCTAGTGGGGTTTCAGTTTTATCGTACATTTTTACTAGACGGGCCACGCTATAGGTTTTGTCGACATGAATGACTTTCATGCGGGCAATTTTTACAGACGTGTCGCCCATGAGTTTGCTGTTCATATTGTCATAAATTGGCATTTTCCGAATGGCCTCAATTGAAATGCCCTTACGAAGACCGTTCACGCTACCCGCGTTAATGTAGTAATCGACTGGGCTTTTTTCATTGCCAGATAATGGAAAATCCCGAACGACTGATGTCACATAAAAATCTTCCGCACGCGCATTTGTCGATGCAAATAGAATCAACAAGATTCCTGCAACAAGACTGGCTGTAGTAAATCGTACACGTTTCATGACAACAGTTCCCCTACCCACAAACCTATCGTCAGGGTTTTGGCGGGACTTGAGCACATCAACTGCACCTGCAGTACCTGCCCATCATGAGTTCTTAATCTTTCGCAGCAAACAACCGAACCTATTTGAGAGGAGTTGGTCCAAGGAACCATTTATGGCAGGAAAATATTTCCCAGTCGACATCAAGATGTTTCGAAATTCGGCGAAAGACATTACTTTCGACGTCTACCTTAAACTCGCCGAAGACAATTACGCTCACGTGTTTTCGCGCAGTTCGGGCGTGGACTACAAACGATTAGCACAGTACATATCTAAGGGAATCACCCACCTGTTTGTTCGCGAAGAAGATGATCTACTTTTTCGTGAATACATGAAAAAATCGCCCGACAAGATGCTGTTCGACCCTGAAGTGCCGGACGCAAAAAAAGTCTCGCTACTTCTCAATATGGCGGAACAAAATCTGAATGAACTTTTTAACGTAGTAGCTATCGGTAACGAAGTCGCCGCCAGCAGTACCAAAGTTGTAAAAAGCTTTATTACAATGATGGGTCAAAATCCGAAAACCCTCGCGACACTATTGCGAACCGCAAGTCACGGCGAGTATCTTTTTTATCATTCGATTTCGGTAGCCGTAATTAGCATGTACCTGGCGAAGGCCACTGGCCAAGCGAATCCTCGTATGCTTGAAATCTGCGGGATGGGTGGTTTTTTGCACGACATCGGTCTCACCATGCTACCAAAAGAAGTAGTGGATTCTCCGACCGACCTTACACCGGCTCAATGGCGTGAAATGCGTTCGCATCCAAAGTTGGGCGTAAAAATGATCGAGGCTACTCCAAACATTCCTGATGAAGTTCGTTACATTGTATTTCAACATCACGAGGCACCGGATGGATCGGGCTACCCCGGCGGATTGCGCGGACCAGTTATTTTTTATCCCGCAAAAATAGTAGGGCTCGCCGATAGTTTTTGTGCGCTAATTACCAAAAGACCATTTCGGGAGGCCTATACTATCGAGCAAGCATTGGGAATTTTACAACACGAAGTCGGCAAGTATGATCGCGATCTGGTAAAGGTGCTGGTCGGTCTATTTGGCGATAAGAAAAAAGCCGCGGCCGCGTAAATCAACCAATTCCCAAATCAATTTATTCCGGAAGTTCACCGTCTTCCGCGTCGGGCAACCAGTAACGTTCAAATTCTTGATCGAAAGCAAAGTTTTTAGAACTGACCAGCCTGTCGACGTATAACACGCCATCGAGGTGGTCGAACTCGTGCTGAACTACTGTAGCAATAAAGCCATCGGCCACGAATTCGGCGGTTTTCCCTTCGCGATTTAAATAATCTACTTTCACTTTACTCGGCCGCTCCACAAGGCCTCTCATGCCGGGTACGCTTAAACAGCCCTCCCAATAACGTCCAAGATCTTGGGTAAGAATTGTAACTTTTGGATTAATGAAAAACTGGAGGCCAGTTGGCGGTTGGTTCGGATAGCGGGCGCTACCTTCTTCTGGCAATTCAATGACCGATACGCGCTGAGATCGATGTACTTGGGGGGCCGCAAGCCCGATTCCCTCGTACTCCCTCATGGTGTCGACCATGTCGTCGAGAAAAGTTTGAAACTCTGCAGTTTTGATTTCAGCCTTGGAAACCTCTTTCGCGGTCTTGCGCAAGACTGGGTGCCCTAAACGGGCTACTTTAAGAATCGCCATCGGCACTTCGCTTTCTGTCATTTCTACATTAGAAGATTCCAGAGGGAGATGCAATGGCAGGTGAGTTCTTCGTCAAAGGCGAAAAAATTGTTTTAAAATCCAACGGTCTTTGGTTGGCCGATGGGATCGAAATCACCCACGATCAAACAAAAGCCCTTTTTTATAGGGCTATTCACTGGAAACCTAAAAACTTCAATGGTCCCGATACTTACTACCTGACGGTAGGTTACGAAACCATTGCTATCGAAGTAGAAGATACTCCATTTTTTGTTGTGGCCGTGGATTGTGGTCACCAAAAGTGGACTGCCACGCTCACTGATCAAGAGACCATCGCAATCGAGGCTGAAATGCTAGAGTATCGAGGAGGATCGCTGTACGTTAATATCTCTAAAACCCACGGAGATCGAATAAACGCGGGCTATCCTTGGGCACGATTCTTAAGTGCCCCATACCACGCATTGCTTTCCCATCTCGAAGAGGATGCCGAGTATTATTTTATTGCCATTCCAGGCGCGAAGAACCGTCGGGCGAACTTGTTACCGAAAGGTTCCGCTCATTAGGACGACCGCCGATCTGGTTCAGCTCATCGTGAAGTGCTAATTTGATTTCGGGGTCTTTCTCTAGCTTTAATTGGTCGGCCAAAATACGCGCCGATACGAAACCACCCCAATCTTTAAGTGACTGAATCGCGGCTTTTCGCACTTCAATAAACTCCAGTCGATCCTTCAACGCAGTTAAAATAAAATCAAAAGTTTTGGGAATTCGTAACGTACCGAGCACGCTTAACGTTTCAACCTTGGTTTCTATTTCCAATTTATTCGACGCGGTCGGAAACAGTAGTCGCTTTGAGGCCCAATCGAACCAAAAGTCGTTCCAATTATCAGCAGTCAGAGACTTAGACCACATTGGGTCAAAGTCGTTCTTACTTTCGAAACTTAAAGTCAGTTTCGGCACGTATCCATAGGGCAACGGAAAATCTAGAACCACTGAACGTTCAAGAATTCCAAAAACCCTACGAGACTTATTTTTGGCTCGCGCGGAATCAGCGAGACTGAATAACGTCGCTACCATTGCCAAAGTTACGAAGATAATTTTATTCATGGTGGAAGTTCTATTGTATTCGCAACTAAAAGAAAAGTCGAGTTCGCGAACGGTAGCTACGGCTAGCCGTGGCCACCCTGTAGAAAAGCTTCATTTAAATAACTCGATTGTTTTCGTAAACCGGGTCGATCGAAAAACTCCCGAGCAACACGAAGCACTTCGGCCGTACCTTGATCGCTATTTTCAAACGAATACAACGTCTTTCGCAAGGCTGACGCGCCTTCCATGCCGGCAGAATACCAAGTCAAAAATTTTCGTAATTGCACACCCAAATAAAAATCGACGTAACACTCACGTAGGAGTTCAAGGTGGCGTTCGATCAGTGACCAATAGGTGTGTTCGGTTGTATTATTTTTTCCTAAGAGATTTTGAATCTCCACAAAAATAAACGGATTGCGAAGAGCTCCACGACCAATCATCACTCCGTCACAGCCGCTGGTGCGCAGTCGATGAATTGCGCCTTCTGCTGTGAGGATGTCGCCATTGCCAATAATTGGAATTGGGGATTTATTTTTCACCTCGGCTATGAAATCCCAATCGGCCGAGCCCTCATAACCTTGCGCTCGAGTTCGTCCATGAATGGCCACCCAAGAAACGCCTGCCTCTGCGGCGGCATGCACTACTTCAACTGCGTTGAGCGAGCAAGCGTCCCAACCGGTGCGAATTTTAATCGTAAGTGGAATGCGAATGGCGTTTTTTAGCCGACTGAGGGTAGCGTACAGCTTACTGGGGTCGCGCAACATGGCGGCTCCTCCACCCTTACTTACAATTTTGGGAACCGGGCATCCCATATTAATATCTACGAAGTCGGCTCCGAGGCGTTCCAAGTAAAGCGCGGCTTTTTCAAGGTGCTCGGGGGTTTCGCCGAAAATTTGCAACCCAACTGGGCGTTCCTGGTCGAAGTATTTGCACAGCTCGTGAGTTTTGCGTCCGCCATATTCAATTCCGGCGGCGGAAATGAGCTCGCTGACCACCACACCGGCTCCCATTTCGCGCATTAATCGTCGAAATGGGGCGTTAGTAATACCGGCCATTGGAGCCAGAACGAACGGAAAATTTATGGTTCTTTCGCCTAGTTTCAGCACTTTAAATGATCCTTGCCGAAACGTTCGGCGCCCAGGATATAGCATGTTTTAGCGCAAATAGTGACCGAAAATCTGGGTTTAACCCAGGGCGACGGTATCATTGGGAAATTGCACCTAACCGTGCCTGGGAGGGTTCAATTAGAGCAGCGGGGCCCCTCTTGGCGAATGGGCAAGAGCATGCAAAACTCCATCTATTATGAAATTTGAAACCCACACCTACCCCCTCACTATTCTTGAACGGCACCTCGATTCGTTTGGTCACGTGAACAATGCAGCCTATTTAGAAATTTTTGAAGAGGCCCGGTGGGATTTGATCACCCGTAAAAACTACGGATTAGACAAGGTTCAGCAGACTAAAATTGGCCCCACGATTCTTGAAGTGAATTTGCGCTTTCATCGCGAAGTAAAGTTACGCCAAAACATTGTCATACACACTCGCACCGAAAACTATGAAGGCAAGGTCGGCGTGATTATACAAGAGATGAAAGACGAATCGGGACAGCTACATTGTACCGCCACTCTCAAAATGGGCTTATTCGACCTTCAGGCCCGCAAACTGATTCCCGCTACGCCAGAATGGCTGCACGCGGTTGGGTTAATTTCCTAACCAAATCACACCGTCAACCACGGTTTGGTGCCAATTACTGAGGCCATATCAGCAATTTCTTTTGGCGCTTTCGCGGTCAACACTTCGCAGCCTTCGGGCGTAATTACAACGTCGTCTTCAATGCGCACCCCAATGCCACGATAATGAGCGGGAACTTGTGCATCGTCATGAAGCACATAAAAACCAGGTTCGATCGTAAACACCATGCCTGGCTCCAGCAAACGTGGAGCCCCATTTTGCTGATATAGTCCAGCATCGTGCACGTCCATTCCCAGTAAATGACCGGTGCCGTGCGGGTAGTAACGCTTGTAGGCTAAAGTCTCGATGAGTTTCTTACGATCGCCAGAAAGAAACTTCAATGCGATCATCGCGTCTGTCAAGGCGTCGATCGCAAATGCGTGAATTGCGGCAAGTGTAGCCCCTGGCTTTGCTAGACGTATGCATTCTTTTTGAACATTTAATACGACTTGATAAATTTCCTGCTGTGGCGCCGACATTTTTCCGTTGATTGGATAGGTGCGTGTGATGTCTGCAGTATGGTAGTCACATTCGAAACCGGCATCAATTAAAAGCAATTCGCCGTCATTAAGTTTCTCGGCGTTTTCTACGTAATGCAAAATTGTGGCATTTTTCCCCCCAGCCACAATCGAGGGATAACCGTGCCGCTCGCAACCCGCGTCGCGCGCAAGATATTCGAGCAGCGCTTCGATTTGAAACTCGTACAATCCTGCCTTAGTGCGCGCCATGACTTCGGTGTGGACTCGCGCAGTAATATCGCCGGCACGACGTAGACGATCCAATTCTTCTGGCGATTTAAAAATGCGCATTTCACCAAGCAATTCAGCGGCATCAAAGATTGGCAAAAAACCCCGGCCAGAGCGGCCCTGACTCGCTCTATATGAATCTAAATGCCTAAGTATTTTTTGATCCAAATGTTCTACGCCATTGCGTTGATTGGTTTTGTAAAAAGAGTAATAAAATCGGTCTGCACCTTGTAACAATTTAGGGAGCTGTTGATCAAAGTCCGAAATTGAATAAGCTCGATCTGCGCCACAAGTCGACACGGCGGCATCAACTCCGGTCCGGTAGCCGGTCCATATTTCTTGCGCAAGGTCTTTGGGTCGTACGAACAAAACATATTCTCGCTTGCCACCAACGTTTCGAAAAACTGCGATAGCATCTGGTTCCTCAAACCCAGTTAAGTAATAGAAGTTGGTATCCTGTCTGAATTTAAAATGCACATCGTGATTTCGAATCAGCTCAGAGTGAGCGGGCACAATTGCAACCGCGTTTTCAGTTTGAGCCACAATCTGAGACAAAAAGTGCTGGCGTCTAGCCGCAAAAGGAATGGCCCTCAAATCTTCTGCCACTTTTTTCTGATTCATGCTTCTAGCCCTTTATTGAATAGATACAGTCAAGCGAACCAAACCGCCCACGATAATATTAACGGGGGGCAGAAAACTCATACTATTTAGTACTGGCACATCGACTGGCCGAGGACCGCTGCTGTCCATAGATGGTGGCGGAGGCGCACTGTTCGAAGCAAGCGACATCATTTGCGCCTGTTGATTGTTCGAAGGTCCGCTCGAGTTATCCCCAGAGGCAGGGGCGATGGTGACTGCCGCCACAAATGTGTTATCTTGAGCAACCGCTCCTTCCGCAACAGAACTCATTTGCTCGGCTGTCATCGACGAAACCTGTACGTTACTTGAGCTTGCTGAGGTTGTATCACCACTCGACGGAGAAGCGGCAGTAGCCATTTGTCCAGCACCAATCGATACTGGAGGACCACCGCTGGGTGGAGTAACCTCGACTCGCCCCGATACAACGACGATTTGGGTAGGTGGAGCCGTGCCCCCCGCAATGGCTGGTGGTTGATTCACCACGAATTCAGTTCCCCGAACTCCCATCACCGCATCTTTGGTGCGCACCTTCACGTTGCCATCTTCACCTACCTGCTTGGTAACTAAAGCTCTCAATTTTCCGTACATCAAATTAAACGACCCTGTGCGATTTTCGCCTTGCTTCAGATCGTAGTCGGTGACTTTGAATGCACTATTGGCGCCAACGTCCATAATTGATTGGTCGGTGAAAAGAAGTTTGGCCATCGCGCCATTTCCGGTTTTAATTACGTCTCCGTTGAATATCGGATCATTCGCTTTTGCCGGCTTACCAGCATCGCTGGCACCATTTTTTGCGACTTTAACATCGCCGGTGACAACCGCGAGGCGACCAATTTCTGTTTGAGCATTTGCGCGTTGCGCGACAAATCCTACCGTTGCAATCACACTGAGTAAAAAGTAAAACTTCTTCGATCTTGTCATGTTGACGACCTCTCTTGTCGTTACATAGACTAGTCGCGCGGCCATATAGAATCAACTCAAAGGAGTTCGATAGTGCTTCAATTTTTCACCTCCATACAACGCATTGCGCTGATTCTCGGTATTTTTCAAATTACCCTGACTTCATCAGTCCAAGGCGCTCCTATCCAACAAGGCGAGGTAGAAGTATTGCAGGCAAAAGCTGCAATTCTTTTTCACTCAAAAAAGGAAAGCGAGTGTTTGAAGGTTATCGACAGTATTCTCGAGGCCGACAACACCAATAAAAACGCGCTCGAACTAAGGGCTCTAGTATTTAAAAGTCAAAACAAAAACGACCTGGCTGCGGAAACCTATTTGAAACTAATCGAAATTACTCCGCCGGAAAAAGCAGCCCCATATCACTTCGAGCTTGGGGCTATTCGCTTTAAACAAAAACAACTCGATGAAGCAAAAAAACACTTCACTGCTTCTGCGCGTAGAGGGTTCAATAAAGGCACCAGTCATTTCTTTGCTGGCATGGCTGACACCAGCCAAAAAAACTGGACTTCCGCTAGCAAAAACTTTGCAGCCTCGCTTTTATATCCCGACGCCGAACCTATGCGACCAGTATCTCGCTTCTATCTTGCTACTGCCCACGCACAGGCCGGAAAAAGTACTGCCGCCATTCGAAACTATGTAAGAACGGCCTTCGATGTTTCTGAAAGTTCGAAAAAAACACCAGGAGTTTCGCAACACGGCGATCTCAAAAAAAATGCAGTCGACGCATTGAAATCTTTCAACCAAGAACAGTACTTTGTAACTGGCACCTATTTGCAGCAGTGGGACAACAACGTTACCCTCATGCCTTACACTGTCACCACTGGTCAGCAAGCTACTGGCAAGCGTACTCTCAAGTCGATCGTTAGTGTGGTGGCGGGCTACTCATCCTCACCAACCAAAAAGTTTCAATTTGTTCCTAGCAACACAGTCTACACCAACTACAACTATAATTATAAATCGCGCGAGATGAATTTTTTCAGCGATACTCCGAGCTTTTATCTGTTCTACAAACCCTATAATCGTTTTTCTACGGGGATAAAAGCCGAAGGGACGTACAACATGAAACGTCAGCTTTCGACTGCTGACGGCAGTTACAAATATCGCCCTTATAGTATGACCGGCGACTTCGGCCCCTTACTACGATATGAAGCGCTACCTTCTTTGAATCTCGGATACGAAATCAGTTACAAGCCGAAGCGCTACTACCGCGAATCAAAGGAAGGTGAAGATCGCCGTAGTGGTCGCGGTCTCTACACTCGATTCACGACAGAATTTAATTCAGAAATAGAGTGGCTCACTCCGAATGTAGCACTTACGTTTGAATGGGACGACACTCTCGGCACCAGTTACCGCTCGCGGTCCTACGGAATGAATATCACTAACCCGATTTCGTTCACCGACGAACTCACTGTTACTCCTGGCTTCGATTTGCTTTCTACAGACTACTACCGTGCCGTTCCTACTCGGACAGAGCTATTATTTACGGTAAAGTCTTCGGGCCAATACAGTTTGGGCTCAAATCTTAACCTTTTGGCAGATATCTCATTTACGAGAAACAACTCGACCCAGTCTGCGACGTTTACCTACACGCGACTAGTTGCTTCAACTGGGCTTTCATATTCGTTTTAGAATCGCCACATGAGGCCGGCCATTACGTGCAGATCGCGCGGCTTCGCGCCGTCAATGCTTGGAGTCAGCGGTTGACTCGTAAGGACGTATCTTATTTCGAATTCAAAAAGATAGGTCACGAAATCATAAGACACCCCTAGGGTACCGAGGAAGCCCGTCAACCAACGCCGCGAAGGATGGTTTGAATAAATTAACGCGTCTGCTTGCGCACCCGCTCCAATTTCGACATCAAAATTTTCTTCTAGTTCGAATGGGACTTTTACGATCAAGGGGAAAGAAAAAAAGTGTAAATCTCTCTCGTTATTAATGCCAGACCGCACGTTCCACAAAACATTGAATTCAATTCTCGGAACAGCATATATAAATTTCAATGCTCCACCCAATGCATACTGGGCTTCACCTTGGACCCGGGTAGTTCCCGAAATACTGTTAAAATCTGTATAGGAGGAAAGCTTAGGTCCTGCCTTTAGCCCGAGCCATAAATCGTCCTCACCGAATAAGTCTTCGTGCTGGTGCCGTGGGCGCGAAGTAGCCATTGCATTCGCAGTAGCCAGGAACAGCAAAAGAATAAAAAGTTTTTTCATTTTAGATATCTAAATTCCAGTTCGGTTTTTAAGAAATCGTACTTCTTCACCCGATAATCTACGTTCCGATTGTATGAGCCCGTTTGACTTCATAACGGCGGAATATCCAGCCTTCAGTTCCTGAACTTCGTTAGTGATGATATTGACCAGGTTAAGCTTTCCAGATAGCAGACGAATTTCGCACTGCTTTCCATCATTCACCTTGGCCATTAAAAAATCACTCGGTTCGGTAACGTGTATAACCGCAAATTCAGTTTTTACGGTGTACTGTTGAAATGTATCAAGTTCGATTGCGGTCATTCGCAGTACACCGTCGTGTAATCTATAAACAGATTCGTCAACACGACTTAGGGGCATCAATTTTTCAAACGCCACCCGTTTACGTTGAAACACTCGATCTACTTCAAACTTAGAATGTTCGCCAACTTCAGCCAAGGTTCCGTCACGAAACCGTATATGCACACGACCCTTTTCAGTGCTAATGAGGTCCTTGTCGAAAACTCGCACCCCCGTGTCGACAATAACCCGCTCACTACCATCACCTCGTTCAACGTGGGAACGCCCGGTGCGACGCTCAACTACGCCCGAAACCCGTTCAACTTCATTTCCTAATGTATAACTAGGCAAAAATGCCCCAGCGAAACCAAGTATCAAAACCGTTACGCGTGTAGCATTCATTTTGAAACCCTTGCTTCGCATCAAAACCCCCCTTCGATCATGGTACAATTTTTTCGTAAAACGAGCTTAAAAAAATGCCTCTAAATCGCTTCAATCATCGCGGCGCATTTCGCCTGTTCACCCCATTGCTCGGCATTGCTCTATTGGTTTATTTTTTCTGGACTCACTTCAGCGCTATTATTTTTGTGCGATGGGTCGCAAAGAAAATCGATGCACCAGTAGAGGTGGTAAGCGCCAAGTGGCGAATCCGACCCAAGTACCTACTCCAAGGAAAAATCGATGAACTCTCATTCGTCCTTCGTCACCGGGCGACTAATACCAATATCGCAATCAAAACATCCGTTCGTCAGACTCTACGCCAAGGCGAAACGATACTGTCACTAAACCCCGAAATTAAAATTCAGCACTTTCCGCCCTTGGAAGGAGAAGTTGAAATAGGTCTTGGGCTAAAAGCAGTCCGCGCAAACTTTAAGCTCTCATGTGCTAAACCTGGAAGCATTACCCTCGGAAAACTCGGTCAAAACAATTTGAAGGTTGCCTTCGAACGCTGTCAAAGCACCGGCGCTGTAAATACCACCAATTTGCTAGATAAAACGAAGTGGCAAGCTACTGTAATCAACGAAATATCCAATCTACAAACACTGGTTAAAACTACGAAAATCAAAATAAATAAAGTAACAAGCACCCATTTGTTTTACCTGCGGGAAGCATTTCCACTACCACTATATTCCACTGCCAAAGTTCTAGCGCGCGGTATTCGAATGGAGTTGCCGGCCTATCAGATTGAAGAACCACTATTGGAAATTAATACACAAAGCAAAGTTACTTCAGACTCGATTCAACTGCTGGATGTCGCAGTAAGTCCACTTAACTTTCGCGCCCACGGAGGGCTGAACTTTAACAATACTACTGGCGAACTTTTCTATCACTTCGGGGATACACTCGATAAACTGGTTGATCAACGAATCGTCCCTTGGTTCAGCGTAGAGCACCGTCAAATTCGCAGGATGAAAGCTCGAGGGCAATTAACTCTATCCGGAAAATTTACCAAGGTATCCGACGACTGGACTCATCAAGGAACCCTTTTTCTCCATGGAAAAAAAATAGAAGTCCCGAACGTTGATCTTTTTGCTGAAGATTTGGTAATTCATGTTCCATTTACTTTTCCTTCTGACGAAGATCCTCTTTGGGGCCGTTTCGAGGTTCGCTCTCTCGAATTCAAATCAGTGCTTCTAAAAAAACTACGATTATTTTCTCGAATCACTGAAGATGGCATCGAAATCACCACTGAAAATTCTCAAAATAAAGACGAACCCATACGACAAATTGCATGGGGCGGGAAAATTGATATCGAAAATTTGTATGTCTTTCGACCTTGGAGCGGTCTTATTGAAATCAACGCCGCAGTCTTTGGCGGCCCATTTGAGCTGGCCGCGATTCAAAAAGATCTCTGTTTTGCCTCTAAAAACCCCGTACCGGGGCAGTTATATTTCGAATACCCTTCGCTCAAACAGCAGGAGCACGATCTTACATTCAAAGGGCGAACTCGACTGAACCTCTTTGGCGGAACGGCTGAGTTGGGTAATATCGATTTTTCACTATCGGGCGACCACCCTCGCCTGCGATTTTCTTTCGACTGGAATGATTTAGATCTCGCGGCCATTGGTAGCTGGACTAAAATCGGCGATATGCGTGGCGGAGTAGAGGGTCACCTACGCGACGTAACTTTGATTCTAACTAGTCTTGGACCCATTCCAGTGTCTTACGATCTTAGAATTCGTGGCCTAAACCGTGGAGGCCAGAAAATTCGGATGTATGGTCGTGCGATCAATAACATTCTGCAACTCGTCGGAATGGAACGTGACGATCTCCCTTGGTACGCGAACGTGGGAATATCTGCGAGTACAATGTGGCGCAACCTAGTGCCTGCGACCGTAGATTATGCGGGCTTCCAAGCCAAAACCGACGGAGAATGGACCGAGGTAAGCACTTTTGACCCAGTTGGTAGTAAAAAACATTATTTCCTTTACGGAAGGGAGTTTACAATACCATTAAATAGCCACGGAGTTTACCCCGTCCTCATGCACACGGAATCATTCCAAAATTGGCTACGGGGTATGGCGGAATTTTTTAGAAAACGAATGAAAGGTTCAGAGACTAATGAAGATTCAAACGACGACTGCGTTCCTCTTTGGTAACTTTCTAAAAAAGGGCCTCATGCTACTTGGCGTGGCTGCCGCTTTTGGTTGTATTACCGTAAATGTGAATTTTCCAGAAAGCGCGGTCCAACGTGCAGCCGACGACTTCGTAAAGGACATTTATGGATCTCCCGAAGGCGAAAAGAAGTCGTCAAAGAAAAGTCCGTCTTCGAGTTTTTGGAATGGAGTACTTTTTAGTTCAGCTTACGCAGCCGACATCAATGCTCCCGGTCGCGAACCTAGGTTTGATACTCCAAATGCCAAAAAAATAATTGATCAAATGCGGTCCCGCAAAGACGAACTAAATCGCCTAAAATCTGCAGGTATTGTTGGAGAAACGATTGACGGCGACCTAGCAATTAAAGATTCAGCGAAGGCCACTCCCGAAATAAAAAAATTCGTAGACTCCGAAAATTCAATTCGGGAAAAACTCTATGACACCGTGGCCGAAGATAACCAAATGGGGCGCAACGGTGTAAAAGTGATTCGCAAAACCATGTCCAAGTCACTTCGGAACAATTCCCCTTCGGGCTCGTGGATAGAAGACGAGGGCGGTTGGACTAGGAAATAGTCGTTGCCCTTGGCTCTAATTTTTCTAATCTATTCAAGATCTCGCGATACTGTTCCTGAAGTTTGTCGTAAGCGGCCTTTAGCTTTTCAACTTCCTCACTGCTGGAGTGCCCGTCGAGTAAAGCCTTTCGAGCCATGAGAGCGGCCCTTCGGGTACGTGGCTCCACCACTGAATCTACCAGGCGCCCGAGGGCACCCAAAGCTTTTGTACTGCCGAGATCAGCCAATCCATCTACAGCAGAAATACGTACGAAATAATTATCGTCTCGCGCTAGATCGAGTACTTCTTCGATGATGCGTTGGGGGTTGGCAGCGCTCCACTTGAGCAGGGCTCCCAGAGCGTCGCGGCGCAAAAACATTGTTTCCGTCTTTTTAGTTTTCTGGTGCACCAAATCAAATACTTTTGGTTCATTCTTGTGTTCCGCGAGGCCCATTAATATGCCTCGGTCACTATAGTCATGCCAAGAAGGGCGTTTTCCGAGTAAATTAACAAGACGCTCAAACCCTTTCTTGCTTTGGGTCTTACCGATCGCGACTCCAGCCTCGTACTGTACCAACGGACTTGGGTCTTCACGCAGTGCCTGTTCAAAGCGCGTCTCCTGAGCGGGAAGTTTCAAACTACCCAATGCGCGAACCGCTCGAGCACGAGCTTTCGGATGTTTCAGATTCTCCATGCCCCATTCCAAAGCCTTTACGGCCGTATTGGTGCCTATATTTGCCAAAGCGTCGCAAATTTCAGCCTGCGCCCCCCAAAACAATTCGTTTTTTAGGGCCTCTGCCAACCCTTGCGCGCTTTCCCAGGAATGGTCTTTAGCTAAGGTCTGGGCGGCAAAAACACGTCCCATCACATCTGAATCGTTACGTAACTGAGTAAGCAGAGCTTCCCTCGAAGGCGAAAAATCCAATTTACATAGAACAGTATTTCCGGGATTAATTGAAACAAACTGGGGCTTTTCGTTCAAAGAAATCCAAAAACTTTCTTCCGCTTGGTTCATTTCGAAATTCCACACTCGTTCGAGATTGCTTGCCATAACTTTTACTTGAATGGGAATTCTAAAAAAAGGCGTCAACTCGTCGAACCTTTGAGTCTGTTTCACTGTGATCTTAAGCGTCTTGTTCTCGACGTTCCAATCGCTCTGAACTTTTAACTCCGGATGTCCGCCATGAAAAATCCACTGATCAAAAAACCATGACAATGCCCGCCCCGTCGTTTCTTCAAAAGCTCTTTGCAGGTCGACAGTCTCAACAGTTTTAGCGTGATGGAGTTCGACATATCGTTTAATTGACTTCCACCACATGTCATCGCCCACTATCGCACGTAACATGTGCAATATTCGCCCTCCTTTTTCGTATAAATGGCGATCGAATATGTCGGCTGGAGCTAAATACAAATTCGTTACCACTGGACGTCGATAAGCCAGGTCTTCGGTTTTATAGTTTTTTTCATTTAAAAATAGTTCATAAAGAAATTCGTCGCGTCCATGTTCATAGTCCATCCAAAGGGATTCAAAATAAGTAGCAAAACCCTCGTTCAACCAAGCATGGGACCACTCCTTGCAAGTCAAAAGATCGCCGAACCATTGGTGCGCCAACTCATGGGCAACGAGTGGTTCACTCGAGTGATCAAGATCTATTTCCCGCGGATGCAATGTGTACTCTGTTTGAGTAGTTGCTGAGGTGTTTTCCATTCCACCGTAAATAAAATCCCAAGCAACGACCTGTGCGTATTTTTCATAGGGATAATCGACCCCAATTTTCTTCGAAAAGAATTCAATCATTTTTGGGGTTTTCTCGAATGAAACTTTCGTTTCTTCCTCTCGCCCCTTTACCGTGAAATAATTCACCGGAACCAATTCACCTTTGCTGTTTTTCCACTCGTCTTTTAATTCCACAAAATCGCCGACGCAAAGAGTGATTAAATACGAGGCGTGCGGAATTTTTTGGCTCCAATGAAATGTTTTCTTTTTGCGAGCTGAATCATGTTTTACCGCAACTAGGCCACCATTAGAAATAACAGTAAGATGCTCTTCCACCGTAACGAGCATTTCGGTGGTGGCCTTTTCGTTGGGGGCATCGTGACACGGAATCCAATACCGATTGTCCTGATCTTCCCCTTGAGTCCAGAGTTGGTTAGGGCGTTTTGAATCGAATTCATTGGGACCCACAAAGTAAAGCCCAGCGCGAGGTTCCGTTACCTCATAGGTAAAAGTAACTTCCGATCTTTCGCCACATTTAAGTTCACGATTCAAAAGAACAAATATTGAATCGCTACTTTGATTAAATTCTAATGTTTTTCCATCCGGATCAGTGACTTTACTGACTTTTAAATCCACCGCGTCGAACTTCAACTTCGCGACTGTGGGAGTTTGAACAATAAAACGTGTCAAACAAGTTCCTCCCAGCCACTTTTTTTTAAGATCAACTGCGATGTCGAGTTTTATGTGCTCTACGTCGATCAAACGATCGGGGCTGTAATGAGCTTTGGCTTCGGGTAAATAGAATTTTGAGCTCCGGGGCAAGGCGCTTTGGCTGTGAGCGACAGTACTGCAGCGACATTTCAATGATAGTTCGAACATTTTAATTTTCCTTTTCTTTAACTTGGTCCAACCAACGACTCACGGCCCGCATGACTTTACGCGCGGTGGTGGCAACTGGTATTTGAGGTCGATCACCAAAAGCTTGCTCTACATTAAACCATTTCACCTCAGAGTCTTCCGTTGGCTGATTCAATCCGACTTCAACTTTCACTCGAGGAAGAAGCGATATTCGATGATGAGTGATGCTGTGTTTGATCGGCTTCAGGGCGATCGTCCCGAGGTCATTTTTCTTATCTTTTAATCTTAATAAAGTGATTTGTGGATTCTGAACTCCGCCTAATTCTGTAGGAAAGTCCCACATTCCAGAATACCAAAGCCCGGAGTCTCTTTTTTTTAGCAGAACAAAACAATCGTCTGCAGTTTTTTTCAAATGCACACTCACCACGGCATGCACTACGTGTTCCCGCCGCTTTATTTTCGCAGGTGGATACAACTGGACATTTTTGTCAGCAAAAGCTCTACACTTGCGACGAAGCGGACAGTTGTCGCAGTCTGGTTTCACAGGAGTACAAACAAGGGCTCCAAGCTCCATTACAGCTTGATTGAGCTGCGACGATGGCACGCGAGACATGTGCTTTTCTAAAGCCCGGGACACTGCGGTCTTGAAGCCTTGGCTGTAAGCCTGAGATTCCGCAAAAAATCGCGATGCGACGCGCAAAACGTTGCCATCCCACACTGCGTGCGGCGAATCAAAACACTGCGAAGTTACCGCAGCGGCAGTGTAGGGCCCTACCCCACTGAGTTCCAACCAATCGCCGAATGACGTGGGAAAGCGACCTTTTAGATCTTCCGTCACGGTTTTAGCTGCTCGGTGCAGATTCCTTGCGCGGCTATAGTAACCGAGACCAGTCCATGCCACGAACACCTCTTCGATCGAACTTTGCGCCAAGTGGCCAACAGAAGGGAACCGTTCCATAAAGCGGTGGAAATAGGGAAGAAGCGTATTCATCTGAGTTTGTTGACTCATGACTTCCGCAACCCAGACTTTGTAGGGGTGAGGATCTCGACGCCACGGAAGATCGCGTTGATTTTTGCGAAACCATTCTACGAGCGAGGCGATCGACTTTCGATCTATTTGCAGCATACGCTCTACCTAGCCTAAATGTGTCGCTTCGAGTAGTGTTGGGTACGATGAAATGTGTAATACAACGCGTAAAACACGCAAGCGTCACTGTTCAGGACCGAAAGATAGCGGGCATCGATTCTGGGGTGCTCACGCTGTTGGGTATCGAAAAAGGCGATACCGAACTCGAATTAAAAAAGATGATTCAAAAAATTGTGGAACTCCGAATATTTGAAGACGAGCATGGCAAAATGAACCGTTCGCTCATAGACGTTGCAGGCGCCCACATGATTATTTCGCAATTTACGTTGGCTGCCGACTGCACGAGCGGGCGGCGCCCCAGCTTTACCACTGCAGAAGTACCCGAGGCTGCACGAGCGCTATACGATAAAGCGCTTCAAGTTTCGGAAGGTTTCGGTGTTCGCACCTGCGGCGGTGCTTTCGGCGCAGACATGAAGGTCGAACTTCTAAACGACGGTCCTGTGACCTTTATTTTAGATTCAAAATTAATTTAGTCTAATGGTCTAGATTCGCCTGCATCAAGTACCGCCTCGGCACTTCCGGTATTCGGCGGGTAGTCATCGCCTTCATCACTCCAGCTTGCGCCTACGCTGAAGCTCGTGGTCCCCTGGAATGATTCATGGGTAATTATGGCACTCCGTGCTTTCCGTCCAAGTGGCATAGCGATAGTTTCAATTCCGCAAAGTACAACGTCCTTACACTTAGATGCTTTCTTCACTCGTTCTAGAGTTCTGGAAGAGCTTTTTTCCTTTTTGGGCTTTAATTGAAAGATATTCGCAACATCACTTTTGGACGTCTTGTGGCCCTTCAAAAGATAGCACTTATCTTCAGACTTCTCGGTCTTGGGACATTCCGTTTCAACGAGACACAACATTTCTTCCTTCTTGATCTTGGAAGCTGTAACTTTTCTGAATTTTTCATTAACGGTATTTTTATAGGTCTTAGGGGCGGGCGTCGCCATATAGGAAAGATCGTTGGTGATATCTACCGCCAATGTGCGTTTTCCTTGGGTGTCTGCGCACTCAGGGGGCTGGTATAATTTTTCAGAATACGCGAACTTCGTGCCAACCAGCTCCAGGATCACCAGGCCAAATAAAAACATTCCCATTTTCATCACAATTCACCCCTTCGATTCAAGAATATCACGCGGCATCATTTGAACACTCGGCAAATTTTCCCTACTACGATTGGATGCTCAAAAAACCGACAAATATAGAGGATGAAAACGAATTTTTTATTACCACTGGTTCTACTTGCAGCAACAAGCTGTACCTCGGTGAAATTTGCGAAAGCTCCCGACTCATTGGAATCGGGGCGTGCGCCCGCGAATTTTCAAGACGACTCTCTCAGCAACAAGTCTCTCACTACGATACCGGAGGACTGCATCCTTGCGGATAGTCGCTATATCAGTAAAAACTCGACCAAACACGATCTTTACTATGCCAACCCAAATAAGTGGTCCTACGCGGCCGAAAATGACACCGATATCAAACCACGCATTGTTGTAATAAAAGCGGCCTGTGAGGCCGCGCTTCAAAAAAACGTGACCAGTATCTCCGAGAAATATTTTCTCACTGGAACCCAACTACCCTTTCTCCCTTATGCGGCGTCTTCAAAAAGACCCTACTGCGGACTGAGTCCAAGCGAAGACGTTTGTACTGCTCCGACCGTAGCTCATCCTAGCTATATTTTTGAGGTAGACCAAAAATCATTTCCCCAAGACGTGGAAAACAAAGTCAAATCACTTTCGGAAAACATTGCAACCGGAAAAAAAATCGATCTATGGAACCTCGAAGACAACATCACCATAGTCGCGGTTGAGTTTAAACGTTCGCCAAAATCCAATTTTGTCATGCACTTTATGGACAAAGCCACCAATGTCTTAACCGCCAGAGGAGACGTACGATTTATAATTCTCAACAAGCGGGAATCTCAACCCAAGGCCGACGGACCGCAAGGGTCGCAGTTCCAAGGTGACGATTGGGATGTGGTTTATAGCTACTATACCAGCAAGATCGATCTCACGAAGTCTCCCGATTTTTCGCGTTTTCTCAAAGCTCACGCGCGCTCTTGGGATCAAGACCACCGAGTAGAGAAATGGAAAATTTTTTATGAAGGTGACTATGGCAATGAGCTCGCTAAAGAAATGGAGGCGCGAGCCCGTATTCTGGCCAATCTCTGGAGAAGCAGCGAAACTTTCCTGAGATCTACTTCCGGCGAAATAAGAAGTGATGAGGTTCGTTCCGAGGAAGAAATACGACTGATAGACAACTTTGCTGAAAAATTTTCAAAAAAAATATTCCCAAAAGTGTCTGCCGCAGACTGGAAAAAATTTGATATCGATGGTCTAATCTCTCACCTTACCAAAGTAGCGATCGAGTATTCTTCCTACTATTTGGCCCACTCAGACGATCCGGACTACATACAAGGCGCCGCGGCCATCTGGTGGGCAGCGCGCAGCATACAACTTTCAGCAGGATGCGATTTAACCACTGAAACTCCTATTCGAGAAGACTTAGTCAGCGCCCAGTTTGAACACCAAAGTTGTCGTCGTAGTTATGTAGGGCGGGCCTACGTCGCGTTAAATCGATCAATCGCTCTTTTGGGATCGCTTCCAATAGATTCGCCGTATTGGGCTATCGCCACTGCTCTGGGGTCACGCATGGAACGCATTCGGCTCTACAACGTCACCATAGCCGACGCGCAAAAACGGATCCTCGCTGGAGACAATCCCTCTACCAAAGAAGTGGGTCAATTCCTTTGGCAGCTAATACTTGCCGCGTATGAACTGGAACAAAAGAAGGTATTAACCTGGAATGGTTTTCAACCTGCGTCTGAAAACGACCTTACAAGCGTCCAAGGTCACGTTGAGGCATTAAAATTATATTTTCAAACTGTTACGAAACAGGCTGGTAACACCAAGTGGACCGATCCTAACCTTGCTGCCGCGGTAGACCACATTCGCCAAATTTGGAAACACATTTTTCCCGACACTAAATCGCGTCCGGATCTAAGCGAGCCCGTTTTAGACGTCGCGACGGAAATTGCGGGACTTCAGGATGGACTAAAAAACAAACCGGATCGTCGTGGTTTAATGAAGATATTCGATTTATCAAAACATTTAATAGGGAAATCTCCTGCCAAATCCAGCGAAGTGTGCGGTCACTGGTTAAACTACCTAATGGTCCCGGAAAATCGCACGGCATTTTTAACCATCGTTCCGGAAGAGGCGTCTGTATTCAATGATCCCTTTTTCTTTGAGTCGTGTTTAAGTCTCTTGCCTTACTGGGCGCACCTTCCAGCAAAACAATCATTCGAGCCCGAACAAATCGAGAAATACTGCGAGACGCCCGATGACACATCTAAAATTAAAGGCCTTGCCTGCGCAACGCTCGCGCTGAACACCGCGAGCTCGACTTCGCCTGATAGAGCTAGGTTTTTTGTAAAAGCGCTGAGTTCGCAACATATTCCAGCCGAACTATATAGCCACGTGTACTGGGCATTCGCCGATTCGCTCGAAAAAGTAATGAAAAAGAAAAAAATAAAAAGAAAAATCAAACTTGCTTGGATGGCTGCGGGCGCGGACTTAGCTGAGGTACTTTCGAAAGAACTAGACCGATGGTACCAAAACTTACCACCAACTCCCGAAGAATTCGAAAAGTGCTATTCATCGTCACAATTTGGAAAATTCTTGGAAAAAGAGCAATATCACGCATCTCACTCTGATGTTGAAATTAAAAAAGACTGTGAACTTTCCGAATTTCCAGTGAAGGACTGGTTTGTAAAATTGTTGCGCATTCGCTCCTCGACAGAAAACAATTCAAACAAATGGCAAAACCCTTTTCACTTCGCAGATACACTTACGATATACTGTTCGATGAGTTACCGATTTTCAAAAATTAAAGCGATTACAGAATCGCTCGCGACGAAAGCCAAAACTAAAACAAAACTTTCATACATGAAGGGCATTCTTCCCTACTACAAACAACGCGAACAAGGCGACCCTCACCGTGGGGTTTCAAATCCTGTGTGGCAAGAATACGGCAACCATCGTGAACTAAATAGATTTCGAGAACAGCTACAGATCGGGATCACAGAAAAAAAAGCCTGCCCCTACTAAAACACTACGTGCCGGCCCTTCTGGCGGCGGGAATATATTGCAAACGTAGCTTCTGGATCACCTACACCCATGTTTCCACTAGTACCTACGCCTGAGGCTCCGAATTCTTCCCATTCGAGCGCAGAATCAGTGCCGTCGTTTTCCTTAACCATACCACCCAATACTTTTCGAGCTTTCGACAGCAATACGTCTGATCGACTCCAAATGCTCACGGCAAGATCGTGGTGATTGATATTCACGCAAAAATTCATGAAATCAGAAAACGATTTCATTTCAGATGTCACAAGAATTGGCATGAAAAATTCAGTGGTCATTAAGTTGACCTCTTTTTCTCCTCTGCCATCCCAATTAACTTTCACGGTCATATCTGGTGTGGCATTGCTCAATATGATGGGAGCAATGACTTCCGCGTTTTCTGCATATTCACCACCAGTAACTCGACCACCTTTGCGATACACTTTAGCGCCAATTTTTTCGGCTGCTTCTTGAATGTCTGTTGCTGTTTGCGCCTTATGCACCATACACGGTCCAACAATTTTTGTTACCTCTGCCGGTACAGCGGTGGGATTGCCAAGCTTCCATTCATCCATTTCGCGATTAATCATCGGAAGAATTTTTGAAAGCACCGCACTGGAAGCAGCAATTCCGTGAAGGGTTGTGCATTTGTGACTGGAAAAACCCAATTTCGAATAAGTGAGCCGAATGGCGATTTTTTGCAGTTCTTCGTCACTATAGCCGTCGTCGATATAGCTCCAGTTACATCCACCACCTTCGAACCGAACAGGACGCACGCCACGAAGACTTTGCATTCTTGCAGCAGTCGCGTCAGAACCAGTCACGCTTACGATCGCTACACGATGATCGTGTACGAGTGACTCAATGCCTTTTCCGAAGCCTTCGATTTTTTGGACCATGCGCGGATCAGCACCCGCCGCCATTAACATGCGCATCATTGTCGTGGTCGCGATCGCAGATAACGGATGTCCCTTTAAAACAAAAGGCGCTCCCACTAAATATGCGCCGATGAATTGAATGCACGGAATACCGTAAATAAAATTCATCGGAGTAAAAATTGCAGAAACTCCCGCGGGAAGATTTTTGTTCTTCCAGTAAGTGTGACCTTCAATCATGGTGGGAACAATCTCTCCCAACATAGCTCTCTCGGCGGAACCTTCTAAATGATCGGCCGCGCGTTTGCCTTCCCAAAAATCTTTATCTGCCTCAAGGCGCGTTTTCGGAATTTGAACGCGAATTTCCGTTAAACATTCTTCATAATAGTAGTTTAAAATCCTTGAAAAATTTTTAACGACTTGTTTTCGATAGGCCAACGTATCGTCGGTCCATTTTAAACTTTTCCAATACTCAAACGCGTAGGTCAAAGCGCGATCAACTTCCTCTGGTCCGGAGTCTGGCATTTCTGCCAAAGCTATTCGGCGATCGCCCGGATTGAGCATTTTTTCGTTTTTAGCAGCCATCACCCATTCGCCAGCGATTAAATTAGGTGTTTTTGCCGGTGTATCTCCCGGCTTGGTCGGTAAACGATCGTAATTGAATATATAACGCCGCATTTTTTCGATCTCGGCGTCATGTAGTTGCTGAGAAAAAAGTGAAAAAGCCTTGCGGCGCGCCTCGAAGACTTGCGCAAAAGGGTCTTTACCTAGACCTCCGGCACGAACAAAGGTGTCTATCTGTTGGTTTGCTCGAACGAGCCAGTCTTTGGTTTCCATGTGGTTCCGCCTTTTAGTTTTTTTCTTCCGGCGGTGGCTCCCGAAATTGTGAGTTTCAGACCCTTTATACCCGTGATGAGCCCCTGTTTTGCTCTCAAGTCGGCCACCTTACCTAAAGGAAGTATCTTCTGATGACCTACCGCAAAAACATCATACCGCGCAAGACTCGAACGCAATACAGACTTCATATCGGACTTGGAATCAAGGGACGGAATAAGAATTTGCCCGAACCCACGCAAAAATACGCCGAGTGTCCGGGTGCGTAACATACCAGAGGCAAACTTAATGCAATATCTCGGCTCTGCCGAAACACAGAGAAATTTTGAGTCGATAGGAATGCCGTTGATCCCGCACTCAAACCGGTAGCGGCCCCAGATTAAATCTTGGTGAACTTCGCACCCTAGACTCTCGAGCACATGGGTGGTTGTTCGCGCCGGCTTAGGAGCGATAAATAACATTCGCACCCCTAAAGACGTCCACAACTTAACTAATGTTCGCTCGGGCTGTCCGGGACGAAAGTCCCCATCTCTTAATTCTCCGATTATGATGAGGATATCTGGGTTGTGCGATGCTCGCCAGCGCTCGAACTGCCTATGAAGACGTTCGATATTGCCAACACGGGCTTCTTGCGAAATCTTTGGATCTCGACCACCGGTGGCTTCAACAAATCCAGCAACAACGCAGGCTTTCAGGGAGTGTAAGTAAAGCACTCGCCCTGAATCAAGCGTTGTATCCCCCAACTTCAATCCACTCATAACGATGCCTCTATAAAACGTCGTAATAGGTGAGAAAGTCAATCGAGAATAATTCAGTCTAACAATCGCCAGCGCCGAATTGAGACGCATCGCTTCACGAAAATTCCTTGCTGAAGACGCTCTAAATCGTTACGAAATAGTTTAAAAGATTTAGAAACCGTTTAAATAGAAAGGGTTTTTTATGCGCGACCTTGGATACACTCAGGACTTGTTCGTTATGCCGTTCGATCACCGTGGATCGTTTCAGGCCAAACTTTTTGGAATCAAGGATCGGCAACCCACGGCAGAAGAAACAAAAATGATCACTTCTTATAAAAAGATCATTTACGACGGATTCAAAAAAGCTCTGGCCGACGGTGTCCCTCGTGACAAGGCCGGTATTTTGGTTGACGAACAATTTTGTTCAGAATTTGCCAAAGAAGCAGTGGCCGAGGGACTTATGCTCGCCATGCCAGCAGAAAAATCTGGCCAGGACGAATTCGACTTTGAATATGGCCATCAGTACGAGGAACACATCGCGGCGTTCAACCCGACCTTTGTAAAAGTTTTGGTTCGCCAAAATCCAGAGGGAGACGACGCCGCCAATCGCCGACAAATGACCCGTCTC
>DGKJ01000043.1 GCA_002387735.1 Bacteriovoracaceae bacterium UBA4573 | reverse complement strand
CATTTATTTTTAGTATTTTTGCTAAAAAATGGTGGAGGTGAACGGGATCGAACCGATGACCCCCAGCTTGCAAAGCTGGTGCTCTCCCAGCTGAGCTACACCCCCACTTTGATTCAGACACAAAATCTCAAAAAACGAGGTTCCACGTGTACACGAGAACTGAAGAATGCGTCAACAAAAAATACATAGGTTTTTTAATGATTTGCGGGCGGGCACTTTAGCCACCGAACTACGGAGTTTTTGGGACCCAAAAGGGGGCTAGGCTATCCAATGACGAGTGTCAAAAAGCCCCGTTTCCCGACCTTGAGGGTAAAGGTCCCCTTTTTATCGAATACGAATTTGGGGTCCGTAATTTTCTGACCATCTACCGAAACGCCGTTTTGTTCGCATAGCCGCCGCAGAGCGGAGTTGCTATCGGCAAAGAGCGGTACGGCTATTTTGGTAAGTGAACGGGTTTCGGCCGGCGAACTAAGTGGGATTTCAACTTTTTGAATATCCTGAGGAAGTGCCCCTTGGGCAAAAACTCGTTCGAATTCGTCGGCAGCATCTTTGGCGGAACTCGCGGAGTGATAGCGAGTAACAATCGTTTTCGCGAGATCAACTTTGGCAGTTTTTGGATGAACTTTTCCAGTCGACAGATCGGTCTTTAATTTTTGGTACTCGTTGAAACTTAAAATTCCCAGCACCTCGTAGTACCGAAGCATAAGTTCGTCCGAAATGCGCATGACTTTGCCGAACATTTCTTTGGCAGGTTCGTTGATGCCAATGTAGTTCCCAAGCGACTTGCTCATTTTATTTACGCCGTCAGTGCCCTCAAGCAGCGGGCTCATAATGATGGACTGCGGACGTTGACCACGGATGCGTTGCAACTCGCGGCCCACTAGAAGGTTGAACTTTTGATCTGTGCCACCAAGTTCGACATCCGCTTCAATAGCCACAGAGTCGTAACCTTGCAGCAGAGGATATAAAAACTCGTGAATGGAAATGGGTTGGTTTTCTTTAAAGCGTTTCGAGAAATCGTCACGCTCAAGCATGCGTGCTACAGTGTGAGTGGCGGTGAGTCGAATCATATCGGCCGCGGTGAGCTTAGCTAGCCACGCGCTGTTAAAGACAACTTTGGTTTTCGCGGGATCCAATATCTTAAATACTTGCTGTTTGTAGGTTTCGGCATTGGCGGCAACTTCTTCAGCGTTGAGGGCCTTTCTAGTTTCATTTTTTCCAGTTGGATCACCAATCATTCCGGTAAAGTCGCCGATTAAAAAATAGATCTCGTGGCCCAGGTCTTGAAACTTACGCATCCGATTCAAAACGACCGTATGCCCAAGATGGAGATCAGGTGCCGTAGGATCGAAACCCGCCTTGATCTTGAGCGGCTTTGCACTTTTCATTTTTTCGCGTAATTCGTTTTCAATGATTATTTCGGAAGCTCCGAGTTTAATGCTTTCGAAAGCTTCTTCAACAGATGGCTGACTAGTGTTTGTCATTACGGTCGATCCTAGTTTAGAAATTTCTGAACACGCCGAATGGAAATAGCATCGCCCGTTTCGTCGTCTATTTCAACAATCACACCATGCAAACCGATTTGTTTATCGGCTGGCTCGTAGCGCTGGGGTGTTTTAGTTAAAAACCGTTTTATAGATTTTTCTTTAACCATCCCGATAACTGAATCGTATGGCCCCGTCATGCCCGCGTCAGTGATATAGGCGGTTTTGGCACCAGTATCGTCCTGCAATAATCGTTCGTCGGCAGTCTGCACATGGGTGTGAGTGCCAACCACGGCACTTACACGACCCGCCACATAATGGGCAAAAGCTTGTTTTTCCGACGATGCTTCGGCGTGAAAATCTACGAATATGCAACGAATGTCTTCTGCCAAAAAGCGAGTGATGAGATCGTTGCCCACGGCAAATGGACAATCAAGTGCATCCATGTGAACGCGGCCCATTAAATTTAGGACGGCTAGTTTGCTCTTACCTTTTTCCAAAACTGCGAACCCCTCACCCGGCGTCGGGAATTCTTCGCAGTGCGGATAATTAGCCGGACGGATAAGGCGCCGATCCTTTGCGAAAAAATCGGCAACCTCTTTCTTATCCCAGATATGATTACCACTGGTGATGAGGTCCACACCGGCTTCGAAAAAATCTTGAGCTCCCTTTTCATCGATTCCCTTTCCGTTAACGGCATTTTCACCGTTGGCGATTACAAATGTCAGATTTTCACTTCGAATGAGGTCGGGCACGAACGCACGGAGCGCTGAGCGGCCTGCGTGGGCCACGACATCTCCCAAAAATAAAACTCGCATGATTTCCTGAACCTTCTAAGGACTGATCAAGGGCCAAAAACAGATAAAGCCCTAAGTCCGAGTCGGATTTCTCACAAGAGCGGGGGCAAAGGCAAGATTTCTGTCTCAGTCACCACAAGGTTCATGCGAACATCGTGGACTTCTACCGGAAGATCGCGCGATTTTTGGCACTGAAAACAAACGCCTATCTTCAGAGCAGAGCCGCTCGCGAGGGCTTGATCGTAGAACCCTTTGCCGAAACCCAGACGATACCCCGCAATTGAAAACGCCACGCCCGGCACTATCACGATGTCCGGACGTACTGGTTTAGCGTCAGCCGGGGGCAATGGAATTTTCCCATCCATGCGGACTTCTGAGAAATCTCGCACAAGTTTGAATGGCCGCGTAGGGTCCGAAAAATCTGGAAGCGCGATGGGTATTTCTTCGCTAAAAAGTTTATGACTCAAAAATGAAATATTTACTTCGTGATCTATCGGAAAATAAAGCGCTACTGCGCGTTTTCTTAAAAGTGGGTCTTTAAGGGCATCATAATGGAAAAACGAATACCAAACGCGGTCGCAAATTTTCTGAGAAAACTGTGCATGATCGGATTTTGAAAGTTCTGCGCGGGCCGCTCGGTAGTGGACGCGTAGATTTTTTTTTGGTGCGTGCAGATCCACCAGAAACTAGACGCCTTTTACTGATTCGAGCATACCGAGAATTTTTTTGGAACGGTTCGTCACGGAGCTTTTAAAGTCGTCGTGCTTTTCGAGTAATTCGAAATATTTTTCTGCCGAATTAAGCGCAACCAGGATGGCCGCGTGATAGGGCGTCGGCTTCTTCGATCTTGCTAACGCGTCTCGCAAAGATGCGTTTACGAATTCCGCTACCCGTTCCACGCGCTCAGTCGGAGCATCGGAGGCGAAGGTAAATTTTTGATCCAAAATTTCTACAGTGACGTATTTTTTTTCTGATTCCATACGACCCCCAGTTCGCTTATTGAAACTTTAATAAGACCTATAGTCCAGTCAAAATTGCGTCGACAAAAGGGTTTGCGTCAAACGGGACTAGATCCTCCGGGGACTCGCCAACACCAATAAACATGATCGGAATTCCGAGTTCTGTGCTCAGAGCCAAAACCGCACCGCCTTTGGAGGACCCATCGAGTTTTGTGACCACCACTCCAGTGAGAGAAAGCGCCGCGTGGAATTCTTTCGCTTGTCTCAATGCATTTTGCCCAGTGGAACCATCAACTACCAACCATACATCGTGCGGAGCCGTCGAGTCGGCTTTAGCGATAACGCGCTTCATTTTTTTTAATTCTTCCATGAGATTGACCTTTGTATGCAAACGCCCCGCAGTATCAACCAAACACAGATCAACTTTGCGACTCACGGCTGCAGCCACCGTATCGAAGGCCACAGCGGATGGATCCGTTCCCTCTTTCTGAAAAACGCCCTCCGCTCCCGTGCGTTCCACCCAGGTTTTAAGCTGCTCGACGGCCGCTGCGCGGAAAGTATCTGCTGCTCCAACGAGCACACGGCGCCCCTTTGCCCGATAAAGCGCACATAACTTAGCGATAGTGGTAGTTTTGCCGGCTCCGTTGACTCCGACAATCATGACGACGTGGGGGTGGGCGTCTGAGGATGCGTCTAGAAGTGGCATTCCTTTGGGAAGTCCACTCACCAATACCGAATGCAACGAACTTTTTAACTCTTCACGACTAGGAGTTCGAAGACCGTATTGTTCTTTTAACTTTTGGATTATCTTTTCAGCATATTCTATTCCAACGTCGGCCGAGAGAAGTACCTCTTCTAAGTTGGAAAAAAATTCTGACCCTTGAGAGCCGGAAAAGAGTCGATCAAATGCGCCTCGAAAATATTCTCGCGTACGACTCATTCCCGAGTGAACCCGCGAGGCCGAAGTAGGCTGGTCTTTGGCAGGCGGCACGAGTTTCGAAGATTCGGACACTACCGAGGTCTGAGTCTTAACGGATTTTTTTCGAAAGAAAAAAATGAACGCCAAGATTGAAATTCCAACCCCTACGCTAAGGGTTGAGACCAATACGACTGGATCGGAAAACAACATGAGATAAATCCTAAAACTTAATTAAAAGGCTTCAACAACTAGAGCAATCCCTTGACCGCCCCCAATGCAAGCGGCCCCAAGCCCATAGCGTTTGCCCCGGCGCTGCAACTCATAAAGTAAATGCATTGTGATTCTCGAACCGCTAGCCGCCAAAGGGTGACCAATGGCAATCGCTCCGCCGTTTACATTAGTGCGCTCTCGATCAAGCTCGAGCTCCTTTTCGACCGCAAGATACTGCGCTCCAAATGCTTCGTTAATTTCGACCAAATCTATTTGAGAAAGTGACATTCCCGCCCGCTTAAGCGCTTGGCGCACGGCAGGGGCTGGACCGATACCCATAATACTAGGGTCCACTCCTGCGATTCCGTAAGCCACTAACCGTCCGAGGGGCTTAAGATTTTTTCTCTTAGCGAAATTTTCGGTCGAAACCACAAACATGGCAGCACCGTCCACGATACCGCTCGCCGTACCCGGAGTGACTAATCCGTTTTCCTTGAATACTGATTTCAGTTTCGTGAGTGATTCAATGGTCGTCGCAGGTTTCGGGTGCTCGTCTGCTTTTATTTCAACTACATTTCCCTTTTTATCTTTAATTGCGTAGGGCTCGATTTCGGTATCGAAACGTTTAGCCTCGGCAGCTGCTTTTGCCCGGGTCTGAGAAAGTAGGGCGAACTCGTCGACTTGTCCCCGCGTTATACCATATTTCGCACCTAGGTTTTCCGCTGTGATGCCCATAGAGCAACCACAATAGGTGTCCGTAAGAGCGGCGGTAAGATAATCTTCGAATTGTGTGTGGCCCATTTTGCTGCCCCACCGCGCGCCACGCACTACGTACGGAACTAAACTCATGCTTTCGGTACCGCCAACTAGAGCAACCTCAGTATCACCGGCGCACATTTGTGCATAGGCGTCGACGACTACTTGAAAGCCGGACCCGCAAAGGCGGTTGACACCGAGCGCGGGTATTTCGAGTGGAACTCCACTTTTTAATCCAGTGTGACGGGGAACCAATATGGCATCAGCTGTCGCTTGAACTACATTGCCGACGATTACATGTTGAATTTCGCTCGGTGCAACACCGGACTGCACCAACGCCGCCTTAGACGCAGCGGTCGCCATATCCGCTGGCGACGCGTCACGCAGGCTTCCGCCGAATGCTCCAAATGGGGTTCTTTTTGCTCCTAAAAATACGAGATTTTGAGTGCTCATGGTGTTACTTCTCTCCGTTTTTTGATGTCGAAAGTCGATACAATGTTTCGTAGGTGTAAATGCCTGCGCTGTGTCCGTCGGACCAACGTATCTGCACCGCGTATCGCCCCACGGGGTCGATGGCTAGGGGGCGAATGTCGGGAGCAATTTGATCGGATTGTACGCGCCGCTCGCGCGTCCATTCGTCGACACATTCGGCGCACAAACACTCGAAACGCAGTCTGGAAAATTGAATTTCCGATTCCTCGCCATTGGTCCACGAAAGGCCAACGCTCGACGGTTCTTTGCGAAAAATTCGCTTTAGCAGGGGTGTTTTGGACTCCACAGTTTGCATAAGGTCATTCATCACACACTCCCAGGAGATAGGCAATGGTTGCCCCGGAGCACAATCGTCCGTCTTCGCAATCGAGGGGCGAACATCTTAAAATGGTGCTTAGGAGCGTAGGAAATGTCAGACAGTATTCGAACGGATAACCTAAGATTTGAGCAGCATAAACTGCAACTCGAATCGCAGCAAGAAAAGCAGCTGAAGGACCTTCGAGAGAAACAACGCATCGAAGTCGAAAAACTGACTGAACACTATAACAACACCAAGAAAGACCTCGAAAGAGCCTATCAAATCGAACTTTCAAGTGATCGCGACGAATACGAACGACGGCTATCCGAAACCCGTAAAAGTCACGCAAAAACCATCGTGGAAGAAAAATTGAACGGCGAAGACGAGGTAGAAAAGGTTCGCGCTCGCTACCAAGAACAGCTCGCCAAGTACCGCGAAAATGCAGAACGTTCAGTAGAAGAAGTTCGTCGGCAAACAGACGAGGCTGTAAATAATATCAAAGCTCGCGCAAAAATGCGTGGGTAACTATAAGCGAGGACGCGAATGAACTCCAAAAAGCTAGAACCCGGAACCCAAAACCAGAACGAAGAAATGATTCGCGTGAATGGCAAAGGCCAAGTGATCGACATGCTTCGTAGCGCTGACGCCCAATTTCGGGAAACAATTCTGCGTGGCATTGAAAAGCGAGACCCTAAACTTGCACGCGAACTACGCCGCGAACTCGCAAGCTAGTATTTAACCTACTAGGCCGGGGTACATTAACACCCCGTGGCGAAGCCCTCTGCAACTTACCATAATATCTTCGCGTTCGAACGTTTCCATGGCAGTCAGTAATATCGCAGTACCTGCAACCATAATGTCGGCGCGCCCAGTGCTCATCAACGGATTACTCGCTCTCTGAGCGGTAGTTTTCAGTGCAAGACTCTCATACCAATCGCCAATCGCACAGCGAGTGAGACGATACCCGTCTACTTTTTCAGAAACAAAACTGGAAAGTCCCAATTGAATAGCAGCGAGCGTTGTTGGCGTTCCGGCCACCCCTACCCACTCTCTCTTCTTTAGTTCCTCGCTTAGATCCGGCTTAATGGTTTTCCAAAATTGGCGCAAATTGGTTTCGAGCGTTTCTAAAGAAGCTCTTTCGTAGGGGTCGCCCTTAAGAAACAACTCCGTGGCTCGCACACAGCCGATATTAACACTTTGACTGTTTAAACCCCCAGTTTTTGAATCGAGCAGCACAAATTCAGTGCTACCCCCACCGATATCGAGCACGGCCGATTCTTTCGGGTTATTCATCGGTAGAAGCCCACCTAGAAAAGTGAGTTTGGCTTCTGACTCTCCTGAAATAATTTGCACATCGATTCCAATGTCACCTCGAATGGAATCATAGAACTCTTTGGCATTAAGGGAATCGCGCGAAGCACTGGTCGCCATCGCGGAGATCTTTTTCACTCCAAGTTCGTCACATATTTTTTTATACTTTTGAAAAACTTCACGTGCGCGTGTCATTGCGTCAGGCGAAAAGTTGCGGTTGGCGTGAACACCCTGACCTAGTCTTGGATACTGAATCTCCTCAGCGAGAACCCGGTGCAGAACTCGAGGTACCCTAGTTCCGGCCGCGGTGGCACCATCTACCTCGGCGACCAACAAGAGCATCGTGTTGGTACCGATATCGATTGCTGCCTCTATCATAAATTTTTATGCGCCTGTTTTTTCGTCTTTTTTAGAGCTGGGCTTTACGTCGTCGTCGTCACTGCCCGCATCGGTATTGGGATCCACTACTTTGTTGGGATCGCCCTTACCCGCGTGAACGTATTTTAACCGCAGTTTTAGCTGATAATTTTCTTTTTCCAGCTTTTCGACACGGTCTTTGAGGTAACGAACTTCTTCGTCCATCTCAGCAATCTTTTTTCCTCGCTCGTAAGAAAGCGTATACAGACCCTCATCAAAGGTTTCTGTCTCGGGATCGTATAGCCCAACACGCTGAGTGCCATCGACCAACGCCTTAACGCGATAGCGACCGCCTTCGACTTTAGTGGCCTCTGTGACCTGCACGTCAAATGCTTTTCCAGGATGGGCTTTGTCAGTCCAATATTTGGTGCCACTGATTTTCGCGCGATTTACATTTTTGTCGGTACCGCAACCCGACGAAAGCACTGCTACAGCGACCGCACCCGCAACAACGACGGCGGCCCAAAAACTGTAATTTTGCTTGCGAGGTTTCGAATCTTCTACTCGACGAATAATTTGTGTTCCGAAGGTCATCGCGGTTCTCCCTACTTTCACTTTTAAAACTTACCCCTCTTACACCATAGCTCCGAGTCAATCGTCAAATAACACTCAGAGTCGTTTGGTTATTAATTAAAGAGACCTTTCATAAGCCCCTTCACCGCGTCGGAAGGCTTTGCATCCCCGCTTCCGGGCAACTTTACCTTGTCTAAAATACCCTTTTTCAGCGCGTCTTTAGCCTGCTGCTTCGCTGCGCCCTGCGCAAGTTTGCCTAACGCCGCACCCCAGTCAAATTTAGGAGCAAACAACGTCCCCCCAACTTTAGCAGGTAGCGCAAAATGACCATAACGCTCGTCTTTTACATATTGATCGGCGTTCAACCAGTTATAGGTGTCGATAAAATCCACTCCGAGATCCAGTCCGTAGTTTTTCAACTGAACTTTTCCGCTACCTTTAAGGTCCATGCCTTTATTGGGATAGGCCTTGCCAGTGAGTTCCACTAAATTAAACACCCCGTTGGCGAGATTATACTTGGCTTCTACGGTTTGATATTCGCCCTTCCAGTCCAGAACTTTGTCGGAAACACCAATTTTATTTCGCAAGGCTTCGGGTAGTTTTCCGAGCGCACCGTCTTTGATCTGCCGCCCAAGATCAAGCGTAGCGAAAACCGCTTCTTTGACGTTCATTGTTCCACTGCCACTCCATGACGAGGTCATGTCAGTTGGATTCACGCCGCTACCGCCAATATTTAATTTGGCGCTTACGGTGCCCTGAATCGTATTCTTGGCAAATGGCATTTGGCTTTCGACCATTTTTTTACTCTCTAAACCGGTGACCACAAGATTGGTGGCGGTCTCGGGTTTAGCGTTTCTGGCATTAAAGCTAGCTTGTCCCGCAACAGTCCCATCAAAAATTTTCATGGAGAAATCTTTCAGACGAACCAAAAGTTGATCGAGCAACAGTTCGCCTTTCAGATTTTCCATCGTGACGCCGGTGGATCGAACGCGTTTGAGATCAAAGGTAACTGCCCCGTTCGCCGCCGCTGCAATGGGGTTTTCGCGAAGCGGTTTAAACATTGCGTTGTAATCGACCACCGCATTCTCTGCTTCGCTACCAGAAGCCCCACCTGCATTCCCCGCAGGCAGCTTCGACTTAGACGCTTCGGCTCGTCGCTCGGCCGCTTTTGCTGACGACTTCAAGAGCGCATCGAGATCCAAAACCGCGGACTTTACATTGAATCGAAATTTAGGAGCACTAAAGTTTTGAACTGATCCCGAAACACCGAGATCGAACTCCTTTGCCGTGAGTTTGATCGTAAGATTTTTTATTTCGTTAGTCGCAAAAATAGCATCTGCATCCAAATCTAGCTTCTGCTTCATGTTTTCAGACTGAAGCGCGACATTCGAAAGTTTCGCATTACCTTCGTATTGTATGGCAGAAAGAGTTCCCGAAACTTTCGTGTCGAGCTCGAACTGACCTGACAACTGAACGGCCTTCGCTGCGGGACTCACGTTCCCTAGACTCGAAAGTTCTACTGGACCAACCTTGGCCGTAAGAGCGAGATTCGAAGAATTTCCGACAGTTTCGAAACTGCCATCTCCAGTTGCGACAATTTCAGCCAATTGAACTTTATAACGTTTAATTTGGACTGTACTTTCTGTTGCCTCGCCCGAAGCTTCGAAACTTAATGGAGTTCCCGGTTCCTTTGCGAAAGAATCCGCGAATGTAACCGTGGCGTCGTCGGCCTTCACATTTGCCTGAAAATTTGCTTTTTCAAAACGGTCACCCGAGCTTTCGGCCTTCACGAGACCACTGACTGAGACGGGACCTTTAATTTTCATTCCGTTTTTCATGGCCACGTCCGTAAGGGCGCCAATTTCAAACGGCATTTCACTCGACGGCGAGACGTCGCGCACTGTAAAATTTAAATCATCTACCTTGAAGCGATCGCCTGTAAGTTCGTCTTGATAGGTAAGCGAAGCACTTTTAAGTAGAACCGTAATACGAGAATTTAACACCAACCCTGGCAGCTCTGTGCCTCGATTTGTTTTTTGGCCCTTCGTAACAGCGTCGCCCTCAGTGCCATTTTCGGATTTTTCAGACTCCGACGAAGAAGACTTTTCCCGTCTCTTGGTTAATTTCAAAAAATTTAAAGTACCGTCGCGTTCTTTTACCGCGAGAATATTTGGAGCAGTCATTTGAAGGTTTAGTCGCGGACTGCCAACTAAGAACGACCAAAAAGGCAAAAAAGCACCCGCATCTTTTACTTCGATAGCGGTGCGCCCTGCCGAATCTGTGAGTTTGAGACCGTCGACTCGCACATCGACCCGCCCCCACAGGCTAAGTGAAAGCTTTCCGATTTCTAGTTTGCCATCGATTTCAGAATTAACTTGTTCAACAATAAACGGTCGATATTTATCGACATCGATTAAAAACGGAAGACTAATAGCCGCGAGCATAAGTAAACCGAAAACGGCAGTCGAAATAATAACAATCTTCTTTAAAAGACTCTTCGACTTCGCTTGATTGGT
Organism: Bacteriovoracaceae bacterium UBA4573; assembly: GCA_002387735.1. Classification (GTDB taxonomy): domain Bacteria; phylum Bdellovibrionota; class UBA1018; order UBA1018; family UBA923; genus UBA923. The sequence goes on along the minus strand of DGKJ01000043.1, from coordinate 3,544 downwards.
AACTTCAGAGGTTGAAAGACTCATAGCGCAACTCCCGAACTTGGAGCTTCGTGTTCTGATGCTCCTGATTTATTTTCCGACTTCGTTTCTGACGTTTTATTCAATACCGTCTGGAAAGAAAATTCTGACCGAATTTTGGGACAACTTTCAAACCACGCGGCCCGTTCAATTTCATAGGGGTGATCAACCGAATTAAAACCGTCTGCGACGACTAAGACACCTTCGCTTTTTTTGTGCGAACTCATGGTTTCTCGCGACGCGCCACATTCCACCAGTTGTTCTTGACGCCATTGACCGCGCTCATCGGTAAGGGTTTCCCAACCTAATACCTTAACTCGTGCATTAGGCACTGGTTTTTGGTTCGAGTCGACGACCGTGCCGGAAAAGGTATAGTGTCCAATATGCGCAGGATTTAACGCAGCTCCTGAGCAACCAATCAAACTAGCAAAAAGGCCCAAAAGTAAGAACTTCATTTTAGTAGCTCCTTCATGCCAAAATCTGCGACCAACCGACCACAACTCTCGTCGTTCCAGTCACTTCGAGTTTCTAACTCCCAAGATGGAGTTCGATCTGTGCCCGCTGTGATCTTGCAGCCCAACGACTCCAAAGCTCGACCAACCTCTTTCTGATCTCCGGCCGTACACTCACTGGTCCGTGCACAAGAGCGCGACTCTGAAACAGCTACGATCCGAGCCGGTGTACACACCGCCACTGCGATTTCGCCACTACGATCAATGTAGGGTTCCGACGCAAACATCCCACTTTTTTCAATTCGGGGACGGTGAAAGATTGCGGCTGCGCCCTTTTTCTCGGAAAATTGCAGGTAACCCCGTTTTACCATTTCATCGGCCACCCGACCGCTTGAGGGCGTTGTAGAGCAACCTTCCACTTGATAAACCGACTGAAGCACCGTGCGTTGGCCCGAACAGCCGAACACTACGACCCAAACGATGAGGGCACCACATCCTCTAATAAACTGGTTAAGACAATTTTTTCTTAAGAAGATCATTAACCACTCCTGGATTGGCTTTGCCGCCCATTTTTTTCATCACCATGCCTACAAAAAAACCCATCAGTTTGTCTTTGCCGGCTTTGTATTCCGCGACTTGCGAAGCGTTTGCGGCGATGACTTCGTCAATCGCTTTGTCGATCGCACCGGTATCGGAAATTTGCGCAAGCCCCTTTTCCTTCACAATCGATTCGGGGTCTTTACCGGTTTTATACATTTCCTCGAAAACTGTTTTCGCAATGGAGTTGCTCACCGCTCCTGACTTGATCATTTTTATAAGCGTTCCCAAAGCTTCAGGCTGCATATTGAGATCGTCAATCTCGCGATCGTCCAATTTCAACAACCGGAGCATTTCGCCCATAACCCAATTCGAAACAGCCTTGGGCTCACCGCAGGCCTTTTCGGCTGTTTCGAAAAATTCAGCTAGTTTTTTACTCGAAACAATCACACTGGCGTCATACGCCGGAATACCAAGCTGCTTTGTGTAACGTTCTTTTTTCTGTTCAGGAAGTTCTGGCAAGGCTCGCTTGGCGGCTTCAATCTTTTGCTCGCTCACGACAAGCGGCATGAGATCTGGTTCCGGAAAATAGCGATAGTCTTGGGCTTCTTCTTTCGATCGCATTGAAACCGTTACGTTCTTGGCACTGTCGTAAAGTCGCGTTTCCTGAACGACCTTGCCGCCACTTTGAATGACCTGAACTTGGCGGTTTATTTCATATTCGATGGCCTTTTCAACAAATCGAAAAGAATTTACGTTTTTAATTTCGGCTCGAGTCCCAAACTTTTCGGTTCCTTTGGGACGCACTGAAACGTTAGCGTCACAGCGAAAACTACCTTCTTGCATATTGCCATCGCAAACATCGATATACATGAGCACGGCTCGCAGTTTGCGCAAGTAGGCCCCGGCTTCTTCGGCGGACCGAATATCGGGTTGGCTTACAATTTCGATGAGCGGAGTTCCCGCGCGATTAAGATTCACCAGACTGTAACCCTGCATGTGTACCGATTTCCCCGCATCTTCTTCCATGTGAATACGAGTGATTCCAATTCTTTTTATGTGAGCAAGCTCGGGTTTTTGAGGAGTACCGCCCACTTCAATATCCAAGTAACCATGCTCAGCGATAGGAAGATCGTATTGGGAAATCTGATAGCCTTTGGGCAAATCTGGATAATAATAATTCTTCCGAGCAAAAACGCTTCTCGAATTGATGCGACAGTTGGTCGCAAGAGCTGCTTTCAGAGCGTCGTCGACCGCACGTCCATTCAAAACCGGAAGGGTTCCTGGATGACCGGCACAAACCGGACATACGTTTTCATTGGCCGGGGCATTAAACTGGGTCGAACATGCGCAAAAAATCTTAGTTTTAGTCATTAACTGCGCGTGAACTTCTAACCCAATAACGGCTTCGAATTCAGAAACCATGACGAACCTCTTCCCGGTAATGCTTTTCTTCCACTAGTTTGCCCAAGGCCAACAACCTTGCCTCTGAAAAATGTGGGCCAATGAACTGAGCTCCGATCGGCAGCTTGTTCTGATCGCGTCCAATCGGCACCGAAATCGCAGGTATTCCCGCGAGATTGGCAGGGATCGTAAAAATATCGTTCAAATACATCGTCAAAGGGTCCGCGGTCTTCTCTCCCAACTTAAATGCAGTAGTGGGGGCGACCGGAGCTAAAATGGCATCGACTTTTTTGAACGCGTCTTCAAAGTCTCGTTTAACCAACGCTCGTACCTGACAGGCTTTTTTGTAGTAGGCGTCATAGTAACCGGAACTCAATGCGAAGGCGCCCAAGATAATGCGACGCTTAACCTCTGGTCCAAACAGTGACCTAGTGGACTTATACATTTCAACCAAAGAGCGGTCTCCGCCAATTCGAGTACCAAATCGCACGCCATCGAAGCGCGACAAATTACTAGAAGCCTCACTCACTGCGACGATGTAATAGATCGCTACAGAGTACTCAGTGTGCGGAAGGGTGATCGGAATCAACTGGTGTCCGGCTGCGAGTAATTTATTTTTTAGCGAATCGATTTGTTCGGCTACTTCACGCTGAAGGCCGTCTACAAAGTATTCTTTCGGTAAACCGATTTTTAATTTTCTAGAAGACTCCGTTACCATCGATGCAAGAAAATTTTCGCTCGGTAGCACACTGCTGGTTGAATCAAACGGATCGTGACCGCTAATTGATTCCAGGACAATGGCGGCATCGGAAACGGTGGTCGTCATCGGCCCAGCCTGGTCGAGCGAGCTACCAAAAGCGACTAAACCGTTTCGACTTACACGCCCATAAGTCGGTTTTAACCCGACCGTACCCGTGTAGCTTGCGGGCAGGCGAATGGACCCCCCAGTGTCAGTCCCGAGTGCTGCGACGGCTAACCCTCCAGCAACCGCTGCTGCAGACCCACCGCTTGAACCACCAGGGACATAACGTGGGTCGATCGGATTTTTCACAGGACCGAAAGCAGAATTCTCGTTGGAGCCGCCCATGGCAAACTCATCCATGTTTACTTTGCCACGACGCACACACCGAGTG
>DGKJ01000045.1:13334-14001 GCA_002387735.1 Bacteriovoracaceae bacterium UBA4573 | reverse complement strand
TCGTAAATGAGGATGATATCTTCGAACAGGTACGTAACATCTGCAAACGCCCACCGGTTTCGCTATTACGCATTGGCACCGGCGAGTTGTCCGACAGTTTGGCGCTCGACCATTTAACTGAATTCTCCGGACGACTGGCCAACATTATGGGCGAATATCAAAACGTGCGTTTGGAACTCAAAACCAAGTCAAAGAATGTTGAACACCTGTTGAGCATTCCGAAAAAAGACCATGTAATCATTTCTTGGAGCATGAACCCCCCAATAATCGTAGAGCGCGAAGAGCACGGCACAGCTCGATTTGATGAACGCATTCGCGCTGCTGCAATGGCGGCAGGAGCCGGTTTTCGAGTCGGGTTTCATTTCGATCCACTCATTTACTTCGATGGCTGGAAAGATCACTACTCCGCAGCCTTAGAAAAACTCCTGGCTGAAGTTCCCCATCGTTCTATTGATTGGATCAGCCTCGGAGCGTTACGCTTTCAACCCCAAATGCGCGCGATCGCCTTAAAACGCCGCCCTGAGACTCAGATTTTTCAGGAAGAATCGGTGACCGGCGCTGACGGCAAAGTGCGCTATCTCAAAGAAATCCGTAGCGAGATGTTCGGCTTTATAAATAAAAAAATTAAAGATCTTGCTCCAAGTATTTACACCTATTTGTGTATGGC
>DGKJ01000045.1:0-13183 GCA_002387735.1 Bacteriovoracaceae bacterium UBA4573 | reverse complement strand
CTATGGAAACTAAACCCGTTTGGGAAAAGGCCTTAGGACGCTTGCCCGACCGCGGTTTTTAACAATTCTTATTTTTTTATCCCAAATCGTGCCGATACAAATGCCGCAATCATAATAAGCGCAGCGCCGGTCCACTGCAGGCCGTTCATTCGTTCGTTGAATATGAAATAACCAAAAACCGCGGCAAAGGGCGATTCGAGCAAAAATAACATGCTCGCAGTGGCAGATGGCAACACACGTTGGGCTCTCATTTGAATTAGAAACGCAATCATCGTGGAACCCACCACCAAAAAAGCCAACCCTGCCCAAGACAAGCTATGTGCGGCGAATGGAGCGTGGGTTAGGTTTTTTGAGTCCATCGCGATTCCCACTGCGAAGGGAATTATACCCACCCAAAAAGACTGGTAAAAATTAAACAAAAATGGCGATTGAAACTTTGTACTCGCACGTTCGACCAATACGATTTGCACTGCGGCCGCTAAGGCGCACAGGAGAGTCAAAAAATCGCCTATATTAAGGTTGTGTAGATTCCAGGCCTGACAAAGTAGACCGGCCCCACCAAGGGCCAGGAGTATTGCGCCGATATGAGGTAATTTGGTCTTACGTGAAAAAAAAACTGCTTCGAGGACCGGGACGAACACTACGTACAGCACCGTTATAAAGCCACTATTGGTAACAGTGGTGTAGCGCAGACCTACGGTCTGTAACACTAAGGTGGCACTCAAAAAAAGCCCGGGCAAAAATGCCAAAAAAAACTCGTCGAGCGAAAGCGATTTACGCCAACGTGGAACCGAAACGGCGAGTATAAAAAGTAGTAGCGCAGCAAGCAAAAATCGTAGGCCCGTTAAAAAAAAAGCGTCGAAGCTGTCCATCGCCCAACGGGTCGCTATGAAACCAAAACCCCATAAAGCGGAACAAACCACAACTTCTGCCGCTGCACGCTTCTGAGTGAACCCTACATTCGTTATTCCGCCCGGCGATGACATGGATTGGTATTGTAGTCGCGAAACCACGGATCCCCAAGCCAATACATGGGCCGCGGTCGAACTTTTACTGCCTAGCGGGATGTCTATAATCTAGACACCTGACTCGAAATTGCGAGAGCTCGCCTCATTGCGCATGTTTACACTCGGAGTCCACCCCTGGCATCTGCATTGCACACTCTTAGCTCGAGAGACTAAATGCAGAGGAGCCCGCATATGACTATCTTCACCCGTTCGTTTGCGCGTATGACATCGATGACTCTTGTTTTAACTGCCATTTTGGCCCTGACTGGTTCACAACCGGCCCATGCCGAAAAGAAACGCAAAAAAAAGGATCGCAAGGCTCCAGTCGTAGTCGTTGAAGAGGAAGTGAGAGTTCCTTTAGAAAATGACGACAAAATTGATTTAGATCCAAACGATGCACGAGATTCGAGCTCTCGGGTTATGATCGGGCAATCTATCGCTGCTCTCGATTCGATTCCTATGCCGCGAATTGCCCGTGAATATTCTATAAAAAGTGAACTCGACCAGGAGCTATGCATCGAACACGTTTTTAACCCAGAGTGGAAACGGCAGCGAACCGCTCGCAGCCAAGGCTACGATCCCGAACGCAAGGAACGTGAAGTTCAAAAAGAACGCACCGAACTATTGGAGCAACTATGTGGTTTTCGCGAGGAAAATTACCGAGCTGAAGACAACGTACCCACTTTTGGTGATTTACTGCGGTCGCGGGAACCTAAAGTAGTTTATACTCGCAACAGCGCGATCGACGGCTACGGCGCCGGTATCGGTGCGACCGTACTTCAAAGTAGTGGAGGAGCAGCGGGATTTCGAGGTTCAGTGCACATCGATGCAAATCCCAAAGGAGCCAATCGCGTTCTACTCGACACTGAAACTGGAATTACGATGCAGACAGAATTCGTGATTGATCCAACAAACGATCAAACCAAAATTCCGTATGCACGCCTAACCGTAAAAGGCACTAACGGTTTGGATAAAGTCGGTTCGGGCGATTCGTTCGCAGCCGATGGGGCTCGCAGTCGCCTAGCGGCAAAAGCTCCAACTGAACGAGTTCACGAATATACTATCGAACGCAACGCCGATCTTGATCGCTTCGACGCCCACGTAAAATGGGGACGCCGCGGTCGCAAAAATCTCACGAATGGTAGCTATGAAAGCGGCACCTTGGGCTGGTACCTACCTTGGGTTTGGACTGCAAAAGCAGGCGTGGGCACTATCGATGGCCAATTAAATGGGCACATCGGAGCAGAAGCCGGGCTAGAGGAACGTTATTGCAAGACACTTAAGAAAAACCACCGGGCCTGCGTGTCGAGCGCGCTTCTGGGCACTCTTGGTTACCTAGAGGCCGGCCTCGAACTGCGTTTGGGTGGTGAATACGAGTACACCATAGAAAGCGAACGGGGCGATACCGACAAACTGCTCAACGAAACCGTATTTTCAGCAGGAATCGAAAACACCTACAACTACGTTTACGATGCCCACGGAGAACACGACAGCAATCGCGCTTTCGTGGGTGTGGCAGTAGAGTATCGAACCGAATAGTGACGAAAGTGTGAGGAATAAATGAAAGCACCCGTTCTTAAAAACCTTATTACTACGTTAGCCATATTGGTCGCGACTTTTTGTTTTGTAATCGCGGTTCAAGCTTTTGCGAGCGAGGAACTACGGACGAAATCTCTGTCGTGTCGCTTGTGGACCAACAGTGCCGAATTTGACGATACCGATATTCCGGATTTCGCCGTACCGCTAGTTGACGTTTCCAACGAAACTCCTGGGCGGGCGCGACTTCAAGTCAACAGCATCGATAAAAAGAAGATGATGGACATTGAACTAATTTTTCACACCCACACTGATTCAAAATTAATAGGCAAAGTAAAATCTACCGATCAAACTTTGGGTGAAGACGGCCGAAAAATTGAGCTTCGAACCGTTATAAGAACTGCCAGTGTTCATGTAGAACCCGGTCCTAAGCCCGGAGAGCCCTCGTTCAAAATCGATGTCAAAGGCCATTCGAAATCTGACGACAACCAATGTTTTCCCAAACTGAAATTCGTGTGCCTGGCGTCGGAAGAGAAAGTTGAAAACCCAACCCCAACTCCAACCGCAACTCCAACTGCGACTCCCACGCCTTCGGCCTCACCAGAAGTCATCACCCCCGCATTCAGGTCGTAACGACTCCGAGAGCGCATTTCAGGTAACGACTCTCTGGCAGCGCAGCCAAAACAGGGTGGTCTACGTCTTGGGTGCCAAGCTCCGTCATCAAATAGGAGCGCTGGGCTTTAAAAGAAGCGTCGGAGACACATTCCAAAAATCCTTCAATTCCCAAATGAAAACTGCACGAAGCTAGGGCCACCGGGCCATGGGCGGCGGCTGCCGACAAAGCGCGACTAAATACATCGACATGGGCTCTTCGACCGGCCTCTAGCTGTTTAGCTGATTGAGTCAGCGCCGGTGGATCACAGACCACGCCAGCAAATGATCGTTTTTCAAAAACTCGGCCATCATCTTTCATCAAATCGCATTCGACCGTGCGCACCCGGTTCTTTAGCCCGTTAGCTGCGGCATTGGCCTCTAAAATGTCGAGCGCCGCCCGCGACGTATCGGCAGCTAACAGTTCCAGGTTTGGATTCTGTTTTAAAACTTGAAGGCCCCAACTTCCAATGTAGGAGAAGGCATCTAAAACAACCCCCCGGTGCCCACGAAGCGCAGCTGCAAAATGACGTCGGTGATGGCGTAGGTCGTAAAAGTAGCCGGTTTTCTGTCCTCTAAGTAAGGAAGCCTCAAACTCCACTCCCCCTTCACGAGCAAAAGTGCGACTAGGTAGGACTCCCAAGGTTTCGGTAAAAATAGCAGCGCCTTCTCGTTCCCGGACTTCAACGTCATTGCGCACCACCAGGGCCTGTGCTCCGAGTTCCGAACTCATCCAAGACCAGAGTACCGATATAAACGCGTCGGCACCGGCCGCATGACACTGCACCACCCCTACCGGTTTTCCATTGTCGCTTTCGAAAAGATCTACGATCAACCCGGGCAACCCGTCGCTTTCGCCAAAAACCAAACGAAATGAATTACGCCCGAGTTCCCCTGAATTAATATAATCTGCCAAAGCACGCTGGCGTAACACAAGCGCTGCGCTGAGGCGGGCCCGCACTTCGGATTCGAACTGCGCCCCCTGAAACTCCGCGCCGCGCTGAAAAAAACGAAACGCAATTAACGAGTGCGGATTATAAAACCCGGTGCCAAGAATTCGGCCTTCAGCCGACTCCAATACCGCCCAGCTACCCGGCGCAAACTTAGACTTAGGCGGTTCGATTTCATTAGAATATACCCAGGGTGCGCCCCGCACATACCTCGGTGCCCGTCGGGAGGTTTGGCCAGATAGACGCAGTGTTCCTTGTACTTCGATCGTTGATTTCATGACGTTGGATACCTCCCTTTACAGGCCTATAAAGTCGATGATAGTTTTTTAACACGATGGCGATGAAATGGGGCCGAATCTTTTGTTTGCTGCTGTTATTAATTTCCACGCCGAGCCTTGCCGAACAAGACGTAGACACCGCCGCCGGGACTGCCCCAGCCACAACCTCGCAAACTGACATGTCGGAAGCAGACCTTGAGACCACTGAAAGTGAAAGCGAAAGCGCTTCGAAGAATCACAAAACCCCCAGCAGACGCGAAAAAAGAGTCCAATCTAAACCAATTCGGACGCAACGAAGTGCTCCCGAAAAACTAGAAGTCGATCCGGATTAGGCTTTTCACCAATGCAGGTCAACGTGGATATCAACCAAAAAAAAATCAAACCTGCCGCAAAACTACTGAGTCGAGTTCCCGAGCCCGTCATACAGTCTTGCCGCAAACTCCAAGGCGCCGGTCACATTGCATGGCTCGCGGGAGGTTGTGTGCGCGATCTGATTTTAGGCCGTGAACCGCGAGACTGGGATGTTGTAACCGATGCACCACTCGATACCATTAAGACAATTTTTCCCAAACACCTCGACGTTGGCGTGGTATTCGGAATTGTAAAACTTCCTCCAATTCAAAACGTGCAAATCGATATTGCCATTTTTCGCAAAGAAGAAGGCTATACAGACCGCCGACACCCGGACGTTGTAACAACGGGCAGTCCCGCCGAAGACGCTGCTCGCCGTGATTTCACAATTAACGCGCTCTATCTTGATCTCGCTACTAGCGAAATGATCGACTTTTTTACGGGCGCCAAAGATCTTGATGCCAAAATATTGCGGTCAGTAGGCGATCCGAATAAACGTTTTTCCGAAGACGCGCTGCGCGTATTGCGGGCCGTCCGTTTGTCTGGGCAGCTTGGATTTAAAATCGAAAAAACTACTGCGGCCGCGGTTAAAAAATGTGCCCCGCTTTTAAAAGAGATTAGTCGCGAAAGGGTACGCGACGAAGTGTTTCGTCTCCTCGCCACTACCAAACCCGTCACCGGCCTCGAGTACCTGGCGCAGTTAGGACTTTGGGAACACGTTTTTGGCATCAAACGCACCGCGCTTCCAGCCGACTACCGAAACATCAAAATCACTGGAAAACCTGAACCCATTGACTGGGTCGTAGGAATCGGGATTTGCGGCCTGGCCGGCGACATTTGCGCCGAACCCAAAAATCTCGCCAAAAAACTTACCGAACTTTTGCGGCTCTCGCGAAACGAAACTAAACTCATCGAGCTTGCATTTGATCTTTATACAGACTCAGCCAAAACAAGTGCTCACACGGCGGTGGAGCGACCAAGCCCCGAGCGTTGGGTGGAACTGGCCACGGAGCGCCGCGAGTTAATTGAGTTTTTGAAATCCTTCGTAAGACGTGCTCGCGGTCCAACTGAAGTTCAAAAAGACCTTGCTTTAGCGTTTCTAGAACAGGCCTTGCGATGGGCCAGATCACCAAAAAAAATGACCGAATGGCCGAACGCTCAAAGTGTGGGTTCGGCGGCTCAAGGGGCAGCACTTGGGAAGCTTTTAAACCAAAAACACTGGGAAACATTCTGGACCCGGCCTAAACTTGACTTTTAAACACCGGGCAAGGCATATCAACTAAATGAGATCGACCAGATCCGCACGTCGGGCCACAAAGAGGGCCGTGCTACCCAGAAAAGCCAGAAAACTAGCGAAGCTCAAGCCAGCGAAAGCCGAGCCTGCCAAGCCACGTGCTCTTGAAAGCGCGCTTCGAGACGACCTCATGCGCATGGGCTTTATGCACCAGTCGCAGGGCGACCTAGAAATGGCTGCAGAGTATTATATACGCTCGCTTGAGCGTTCACCAACACCAGAGGCACATACTTTTTTAGGTGGTGTATTAAGGCAAATGGGTGAACTTGATCAGGCAATTGAAGAATGTAAAATGGCCCTGGAGATCGATCCGAACTTCGGAAACGCCCTCGCTGACCTTGGTTCGTATTTGGTCGAAAAACGAGATTATCGGCGCGCCCTGCCAGTTTTGAAAAAAGCCTGCCGCTCTAAACAATACGGCTCGCCCGCAGTGCCATTTTTTTATTTATCGCGCCTCTATATTCGGCAAGGGCTTTTGGGAGCTGCTACCGAATGTTTGCAGAAAGCAATTAAGGCTGATGACAGTTTTAAACCGGCTAAAGAGATTCTGGCCGACGTTTCGACGCTTTTGAATTAAGTTCAATCTATCGACACAGGAGACCTGCGCATGAACTTTCTCAACACGACCAAGGCTACGAAAATTTCAGACCAACAACGTTCCGTGATTCGCGCCATGGAGATTGTACTGCCGATCGCGTTGTTCGCCGTAATGACAGGCGCTTCGTCGTTAGTGAGGTTACCGGTTCCGGGCACACCTGTTCCGATCACTCTTCAAAGCGCTGTGGTACTCATGAGCGGTTTATTTTTGGGTCCCTGGAAAGGGGCCGTAAGTCAGGCGCTCTACATTGGGCTCGGAGCGCTGGGACTCCCTTTTTTCGCGGCACCTGCGGCTCTCGCCGGTCCGACGGGCGGTTATATCTTGGGTTTTGTTCTTGCGGCTTTTTTAACCGGCTCGCTTTCACAAAAAATAAAAGATCATTCTGGAGTTTGGAACAAGATCAAGACCTACGGTCTTGTTTTGATCGCGAGTCTCGGAATATTTGTTCCCGGAGTATTGTGGCTTAAATTACTCACTGGCCAGTCATGGTCTGCTTCGCTGGCCATGGGTTTCGTTCCGTTTATAATTGGCGACTTGATTAAAACAGCTATCGCGGTGAGTAGTTATTCGGTTGCGGCGGCGGCTGCCCGCGCGGCAGGGCGAATTCGCAAAAACACGGTGTTCTGAACTTTGGCCACCGGAACTCCAGCTTTGTCGGTTATAAAAAACTCAAACACATGAGTGGATCGACCATGCTGGTCGAGATCGTTGTTGATCTTGGCCAAGTCTTCGTCGGTCACTTCCACTTTCATTTCTAGCGCCGTGCGTCCCGGTTTCATAAAGGTAACGGAATGGGCTTTGGTCCAAGTTTCGACTCCCCGCTTACGAAAAATTTCTCCGCACATGATCGCTGCCACCGGGTCTGAGACGGCACACATATAACCACCGAACATAGTTCCGTGGGTGTTCTTGGCGTACCATTTCAACGGCAAGCTCAAGTGGGTTTTCCGAAAGTCTGGGGTCACGGCCTTTATACGCACGCCCATGATCCAAAAGGGTGGGTAGTATTCTAAAAGTTTGGGTAAAAGTTTGTGGGCAAATCGGGGACTGCGCATGAATCGTAGTCGCGATATTTTTTGAAAAATGCGCATGGTTTCTAGAGTAGCTCGTCGGCGCCGAATTCTCAATGCCCCAAAAAGCGGGAGCCGCACCGGGGAAGTCACTACGACTTCACCGGGCGGCCATTCTAGGTAGGCTATGTATAAAGACACTCATACTAACTGACGTTTGAGCATTGGGGCGGGCATCTCCATTGTGTGAAACAACTCGTGGGTGGGGACATTCACCACGAGCCTTGCAACAGCTAGTTGGTTGCAATTCTTAACCAAGCGTTTAAGCTCGGCTCACCAAGCGTTTAAGCTCAGCAAAACTTTTTCTCCGTCGCCGACCGAGTGTTCCCCTCGGTTGCGGCCGTGATTAGGCAGCTGCCTTTTCCAGCACCAGCTCTGCGATCGACAAAGCTTTGATGTTCTTCGCACGAAGCACTTTGTTGCGACCGCCGCGTTTGGCGCGATAAAGTGCGGCGTCCGCTTCACCGATTAAAACGTCGGCCTCGTACGTGAAATCTTGGGTAGAGGCGATACCCATGCTTAGCGTGACGTGAAAGGTTTTAGCCTCGGCACGTTCGGCGTCTTGGCGGCGTGCGCTTGAAACTTGCAGCTGAGCTTGTACGGCAGCACGAATGTTTTCAGCAATTCGCTGAGCTTCGCCGCTACTAACTTGCATGGCCACGATGATTTCTTCGCCACCATAACGACCGGCCAAGTCTTCGGTTCGCAGGTACTGGCGAACCAATTCTGCTACTCGCGTGAGCACGACGTCTCCGGTTTGGTGCCCGTAGTTGTCATTCACCGCTTTGAAGTGGTCGATGTCGATCATCATGAGCTGCACTTCATCACCGGTTTCTTTTGAGTCTATAAGAAGGTCACCGAGTTTTCGCATGAACGCGCCTCTGCGCATCAACTTCGTGAGGTCATCCGTTTCCACCCGTTCACGCAAACTTTTTAGGTTGGTTACCGCTTTGCGGTAGTTAAGTTCCAACACCTCAAGGTTGCGCTCTAATTCCACAATCACTGTTTCTAGAGCTTCCTGTTCTATTTTCTTCTGGCTGTTCATAACGACTCCCTCGGTGACCTTTTTGTGAGCAGGGACGAAGTGTTTGTCTTTCGACTTTTTTGGGGCAACCCAGAGCACCGTTTCAGTGGGTTGTTACTTCGTCCCTGTTTTGTGGCTGCTGTTTGCAGCCGCCTCACGACTGATGGGTATTACATGCCGCGTACCAATTCTAAGTAGTTGATTTTGTTGGCTGCCGTAGTGGCGAGTGCGTCGTATTCACCCAGTCGTGACGTTTAATCGAATAGTGCCTATCGTGGGTCCATTTGACTCACTTGTTTGAGGCCACGCTGTTGATAGACTAGACAAATTGGGGGACTGGCGAAAATGGTGTATGTTTCTCGCAGTAAACTTTTACGTTTTTTTGGGATATTAACAGTCTTGGCACAGTCTTTCTCGGCAGTGGCTGAAGAGGACATCAAAGCTAGCAGTGTAGACTACGAGAACCTCAGTCTCACGTTTGGCAAAGACAATTGCATACAGGCTACTAAAGACAGTCCCGATGCAAACTTTTATAATTACGGATACAGCCTACCCGGAACCGCTGAAAATCGAAGCATGACCATTTGCTTAAGTGCAAGCGGTCATAAAGCCGAGCAAGCGCGCGGGAATGATATTATAAACGCTTTCGACCCCGTCATCGAAATTGAGAGCGAATTGGATTCGGTTTATTCGAAAATAAAAGCAAATCTCACTAAGGCCTACGAAAATATTCCATCGATTGCTTTCGACCCTGTAGTTTCTCACTGCGACGTCATCGATGGAATGTCTAATTACACCAATTCGCACATCACTCTTTGTACTTGGAAGTATCTCGTTGATCTCAATGCCGAAATGAAAGGCGCACTCAAAAACATCAAAAACGGTGCCCAACCATTGGTCGAGCTTAGTACCAGGTTAATGATTAAGTACCCCGAGATTTACGAAAAAATGATCAAGTCGTGTGTCCAAAAAAATGTGGACGAAAAATGTCTTAAGAACTTTGCCGGTCGCCTGGGTAGGGACAAGATGATTGAATCGATCGATGGATTCCGCCGGACCCTGGTACTCGACACTTGGTTGAAGACGCTGCAAAATGACATCAGTCGAAGATCTGCTCATGGGAAAAAGTTTCGCGACTTGAACCGAAGTTACGCCTCCCACTACATCGGCGATTTCGATGGCGAAGCAGTGGCCTTAGAGGACAAAATGCCTAAAAAAAGTAATAAGAAAAAAGGACCAAAGAAAAAGATAGCTACGGCCGCCACCAGCAGTTCAAAAAACGAACCATCAACCCGGTCAGTGAATCCACCTGCTGCCGCAGTGGATTAAGTTGTTTAAAGAAGTCCCATGACCTGTAGGGCCCTGGGTAGAGGTAAAATCCAGACGTCTTGGTTTTTACGTTCTCGCAAACCACGGTAGATCACCATTTTTTCCATTTTTTTGTAATACGTACTCAAGGCACGCAGCGGGGCAATTTCCACGTCCGAGACATGATCGCTAGCTTTACACTCGATCGCTACTTTTCGGCCTTCCAATGCGAGGATGAAATCAACTTCAAGCCCGCCCCTGGTGCGAAAATTATGGATTCGAAAATCCACCGCGTGCGCGGTAGCTGAATTAAAGAGTTGATTGAATACCAAATGCTCGAACAATGCTCCGATCCGATCGCTACCCAAATCGAAGGTACCACGAAGGGCGTTGAGCACGCCCAAATCAAAAAAATAGAACCGTGGGTGTTTTACAAGGTCGACCTGATCCGGGTCTAAATCAGGGTCATTTTCAACCCGGTGGGCGATCATCGTGTCTTCGAGGATCTCGAAATGTCTAACGACCGACTGCCTTGGCACCTTGGCTCGCGCGGCGAGTTTGGAATAATCGAGGTACCGCCCTGCTTGTGCACCGGCTTGAGTAAGGAAACGCACAAAACCATCTACCTGGCGCACCAAGGCTTCGGACAGGATCTCTTCTTTCAAATAGGCATTGGTATACGATTGCAAAATCTTCTTTTTGTCGGCGACCGACGAAAGCGAAGTGACTTCGGGGAGGCTACCGAACTGCAAGGCCAGTTTCTCATCCCAATCCCTACCCGCTTCTGCCAAGCAAAGCGGTGCCAACGCGTAAGAAAACACTCGGCCCGGAATCAGATTCGCTTTTCCACGTTTTAGTTTTCGCGCGCTCGAACCAGTGAGGTAAAATTTTAACTTCTTGTCACGATCGATCAGCGCCTGAATGGAATTCAATAGACGGGGAATTCTTTGAATCTCGTCTATGAAAACGGTTTTCACACCCGTGGCCGCGAGACGCTGTTCCAGTTCTGAGACTTCGGCTTGAAAATGAAAATACTCCGCTTCCACGGCCAGATTGATTTCGAGTTCTGGTTTAAGCGAACGGATCAAGGTGGACTTTCCGACCTGGCGCGGCCCGAGCAGAAGAATGCTCTTGCGAGATCCACGAAGCGAACCCGATAACATTCTGTTATACATGCGGTTATTTTTACATACAAAACAACCGCTATCAACTTTTTTCGTGGCGGTGCCCCTGTAACTCAGTCGTTTGCTCTCAATGCATCTCAAGTTTCCCCTGCGCACGGCCGAAAAAGCTAAAGAGACGATTTGAGAGACTAGCTTGACTGTATTCACTGGTGTGTGCCAGTGACACAGTTGTTCGAGCCCTCGCAGTCTGTAAAATAGAGAAGTTGGGGGATCACCGTTAATGGCTCATTTATCGCGTGGCCGTTTTTCTCGAGCAGTCAGTTCGCTGATGCTTGCCGTGTTTACGGTGAGCTCGGTGTTTTCGGTTTTTCCAACATCAATACACGCAGATTTTATCAACGAGGGCCGTAGGGCGCTCGTCGAGGACGAATACCAAGCTGGCAATGAATCTGGAAAAGATTCTGAAGCACTCTACCAAGAAGCAATGAAAGCATTAGGAGATTCGGTCTACGCCACCTACTCTGACATGCTGAAACACTGCGAATCAGATGCGGTAGATCACGCTGAAAATTGTTATTTCGATCTCGCAGTCGACGCTCACGGAAATGTCGTATCGAAGAACGCGATCGCGACTAATGAAATAGCGAAAAACCCATCGAAATACGAAGGACTTCACCTTCGGGAGTGCGGCACACACCCTGACAATCCCAAACAGAAGATGCTGTGTTTCAACTTTGTGGACATTGCCACGTTCTTCAATAAGAAAAATCTCGATATTAAAGACGCAAAGAAAAAATACAGCAAGCTGTTTAATTTGTATGAGGCACTCGTCAGGCGCTACGCTGCGAATATTGCCTTTCGGCTATACAGCCCTAAGGAAACCGACTCTCAATCGTGCTTTGACGCGTACTCACCACTCGAATTAAATCGCTATTTAGATGATCATGCCGCCGATCATTTTTTCATGCTGCCGGATGGAAGCCGTCCATTTCTGGGATCGGACGGTAAACCAATTCCCTGCAAAAGAGCGTGCCGTTTGGTCCCGCCCGTACTCAAAAAACATTCTCCGAACGGGGACAAATTCGTTTGCTTCGAACCACAATACGAGTGGACACAATTTGAAATGCAATCGATCCCTTTTGTCGAAGGGTGCCCTGAATGGCCTACGAATGAATGCACAGCAAACACACTTTACCAGTACCAATATAACAAAGGCTCGAAAGGGACTTACCGCGATAAAGATAGTTCTGGCACATGGGCAAACCCAGATTTAAACTACCGAGGCACTAACGCCGACGGCTCGACGGTGCTCCCGAATCTCGCAAACGTCCTTTTTTCCGAGGACTTCAAAGATTTAACTCCGTTGGTAGACAGCTTATTTAGTGCTGGATTTACCGACCAAGCCAACCAGTATTTTGCCGAACTCATGATAGAGGGTTACCTTGAAGAGGCATCTCTAAACGCATTGGGCGACAAAAATGCCGCAGTAGCCGATGCAATCGCTTCACTCATAAAAAAAGCTGGTACATGCAACGACGAAGCGAAAAAGAGACTCCAGGACACGGTCGATCATTACGTCCCGCTCATGCCGAAAATAAGCAAAAAGGATGTTTCTCAAAAAGTAGCTAAACTCATAGAGCCGATCCTGAGCGCAAACATCGCAAAAAATTTAATAGACGATTCCCCTGACGAGTACCTGGTCCAAATGGCCCAGGGTGCAGTCTGCGTTAGCGGGCTTTTTCGACGTCTACAGAAATTGGACGTAATTTTAGGTGGGCCACGTTTTAAGACGAAGAATTATTCTACCGGCACGGCTCTTTTGGCAGAGCCAGTACCTGAGTCTGATTTTGCCGACGTTGCATTCGAAGCCACCGCCCAAGTAGCGACGAGTTTAGCAGGCCTAGGTGTTTTGGGCATGCTTGGCGATCAGGGTATGATGGGCAGTAGTCAAACCTTTCCGGACGGTGAGACCCTTTATGACGTATGTAGCCC
>DGKJ01000009.1 GCA_002387735.1 Bacteriovoracaceae bacterium UBA4573 | reverse complement strand
AGTCAAAAAAGACGAGAAAGCCATTGGGGCATTTCATCAGCTTGGCGTGAGAAAAGAGTCCGCTTCTCTTACGGGGACTGGTGCCCTGTATAACTGGCGAGTCGAGTATCTCGAAGGTTTGGGTGCACCGGTCGAAGCGGTGGTTTGGTACAAATCGTCCAGCAAATGGCTCGAGCGTATTTTCACCAAATTAGCGGTAGCGAATGCCCGCGATACCCAACTTGAGGCGGTGCACTTAATAAGGCTTCCCCGTCAAAAGAGCACTGAGGCACTATCGGACTCGCTCGAAGTCGATGGCCCGCGAAAGTTCATGAATATGCCTGGCGTGCTCGTCGGTTCAGGGCCCGAGTTCTTGAACGCCAGTCGGCTTTTTGAAATGGTTTGGGTGACAGATCAGACGACGAATCAAGAAGAGCTAACCCACGCCCGTGAGGTTTACCACCGGCTTGCGGGCGACAACGAATACGATTTTTACAGCATTTCGATTCCCGCAAAATCAGACATTAAACTAGAACATGAAACTCGCCCCACCGACCGCTGCTTTCGGTTGAACCCTGCGGCATTTTCGGATTTGATTAGTTCGGTTGAGCATTCAATAGCGGTCACCAAGAAAAAGCAGGCTAAGACATGAAAGCACTAGCTGCTCTTGCTGTTCATTTAAAGCTATTTGCGAAGTATCTGCTATTTTCGGTGGTGGTGATCGGAGTTTTTCAGTTTCCCGAAATTTTGGCCAAGTTCTGGTCCGAAAAAATACCGTTTCAAACCATTAAGCTGAACCCGCGCGAGATAAAAACAGCACCACTAGCGCTTGAGGCGGGCCACTACTTCGTGAGTTACGGTATAGTGAGAGGGGCTTGCGACGCTTTGTTGAATGATAAAGTGGCAGATAGCAACATGAGCGAAGGTAACGGCATTCGATCCAAAATCATGTTGGGTCACGAATTCATCGTCATCAAAGACACACCGGTGACGTTGGCACTACGCTGCGACTACCAAGCTGGATTCACGACTTCGCTCGCCAATGAACCGCTCGTTTTGCCTGCTTGGTCTGGAAAGCTAATCCAGACATATCGTGCTTTTACCTCCGTTGGTATTGGCGTTGGATCGACATTCTTTCTTTTCGTAGTAGCCCTATTTCTATTGATCGTGCAGGGGCAGGGTAAAAAAAATCCAAGATATATTGAATCCTTTATATTTTCGATCGCTGGTTTGCTCTATTTAATTTCGTACTGTCAGTTGCCGAGACTTTGGATTGAAGGTCCAAGTGCGACTCTGATGCACATACTTTTTCGATCTTGGTTTGCTGCAGGCTCGCTAGTAATTTTGGCAAATTATCTGGGTAAGTGGCGGACTCCTCCACTGCTATTGATTCCACTGTCGTTCGGTTACTTGTTTTTTGATTTTAATGTTCGAACATTCTGGCCAATATATCAGTATAACTATCTATTGTTTGCTGTTGTGACGAGTGTGTACTGTGTAGCACTTTTTAAAAAACGAGACCATTCAAAGGAAATGCAGTTAATTCGAATGATGGGGGTGTGTTGGTTTTTTTCTCTTTGGTGGGACGTAAATAGCTTGTTCACTAGCGCGTTTAACTACAACACCCCCATTGTCATGGCGCTCACCTGCACAATTTTTGTTTATCTTTTAATTTATGACCGCTTCAAACTCGAACAATTGGAATTGGCGATAAAGCGAATACTGGCGATCACCCAAAGCGAAAAACCGCCTGAAAAGATCTTATCTGAAATTTCAGATGTCCTTTTCAATCACACTAAATTTACTCGAATCTCTTGTTACCTAGATACCTTCTTGTTAGGTCAAAGCGCCCTTCCGGGTACCAGTGTTTTGCGCGTGTTCGAGCGGGGTTATCGCAAAGACACATCGAAAGACTACCGCATCGAATTCACTTCTTACCATGGGACTAAAATGAGAGATGCCCTAACTTCGCAGAAATCAACAGTAGGTAAAGGCGCCGATGGCGCTCACTTTGTAATTATTCCGGTTGGCAAGTATATTGTAATAAATTTGTCGGACGACGAACCCGCATCTCAGTATCAACTCCAACTGAGTCTCGATACGCTAGAGCGTATGAAACATGGCCTGGCGGCGATCGAAAATAAAATGAATGATCTCGGTACTACCGGTGGTAATTTGCTGCAGCGCCTGAGGTCGTTAAAAAAAGAGACTTCCTTTCAATCCGAAATGGTCGGCATCATGCTCGATCTTCACGACTATTCCAAGAATTGCCAGCGATACAAAATTCCTGGTGCCTCGATCAACCCGTTCGCAAAGTTCATTTCAACCCAGTACCTACCAGGACTGGCTAGGGCCGTCAGCGGTCTAGCCTATCCGGAATCTCTGGAAGGCGACCTCATCGCTTTTGTAGTATTGCGCGACATATTCGAATCGCAAGAAGAATACCAAAACTCGGTTTCGAATGTTCTCGAGCGGCTTTTAGCCTACAAAGATAACGCCGGATTAAGTGCGACTATTGCCAACGGTTTTGAAAAAATACAATTTAGCATTGCAGCCGGCAGAGGAAGTGCAACCATTACCATGGACGAATATAAAGCGCGAGCATCTGGCGATGCCTTGACGGTTTCCCGGCGAATTCTAGATGCCGCCCCTCGAGAGTCAGTTATGATTGCCAAAGATATTGCTACCGAATTCAAACTCGAACGTTGGAGAACTGTTTCGGAACGGGCCATTTTAGTAAAAAAAGACTTGGTGGAGACCCATTTGTTGGAGCTCATTAATCGGGTAGATGATGCAGCTTAACCACGGGGTGTTATTTAGTTTGCTCTCAAGTCTCGCGCTGGCGGTAATGGGCTTGTTGGTAAGTATCGGTGCCAATCAAATGCACCCCGCAGAAATTCTCTTTTTTCGAAGTGCGGTAACAGTGGTTTTGCTGGCGGCATTTGTGTTCAACGAATTCAAATCGTTTACCCGCGTAAACTTGAAATGGTTTGGATTGCGAGCCGTGTGCGGTGGCGGCGCCGTGCTTATCTACTTCTTCAACCTACGCGCTCTTGGGCCAAGTCTTGCCATTTCTATCGCAAGCACTTCTGTGATTTTTTCGGCCTTCATCGGACTAGTATTCAATAAAGAAAAAATAACTGACATGCAAATAGTGGGTATCGTTCTTTGCAATCTAAGTCTCTACATGTTCTATTCGAGCATGAAACTCATCGCCTTTCCCCAGCTGCTTCTGGGACTGGTCGGAGCGATATTGACAGCGCTTTCGTACCAATTCATGAAAAAAGCAGCTGAAACAAATTTGAGCCCAAATGCAGTGTATTTTGCTTATGCGCTGGCAAGTCTTTTTAGTTCGGCGCTACTTATTGACCATACCTGGTCGGTGCCCCCACTTAGTTTTTATCCCATACTAGTGGGTGTGGTTGCGGCTTCGTGGATTGGTCAGATTTTTCTGAACCTAGCCTATCTTCAATTAGGCAACGTCAAGGCTTCGGCGCTTGGTCGGTTTATTTTAGTTTGGGCGTTCATACTTGAATTCATTTTTACGAGCCGAGCGATTTCAGTTCCACAAATTCTGCTTTATCTGGGAATTGTTCTGGGCGCGTTTCTGATCAGCTTTGATCAAAAACCGTTAGAAAGAAGTCTTTGAATTGGTAGCCTCATATATTTTAGTGAGACACCGACTGATGTGATCACTCCATTTCGGGCTCATATCGGAAAACACGGATTCCAAAACTTTAAGGTCGTTCTTGATCGTCGTGTTCGACACGGTTCCGTCCCTACAAACTTTATAAAACTCATTTGCAGTGCAGCCGGTAATAGGCTGACCCAGCAAACAAGCTTGGGCCACACCAATTCGTAGAGCCGAGAGAGTCAAAACGTCTTGCCCCGTATTCTGCGAACAGCCCGAGCGAAATTCAAACGTCTGGTGTTTGCGCGGCGATATGAAGGTGTAGTCCTTTTGAAAGTCGGGGCACTGCGCAATTCGGTTTTGATATTCATAAATTGAAGTCGGAATTGGTTCGGGAATTGCGAAGGCCCAGTATTTGGGCGAAAAGTTGTCACGCCAAATCAATGGACGCACGCAGTGGTAAGCAGTATTCGAAAAATTCTTGCTATTGGAAAATACCAAGGAGGTAAGATAGTCGAGTTTGTAAAGTTGAGGAAGAACGCGAAAAGAGTCTTCGTCCCAAATGTTCAAATGAACCTGAGTCGCGGCCATGAGGGTATTAAAATACCGGTGGTACAGACCGGTTTTATTTTCTGGTGAAGGCCGGTTTGGCATCCAATCGCTGCGCGGGTGGGGAACCAGTACCAGATCTTCAGCTGGAACCGGGTCAATGACCGCCCCGTAGTGAATGAGAAGGTCGAGGCTCTTCAACGAAGCCTTAATTTGCGCCCACGTTTTTTCGTAAAGCTGCAGAAGTTTTTCTGGTTCATTCGTGGGGGGAAAGGCAACTTCAACGAGATGGGTGCAAAAATCATTTTTTATAGAAATGTATCCGTCGGAAAAATCAAGATTCGCATTTAGTCCTTCGTTGGTACCATGCCCTGGTCTTGGTGAATAACCAAGGGCATGCAACGACTTGAAGAAATTGGCTGTTTCGAGCAGATTGGGGGGGCGG
>DGKJ01000083.1 GCA_002387735.1 Bacteriovoracaceae bacterium UBA4573 | reverse complement strand
CTAACAATACAATCCGCAAGGCCGGAGCGCTTTTTGGATTCGCATTTGCTCTAACTCTCGTTTTGGGTGCTCAATCAGGGTTCGCGGGAATCGCCAACAGCGACTTAAAAGATTTTCCAACGGTGAAAGACCGTAAAATCGCCGCCGAAAAACAAACTGTTGAATCGAACGCCAAATCTGAGTCGTCGGCTACCGTCGCAAGATCCGAGACAAAGACCAAAAGACGGCCCTATTTTCATCGCGGCGTGTTAGCTGACTAGGCCTTGCCGGGCGCTGCAAACTCCAATAGTCTTTAAAAGACTATTGGAGGGAGCATGAAGAAAATTCTTTCAAACGCGTTGGGCACGCGGGAGGCCTACCAGCTCCTCACTTCAAGTATTGGTCCGCGACCCATCGCGTTCGTCTCTACTTCCAACAAAAACTCAGTTCCCAATGCGGCGCCTTTTTGTTTTTTTATGGGAGTTACACCTTCCCCGCCCACGATTGCGTTTAGTGTTATGCGTCGCGGCGAAACCAAAAAAGATACGATCCGCAACATCGAAAATACTCGAGACTTCGTGGTCAATATTGTCGACGAAAACCTCGCAAACGCCATGAACATGGCGTCCGGCAGTTATCCGCCCGACATGAGCGAATTCGATGTCACAGGGCTCACACCGCTAAAAAGCGAATTGGTTACCGCACCGCGCATAGCCGAAAGTCCCATTCAGCTCGAATGCAAACTGAAATCAATTCTCGATCTCGGTGATGTGCAAGCATCGATCGTCATTGGCGAAATTGTTTGCTTTCATTTCAAAGACGGTTTGCTTTCAGACGACGGCGTGGTCGACATCCAAAAACTTCGCCCCATCGGACGTATCAACGAAAATGTTTATGTCCGCGTCACAGATTTTTTCGAAATGAACCGCCCCGCGTAAAAAGCAGCCGTCAAAAATCAAAAATAGACACGACGAACACTTTCTCGTATTCACGCTCCATATGGCTCTTTTACGCACGTTCGCAGTCTTCACAATGATGTCGGTTCTACTCGTTCGTCCACCGAGTGCGTTTGCCAACGATTCTTCGCCCAAATCCGACGGCGCCAAACAATGCCTTCAAATTGTACAGGCCAGCAACACAAGCGACTCTTCCCTTGCGGAAGCCGACGAAATTGAAATTATCCAGGAACCAACTTCCCACCGTTTAAGGCGCTTCGGGGTTAAAACTTTGCTCCTCACCAGTACGCTCGCATTGGCTTCGGGGATCTCTATTTTTGTGCCCGAAAAATACGCCGTGGCAATCGGCATCGTCACGGGTGTGGTGCTCTCTGGTATGACGAGTTCAATTTTGGGCCCTCTCAATGCGATCGTTTCAAGACATTCCTGGAAACTTGAACACGCCAAGGGTCTGCCCAAGCCGAGAGATGGCGAAGCGCTAGATCGCCGTTATCGAGTTCTAAACGCCGTTTGGGATCTCAATCGCCAAAACGCGTCGGACCACATGGCAGACATATTAAAGGAAACTCGGCGACTCTTCACTGAAGTCGCCCTCTTATTGTATTCCAAAGACTCGCATCTTGAGGAACTTGCTTATAGGGCGATCGCGGAATACGCGATTGCCTATCGATATTACAAAATCGACGTACCAGCCAATGATCGCCACATTCGCCGCGCTATACGTTCGCGACTAAAACATGTTGTAGTTGATCGGGACCGCTTGGTTCGCACCATCGTAGCACTAGAAACAGAAGACGAGCCCGAGTTCGCTAACGATTTCGAAGAGCTCGAGATCTATCAGAAAATCGTGCAAGCTTGGCTTGCGCATCAGGCCTAACGACGATATCTTTTCGGCCTATGAATACCTCACCTTTTTCTTTCGATCGGCAGGAAATTCGCCAAAAATATATGAAGATGGTTGAAAAAGAGGGGCTGGATAAAGCGGTCACCGCCCTTCACAATTTTGTAGGCGATCTCGAGCCACGCATTTACGACGGCGGATACGCTCCCGAAAAACTGGAACAAGTTACTTTTCTCAGGGGCTTGGCTCGCGACCTATGGGCCATGCGTCTAGATCCGAACGTTAAAAAATGACGGCGCCAAACAAAGACTCTTCCGAATTCGACCTCGTAATACTTGGGGGTGGGCCGGCCGGTTATACCGCCGCAATTAAAGGAGCACTCCAGGGATTTAAAGTAGCTGTGGTTGAAAAGGCCCGAATAGGCGGGGCTTGTATAAATCGCGGCTGCATTCCAACCAAAGCGTTGTGGGGCACGGCCCTGGAACTGGAACGCCTTAAACACCTCAAAAAACACGGCATCGCGATTGACGGCAAAATATCTTTCGACTTTGGCGTCGCAATTGATCGCCAGTTCGGCATCATTGATCAAATGGTTTCGACAATTCGTGGACGCATGGAAAGGCTCGGCGTGAAGGTTTTCCAAGCGTCGGCAAAAGTGCTCTCTAAAGAACCCTTTAAAATCGCAATTACTGCCGACGAAGGTTTTCGAACTGAGCTCACGGCAAGGTTTTTATTCGTCGCCACTGGGTCTCGCCCTTCTGAAACCGATGTTTTAAAGGCCGATCACGAGCATATCCTCACGACCGACGACATCGTGCTCATGCGAGAGTTGCCGGACACCCTGACCATCGTGGGCGGCGGTGTTGTGGCCTGCGAATTTGCCAGCATTTTAAGCAAATTCGGCGTGCGCATTCATTTGCTTGAACACTCGAACCAAGTGTTATCGGCGATGGATCCAGAAATTGTGCAACTGCTCATGCAGCGCTTTTCTAAAGAAGGCATTCGCATCCACCTGCACTCTAAAGTGGCGAAGGTGGAGGTCCGCGAAGACGGTGAACAGGCTGTCAAACTGCATCTCGACGTACAAAACAAAACAGAAACACTGCTTACTGATAAAGTGTTGCTCGCAATTGGCCGCAAACCGAATTCCGACGATCTCGGACTCGAAACCATTGGCGTGCAAACCACTCCCCGCGGGCACATATTAGTAGACGACCGTCTCGAAACTCACTGCAGAGGCCTCTATGCCGGCGGAGATGTTGTCGGCGGTCAAATGCTTGCCCACAAGGCGTGGTACGATGCCGGAATTGCAGTGGGAGCAATGTGTGGCAGCGAAGCCAAGACCGACTACAACACCGTCCCTGGCGCCATTTTCACGATTCCCGAAATGGCCTCGGTGGGCCTACAACCCGACCAGGCGCGCCAAAAGGGAATTAATGTCGCGATCGGAAAGTTTTTCTACGCTGAAAATTCTCAAGCCATGTGTATTGGCGAAACAGAGGGGCTAGTTAAAGCCGTTGTGGATCGCGACACAGGGCGAGTCGTTGGTTGCACCATGATCGGTCATGACGCGAGCAACTTGATCTCGGAAGTCGCCCTGGCAATGTCGGCCGGACTTACCGCCAACGATATTGCGGAAACTATTCACCCTCACCCTACGCTGAGCGAAATGGTTTGGGAGTCATTTCTCGATACTCAGGGCCTGTCTGTTCACAAACAGTGATGATTCGCATCCTGCTATTGCTGGGTCTTTCCACCTCACTATCTGCGGCTCAAAACCGCGAGCCATCTTATACGACCGCGGGCCGAAAAGTCGATTCGGCCTATGCCGACTATCGCAGCGAACTTGAAACGCGCATTAAACAGGTTCACGCTGCATGCCGTACCTATAACCGCGTTCTGTGCAAACCTCTCACCCCAACGCCTGTGCGGCCCGCCCCGAAAGGCTATCAGGTGTTGCCGTCAATCACTGTTAATTTGCCGCGCGCCGAGCCTCCGAAACATCCACGACTTGAGAAAACTTTTTACAGTTGGCCTCGCACGTTAGCCTTCATCGAGCGCGAACGCGCTATAATGGACGAAATTCACCAACAACTTGGTTCACTTTCCAAACTCTCTAAGCCCGACGCTCGCGTTGTACTCAAACAAATCGTAGCGGGCGCCCTCAAGTTACGCCAAGCGCACACCGTTATCGACGAACATGTTAAATACAATTGGTTTTGGCAAAGTCGCGTCGACTCGCAACAAAGCTCGTTCACGAAGGCCGCCGCACTGTTGGCCCGGGCTGAAAAATCTCCGAGAGATGTTGACCTTGCTCGAATGTTTGACGTCCAAAAACCACAATACATCAAGCGCATCGGTTCAACTTTTTCGGTACCAGTTGTAACCGATATTTCGGATCCAGCGTTTATCGCAGTTTTCAAAAAAGCAGTCGAAGAAGAATGGCGCACGGAGCACTACCAAGTGAAACTGGATATACGAACATTCAGTCCGAAATTGCCCCCGGGCTTCGATCCGAGTCAAAACCTCGACGCCCACCTCCAATTATTTCCTTCCAACGCTGCGGTTCTCACTACCGGGGCTTTGCGTTCTTTTGAACGCTTGGGAAGCGCAATCGTACTAGGGCCTGAGCGGCTCACGCCTCGCGAGCTCGCCCATAAATTTGGTCATATTCTTGGCTTTCCAGATTTTTATCTTCGAGCCGCCACAGATCTTGGATCAAGCGGATACGAAATCATCGAAGCGGTGATCGAGACTGACGACCTCATGGCAGAACCTCAACGTGGTCGCGTAAGGGCTTCTCACTTTGAGCAACTTCAAGTCACAACTGAAACAAAACTCTGACCGTCGGCATTCACAAACGCTACGACGGCAAATTTTTTACTCTCGGTGACTCTCACCAGGCACTTGTCTCCGTTGGGCCAACGCAACCACGGAATCGCTGCTAAGTGGAAACTCAAATTTCGTCTGCGAAAAAAAACCCCAGTATGGGGATTCAATTCAATCACGTGTCCATCTCGCTCTAACGCGTGCACGTACCCCGGTTCGTTTAAAGATTTAGGCTCATAAACAATGTGAGTAATTCCGAATGCACCGAGTTCTTCGCTTTTGTCATCCCACACTGCGACTGGAGTTTTTTCAGAAATTCGCGCGTTCACGTAAGACGAAATCGCGTGTTGTCCTCGACTCCACTCAAATACACTCAACCCCTCATGCTCGTGTCCACATACGATTACCAGTGACGAATTTTCAGTCTCGCCCATAGGGTCGGGGCGTTCCATCACCACCAGGTCGCTCACCCAACGCCCAAACGGCTCTCCGTTTAAAGTCACGGCTTCGCCAGAACGCATGACGAATCGCGATTTTACTGATTCGTAATAATCTTCATCACGCATCAGGCGAGCTTCAAGAGCCGCTTGATCGATTGTTTTTTCATTGGAAAAAAAACGGGCAAACATACCGGTTTTCCCGGCCCGCTCCACTAGTTCCTGGAAAAAAGCGCGTCGTTCCATTGTTCAGCGCCCACCCAACAACAGATCGACAGGAGTATGAAGTTTCTTCGAAGCATTACAGGCTCGGCACGCGGGCACTACGTTTCCGGGTTGGGATTTTCCACCACGCGCAACTGGTACGACGTGATCCATTGTTAGATCGGCAGGTTTAAACTGAGCTTCGCAATAATGACAAACGCCCTGATTCAATTTGGTGCGCCACCACTGGGATGCTTTTAATTTTTGAGCTCGCGCACGTTCTTTCGAGATGTGTTTTGCGTCGGCTTCGAGCGAATACCATTCTGACATCATTCTGACCGGCTTATAACACAAGAGGGGTTGCCGGAGCGAGTCTTTCGAGATTAAGTTTGGGTAGCGGAGCACCTATGCCACAACCCTTATTGGAATTTTGTTCAGAATTCGGTCGCGCCTATCTTGCCAGCGGCGGTCCCACGTCGCGTTTAGAAGAGTACGTCACCGAACTTGGCCGTGTTTACGAACACCCCACAGAGGTTTTCGCGACCCCGACCGGAGTGTTTGTTTCTCTTGTCGATAAAGACGGCATGCACCGTACGACGCTCTCGCGAGTCAAACAAGTGTCGATGAACCTGGGAAGACTTTGTTGGCTCGAAGGTATTTTCGAAGATATCACCACCAAAAAAATTACCCTATCCCAGGGGTTGCGGGTTCTGGGTAACAAAAAGGTTCGCAACGCCACCTACCCGCTTTGGGTCGCCACCCTTGCCGCCTTCGTCGGAGGATTCGCGTTGAGCCTGCCCAATTACGGGCGAGTCCGTGCCGCCCTCGCCAGTGGCTTGATCGCCATGGTCACTTGGTGGATTTCCGGCCCCGGCCTAAATCGGCGCATTCAGAGTAGTATTTTTCGCGACTTTATCGGCTGTACTGCAGCCCTCGCGCTTGCGGCCACTGCTCAGTTCTTCATTCCCGGGCCCTTTGAAGCTTTCGCGATCGGGGCTCTCATTGTGCTGGTTCCGGGACTGGCCCTTACTTCGGCAATTTCGGAACTCGCTGATCAGAACTTAGTTTCGGGCACTGCTAAACTCATGCAGGCTATATTGACACTATTGGCGCTGGGGATTTCCTATCTCCTTTTCACGGACCTCGTGAGTGGACTAGGACTTCACTCTTTTCCTATGATCAGTGCTGAGCGGCGACCGCTGTCGTTGGGGGCGTCCGCCGTCGGTGCGGCCTTTGGTGTAACGTGTTTTGGTATTCTTTTCGGGGTGCCCCGCAAAGCGCTTCCGGGAGCGACCGCCACCGGACTACTCGGATGGACTGTTTTCCACCAATTCGACAACACCAAACTCCTGGTGACCGCTCCATTTTTGGCCTCTACTGCCGTGGGGTTCGTGAGTCTCGTTCTCAGCAATCGCTTTAAAGTTCCCAGTCAAACCTACTCTGTTCCCGGTATTCTTGCCATGCTGCCGGGAATGTTGGCTCTGGCAAGCTTTCATACTCTCGCACTTGGCAACGAAACCGTGGGCATCGAGCTTGGCTTTCGAGTTGCGACCACAGCTGCCGCGATAGTTTTCGGACTTTTCGCCGCCCGCATCCCATTCACGCTGTGGCAAGTTACTCGAATTCGACTAAAAAAAGTCAGTCCAAGGCTGTGAAGTACTGCGGTAAATGAAAATCGGGCTCAGTTTGTTCGGGTAGGTTTAAACTCCAGTAGCTGCGCCCCGGTGCCGAGTCGGGTTGTCCAAGAATCGCAAAACAGTTCCACTTTAGGCGCCCAGTAAGAGGCGCCCAACCAATCTTTCGAAGATCGACTTTGATGCTCGACCTCCAGCCACCTGTCCCCATTACCGCGCTTATCCTTGCGCCAGATCGAAACAGCGGGTTCACGCGCCTTCGAGGTTCGAAAACTTCGAGTTCGAAATGTTGTCCCAGTGGACTCACGACGAACTCATAATAGGTTGAAGAAGACACATTGGGTTGCAAAAACACTTCCACCACGTCCCAATTCCAAAGCCCCTGCTGAGAAACTCCTATGGCGAGTTCTTTGTTGAGAAAAGGTGGCTGTTTACTCTCAATACTGAAGTCGCAGAAAAAAAAACCTGTCTCTGTTTCCAGCCGCCCCACGACCGTGACCCGTGGTAGTTCTGCACCGCCGACGCACAATCTTCCAAAACGGTCTTCCCGCATTTGAGTAGGGTGTACGAGACCCAGCGGAGTTGGACCTAGAATCAAATCAGTTGCCATGTTCGTCTCTAATTTCGCCGACCAAACATTCGAGCACGTCTTCCATTGTGATGATACCAACGTTTTGCTTGGTGCGAGGATCAGCCACTATTGCTAAGTGACCTCGACGATTCTGGAAAATTTTTAGCAACTGATCTTGGCGAAGCGCCGGGTCTACGAAAATTGCAGGTCGGGCCATTTTTTCGAAAGTTTCGTTCGAAAAATTAGTTAGGAGCAGTGGCCAAGCATCTTTCATGTGGACCACTCCAATCACGGTATCAAATCCTTCCCTACACAGCGGAAACCGTGTGTGCATGTGCCTACGAACAACTGCCAAGTTTTGATCGAGCGGCTTGGCCAAAGAGATGAAGTCTACTTTGTCGCCGTGAACCATAAGTTCTCGAACCCTACGGTCAGAGAATTCAAACGCCCGATTAATAATCTGGGCTTCACTTTCACTAATCACTCCGTCCTCGTGCGATTCTTTCATCACGAGTTTTAACTCATTTTCGGTAAGTGGCTCGTCTTCCAGTCCGAAGTACCCGAGGCGTCGCAAAATAAAATTGGCCATTGCGGTAAAAGTTCGAATTGCGGGCCGTGAGAAACGGTAGAATAGGCTCAGCGGACGCGCCACCCAAAGAGTGACTTTTTCCGCCTCCTGAATGGCCATGCTTTTGGGAACTAGTTCCCCCAATACCACGTGCAAAACGGTGATAATGCCAAACGCCACGACCACTGCTACCACGTGGTGAGCTCCGCCACTGGCAAACGACGGCGCGAGATGCGCCAGAAGTGACGCAAAAGCGTGCTCTCCGAGCCAGCCCAAAGCTAGGCTGACGAGCGTTATTCCCAGCTGTGTGGCCGAGAGCGATTCGTCGAGTTGATCCACGCACCTCAGTGAGACACGGGCCTGCGCAACCCCTTGCCCGGCCAGTTCTTCCAACCGAGTACGGCGTACCTTCACGATGGCAAATTCGGCGGCCACGAAAAAGCCGTTCAAAAAAACCAGTCCGAAGGAAACCAAAATCGCTGCAAGGGTTAAAAGTAAGCTATTGTCGATACTTAGGGAAAGATTCATGAGATTTTCCAATCATACCAGATATTTAGCTAAGGTGACACAGGTTAATTCTACTCAGTAACGGGGGTTGACACCTGTCGAGTTCGCTCCGGCCGCCCCCCTTGGCTGGGCCTGGGGCTTCAAATAAATCACTTTAAATACAATAACTTAGGCCGACACACCCCTCGCTGGCCCACCCATTGCATTATCTAGGGTCAGGAGGGGTTTTCATTATGAACTCCATGAAGCGAGTCCTAAATCTTGAGTGTCTCTTTGCTACGGTCGTATTCGCGGTCGCCGTACCGATCGCCGACAGTGCCGAACTTGCAAAGGCCATTTCTCAGTCCGAGAATGAACCCTCTGCTTTGCGCGCCGCAATCAGCACGATGACAGAAGAATCGTTAGAGCAGCAGTATTACCACTTTGCCCGTATCGCCCACGTACAAGAGCTCTTAGGCCGCCGCAAAATGAACCAGACGAAGGCCCACTTAAAGACGGCCGACTCCAAACGGCTTGAAAAATTCGTGCACGATCACGCTCTTAAACGCCTGCGGGGTAAATGGAAACCCCAAGCAGCGAAGGTCGCTCGAACAATCCTAGAAGAGAGCCGCAAACACCAGTTTGACCCTCTTTTTTTGATCGCGGTCATCGAAAACGAAAGTAGTTTCAATCCAGACGCCCGAGGAACTAGCGGTGAAATCGGCCTCATGCAGATTCTCCCAAGTTCGGCACCCTGGATTGCGGCCAAGGTAGGGCAGAGCTATTCCGGGCCCACCACACTCGCCGATCTGTGCCAAAACATTAAATTAGGCGCGGCCTACCTGGATTATCTGCGAAAACGCTTTCAGTGGAACGGAGCCCTGTATCTCGCGGCCTACAATATGGGCACTACGAACGTAGTGCGCCATATCCAGAGAGATTCTATCCCTAGAGTCTATCCGGAGCGCGTTATGAAGCGCTATTTGAACCTCTACGCCGCCCTCACCCACTAACCCCCCACCCCTTCGTTACCAGCCAAAAGTCGACTACTTTTATCTTGTGTTACCGGGCGCAATGCGTTAAAAGCCTTTTGGTCAGCTACTAGAGCTGTTCTTGGGGTGTTTGCATGAATTTTTTTCGAATTTTGAGTTTATCGATCACGTTCCTCAGCGCCATTTCTTCGCCACTATTGGCCAATCCGATTCTCACTGCAAGTTTAAGTGAAACTTCGGACCTTGAGAAAGAAGACCCCAACTGTAACGAATCTATCTCGGTTTTGGACCCCCATCTGTTTCGGGGCGTTTCAATCGAGGGTGGGCAATTGGCCACGCCAGACGGGCTCCGCAGCTTTAATTGGGATTATTCCCCAGGCGCCCGCCGCTTTAATTATGGTTTCGCGGACCAAGAAAAAAAAATTAAACTTACCGGAAGCTACAAGTTGTCTGAGGTGTTAGTCGACCTCGAGCGCCGCGTACCATCACCACTGCTACTAATTGCTCCGAAAGAAAATATCGTGATCGTTCAAATCGTAAAAGACGAGTTACAGGTTTTTGATTTGGCTCAAATGAACAAAACGCCAAGAAATCTTCCTATCCCGGGCGCCATTCGCAGCGCTCGCATTAGCGAAGAAGGCACTCACATCGCAGTAAAACTGGAAAACGGCCAAGATTTTATTTTGCGTTACTAGAGCCAGTGCCAGCTTTGGCAATCTGGGAACAAGACATTTCTGGAATCAATTCTCGCGGAAATAAAAAATTTCGAAGCACGCTCATGTTGACATGGAAGTCATGGATCGGTTCAACCGTCGAAACCCCCAAATGCGCAAGCTCTCGAAGGTATTCTTCGCAGAACATCTGCCAGACCATTTTATGACTGTAGGCCCGAAAAATTCGACTCGCGCCCAAGTACCCACCGACTAACAAGGCGCCAAATGCCCCGGGGGTCGACAAACCGGCCGGCTGATCCAGCATGATTGCCGAGAGACCGTTGTACACTCCGACTAATCCCATTCCGAATATTGTCGCGCCCAAACCGGTAACGATTCGAGTGCCAAAATTCCACTGAGGGACCGGCTCGGCGGAAACGATCTTCCAAATGCGCTCCAGGCCAACTTGCGCAAAAATCAATCTTCGCGCCGCTTCACCCTGTCGCAATTCATCTCGCTCAGCTACGGCTTCACGAAACTCCTCACCTGCGTCGTCTCGGTCCAACAATAATTCGTGGGTTTGCCGCGCTAACGCCCGAGGGTCACTTGCGACCCACTCTGTGGCGAACGAAGCTTGGCCAAGTAAGATTCCCAGAAGCGGTAAAATTAAAACGGAAGCACGAAACATCGGAGTAGTCCCCAGTCGTAATTAGTATCCGGGGACCACTATCCTAGTGCGCCTTAGGTGCGCAATCTTTTTTGAGGTCCATAAAATCGACCTTGCCCGTTTCAAGTGAGTAGATCGAAGGCGCTATTTTTAGGCGACCACTCACGACTGCGTCGCGAATAATCTTCGAACGTTCTACCAAGCCGCAGGCCACCGAGTGCACATTCGCAAGCACGGGGGCCCGAATTTTTTTGTCGTGTGAAGCAATGCCACGACTATTGTCGATTGCAGGTCGTATTGCCGAAACGAGATTATCGAGGTCAAACGAACCGGCTGATTTCCCAACAGGTGTATCGAGTGCGGCCTTAACGGCCCCGCACGATTCATGGCCCATCACCACAAGGGCGCGCGCTCCGAGGTGTTCAACAGCGTATTCTATGCTGGCGGTGCCCTGGCTTGAAATCACGTTACCGGCCACTCGAATTGGGAAAATCTCACCGAGGCCCTTATCGAACACCAGTTCCGGCGCCACTCTTGAATCGGAACAAGAAAGAACGATGGTGTGAGGCTTTTGCCCTCCCACCAATGATTTTCTTACTTTGAGATCGGCCTTTGCTGAAACGAGTTCTCCCTTTACGAAACGTTCGTTGCCCCTTTTCATTTCGGCAATGGCTTCGTCGGGACTAAGTTTGGTACCGGTCGCGTGCCCATGTCCTGCTTCACTTCCGCTAGCCCCAGCCGCCGGAGCAACCAATGCCACCAATATTGCCAGTAAAGACCTGGAACCCATCACACGAACCAATGTTTTCATCATGTCCTGCTTTTCGTGACATTCGGACCGCGGCTTTAGATTGCAAAATCATCTCACTTCCCACTTTTGCCTAGCTACTCAATTCGTGTTAGTGGTCCTCACTATGGATCGCGAAGCGAAGTTAGATTTAATGCGCCGGGCTCTGGGAATTAAACACAAACTCAAAGTGCATGACAGCATGCCCCGCGCCGAAACTCACGAGCAGGTGGCGGCCACCGAATTAGCCCGGGGGGAGCTAGAGGAAGAGCTCGCTGCGATCGACGAACTGTTGTTTGAAGCTAGGGCCGAAGCCATTGCCGAAAAAAAGAAAGAGATTTTGAAGTCAGGCGTTAAAGTTAAAAAGCTGGAGTCGTCAAAAGAAGACTGATCCAGCCGTTTCCGGGGGGAAATGCTCATAAATCCAGGGGGAAAAACGACCCTCGCACCTGGTGCGATTGGGCGCGTTTGCAGTTGGGGAATTTTCGTTTTATTTCTATTTAACGTTGGCACTGGCTATGCAGCTAGTTATGGCGATGCCAATTGGGAAAATTCGCTACTGGAGTGTGGAGACTGTTGGGGTATCAGTGGGGTAGACCTCGGCCGCACATTGCCAGTCGTCAACCGCTGGCTTGCAAATGTTTGCCTTGAAGACGCAAAACTTGAACGGACAACTTCCAAACCGATCATGGTTCAGGAGGACGACTACAGCCTCTGTAAAAAGGGCGGTTTTTTTTCGAAAACTACCCACCTGGCTAGTAAAACGTTATATTGGATCTCCGCCTCGACGGAAGCGATCCATCTACATATGCGCCTTCGGTTGGCGTTTGGTCCTAAAAAACTCGCACATGACAGAGCCGCCACTATGACTGATCGCCTTGAAGATTGCCTAAGAGAGGCTTCTGAGGTTTGGGCTCGCTACGGCATTAACCTCGACATAGCAGTGGACTGGAAGGCCGACCCCGTTTTCGAGGGTGCAGTTAGTCCGATCACCTATGTGGACGACTACGGCCGCTCGAACTCCGAAACCTTTTATTTCCGAGGTTTTCCTTTGAAGAAGGGCGAAAAACCACGCACCGAAAAAGTTCGGCAGGCCGGTTTTTGCACGATGGTAGTTCATGAGCTGGGCCACTTGTTAGGATTAGACGACGAATATGAAGAGGTTCAGGCCTGTCCCGACCGCCCGTTTCTAGCGGAACGTACCGAGCCACCCTACAGTTTTATGGAACGCAATCAGTCTAACCGTCAGGAGCTAGAGTTTTTCCCCCGCCATGTGGCACGGGTCATTTCCCCCCTCTGTAAGTGGTCGAAATAATCGCTTTTTCGGTTTTTTTTAACGCTCCGTATTGACACTGAGGCGTATTTCCAAGTAGCCGTCTACTTTAGTTTTGGTCATTTTTGGACTTAACTTTGGGGTACTTAGCAAAATGGTAAATCTTCAGCGATCGCGACAGCAAGCGTCGATGCTCCGCTCCAGTTGGTGGAGCTGGGCCACACTAAGAGGGCCAAACTGGACACCTTCCACTACGTTCAGTTGGGCCGTGGCCGTCACCTGTTTTATTTCCTGCTCTCTCGCATTCGCAAACGAATCTCAAACTCCTAAATTTAAATCTACCCGAGATATCCTACTCGAAACCTATAAAGACTCACCCAATGCAGACTGCAAATCGGTGCTGAATTCGAATTCTAACAATTTGACTCTTTCTTATGAAAATATCGACGAACGGATTCGCATGCACCGTTTTTCGAAAACCGGCGAAAACCGAATTAAGAACGAACTTTTCCTCCAGTATACCACCGACATTCTAGTGCTAAGTCGCACCAATCTCACGAACTTAGCGCGTCGTTTGACTGCCCTTTGGACTGCGGCACAAAGCGAAGAAATTACCGATCGAGTAAAAGAGGCTCAAGCTGCGGCCGCAGCTCAACTAGACCACCGCGGAAAGCCTCAAACATTCATGCCAGACTACTTTTACTCGTTGCCCTACTATTTTGCGGTGTTTCCTAGCATCGCTAAGGTAATAGAAAAGCCGGAGCTCGCTAGCCGACTGAGCTCTCACGGACGGGCGATGTTAACCACTGGTGAGCCCCCACTTTTTGACGACAATGGTAAAGTCATAAAACGCTCAGGTGAACCCGGGCGGCACATTGGAAAACGATTTAAACTCTCACTTTCAAAAGAAGTCGAAGGCGCCGTTCGAGCCGACATGATCGGCTGGAAATTTAAACAGCTCGAGGGCGCTTTGTTGGAACTTTCCTCCACACTCGCCGCCACCATCGAAAAAGACTTGGTTTCTCTGACCGAATATCGGCCCAACGTGATTTCAAGCTGGCAGAAGTACATGAGTTTTGACGGACTCAGTTATTCAAGCGTTTGGTTTCGCCCAGCTGCCAACTTGATACGAGAATTTCTTCTCGACCTCGAGCAAAGTTACCCCGTTTCACCCACCAATAAAAAGTGGGCCGACATCGCGGAATTGAAAAGTTTAATTGAGAGCTTCGACGAAGTGCGCGACCCCTATAAAATGCTCGGTGCTACCTTTAACGAAGCGACCAACACGCTGCAACTCGTGGAACGTGGTGCGGTCGTGCAATACAACGAAGAACTCGCCACCACTGAATTAGTGCCTGCGAAAGTCGAAGGCATGGTGAAGGCCCTGCAGCCCGTTACCCATGCAATGGAAGGCGCTGGCACCAACAAGTCTAGTGGCGCCAGTTACCGATCGCTCGTAGGGGTTTATGCAGGCAATGGCGCGATTCTTCACGCCATGGATCACACGGACGCAGCCACTGGAGTGATGCTAGGTGGAGAATTTTTTCAAAAACTCACCTACACCGACCGCGCTCTACAGAACACTAAACAACGTTTCGCGTTACCAGTTAACGGCATCACCCCACCGCTCACGCTTTCGGGTCGAAGTATTGGTGGTACGGTTGCTCTCTTTTATTACTTAATGTTTCCCGACACTGTAGCCGACCAGGTTGTCGGAATTTCAACGTCGATTCCGTTTACTCTTCCGCCGCAAATCGCAAACGTGTTTCGGCAAGCTGAAGCTAACTCTATTAATGGGGTCGTAGAAGGGGCACTCGACGATGCAACTGCCTTCAGTCGCTTTGGACTCGATTTGCTGGAGCGAGCTTACGAAAGAGATAAAACTCCCTTCAAATTGGCCGGAAACCGCTGGCTCGGATTCCAGGGTGTATCCGACGAAGATGCCCGCGTCGTCGAAATCGACCAGTTAGATGCCGTCGCCGCAGCCAAATACATGCGCAACCGTTTTATGCCACTGGGGCATCTGGTGATCTTAACCGATCCGCTGACTAAATATGGCGGTAGATTTGATCTTCCACAGTTCGACGAAATTCGAGAAGCTGCGCACTTTCTCGAAGCGTCGGCGGAAGACATGACTTTGCGAGAAGTAGAAACCAATCCAGATTTAGCGGCCTTCAGAGGTCTCCCCGAAGAGGACCTGCCAAAACGCCGCTCTCAATTGGAGAAAATATTTTTACATAAATTTGGCCACTTGGACTACCTGGTCAACGGCCTTCCCGGCGGACACCCATGGCCCGACGCAAGTGACCGCGAAAGTCAGGCCCGCCTTCGCGCCTATCGAGACTTTATTGCACCGGGTTAAACATTTGTTGAGATTTACTTGGATCATCTAAATCGATCAAACGGCTGGAGAAGTAAGCGAATCCACGTTACCTTGGAAGATATCATGAACGCGAAGCCTGGTCGCAAAACCAAGGCTGAGTACTTTTCGGAGGTTTACACCATGTGGTTCGTAAAAGAGCCGCAGCGCGTGCTTCAGATTTACCAGGAGATGGGTGTAATTCCGAAATAGTAAAATTTTATCTCACCCGGGGGGACTCTGATGTTGATTAAAAAAACTATTGTTGCGGGATTATTTTCATTATTCTTTTTTTCCGTTCTCGGACTACAAGTCGAAGCAAAAACGGACTGTAGCGATGATTCTAGATACGGTGAAATTGAAAAATCGGAATTACAGGCAAAAATAAAAGACGGGAAAGTCTCACTCATAGACGTCAACGACGAAGAGACTTTTGCCAAAAATAAAATTGGTAATGCCATTAATTATTACGAAAAGAAAAACGATCTCGCTTGGGTTCTGCCAAAAGATAAATCAGCACTAGTCGTAGCCTATTGTGGCAGCACCCGTTGCACGGCTTGGAAAAAGGCTGCTAAAGCCGCTTGCGAAATGGGCTACACCAACGTCAAACATTTTAAACCCGGAATTAAGGGTTGGATGGCATCGTCTTGATTTCGAAATCCGCCGATACGGGGAAGTGATCCGAAAGCATTTTATAGGCCACGCGGGACTTTTTGAGTTTTAGATTTCTCGAGAAGATCCAGTCTAATTGGTGACCCGTAATATGGGTGGCTTTGTATTTTTTTAGGGACGGCTGAAATAATTTACTCATCTCGCGAATAGTTTTTTCGCGCTTCCATGGATTGTAGAGCTTATTTAGTGCATTAAAATCCCCTAAAACAATGACAGGGGTATCGGGATTTTTGCTTTGCCAATGTTCCAGGTGTGTCAACACGGTCTGAATTTGTTTCCAGCGGCCTTTTTCGGCCAATAAGCTCTTTCCTCGGTTGTCGAGGTGCAGATTATACACCCGCACGCGTTTGGTTCCGCCGACGGTCGGCACTTCGATATCCACCCAAAGCGCTTGTTTGCCACCGGGGCGCAACAATGGAAGCTCGAAGGTTCCCGATTCCACAATCGGGAAGCGACTCAATATCATTTGACCGGAACGACATCGATCGTTAGATCGTGGATTTGCCGCAACAAATCGCCCGTGCGGGCTGATTCCCTGGGCTCTTAGAATTTCCCGAAAATACTCTTGCTGATCGCTCGCGCTTCCGGGGCGGCCCTCACAGATTTCCTGTAACCCCAATATATCAAAGTTCTTTAGCGCTGAATGACGGTTTAAAAACCTCGCGATCGACACTCTTTTTTTGAGAAACGCCGGGTACAATTTCCGCTCTAGATCGAGCGCTTTACCGTAGAAGATATTGTAGGTGACCACTCGCAATTCCGAGGTTGGGTTTTGCGCATTTTTGGAATCAACCGCAGCGGCGCTTTGCGTCAGCAAAGTCAGCAGTACTACCCCTAGTAAGCTTAGTCGCGGCGCTTGGTTCGAGTTTTGAATGAACATCCGACCATTGTAAGCCCAAGAGTCCAAAAACACGAGCAGCCGCCGCGCTTTCGCGCGAACCAGACTGGTCAATATCGCCCCCCTGAGCTATACCTAGAGCCAACCTAAGACATTGCACCTTGGAGCTTTCTATCTGGAACGTCGCATCTTTTTTTTCGAAAATTGATCGTTTTGACTCCAAAATGGGGGACCGCCCCATATGGGTCCTGCTTTTACTTGGGCTTGCGTCGATCCCATTAATTCCGTGGGCTCCTTTTTTTGGTTATGATCTCTACAACATTCAAGTTTACCACAAATGCCCACCGGTTCAGTGGAACCCTTATTTGCCAGAATCGGTCCAATGCGGCGATCACGCCGGTCGCAGCATGCCCTATCCTCCGCTGCTTTATTTTAGTTTCATTTGGACTAAATATTTGAGTCCTGCTACTTCAAAGATCATTTGGGGCGTGGTCTTAATAGCTCTCATGAGCGGATCTCTACTTTGGTGGCTGCGCCAAGAAAGAGAAGACCGCAAACAAATATCCCGCCAAGATCTCGCTTTTGGATT
Organism: Bacteriovoracaceae bacterium UBA4573; assembly: GCA_002387735.1. Classification (GTDB taxonomy): domain Bacteria; phylum Bdellovibrionota; class UBA1018; order UBA1018; family UBA923; genus UBA923. The sequence goes on along the minus strand of DGKJ01000083.1, from coordinate 11,199 downwards.
GCTCTTACTTTTACAATTTCCGTTCATTTTCACGCTAGAGCGAGCTAACAGCGATGTACCCGTTGTCGCGCTTTGGACAGTCGCTACATGGGCCGCTACTAAAAATAGGTGGGCCGTGGCAGGAATGGCTGCCGGCGCTGCGGTAACTTTTAAAATTTATCCTATCATAGCACTTGGGGTCATTTCGCTTGGCACAGTGATCACCTTAGCCAAGGAAAAGCTTAGGAAACACGGTCTCGTTTTAGGACTTGTTTCCGCTCTTACAATGTTCATTGGATTTTATTTGCTCTGGCCGCAGGATATTTGGAACAACTGGCTTGTAACGATAGGCGGCTACAATACAGGCGGTTCGGGTACATTCTATTACTCGCACACTCTTTCTCGCCCTTTTGGGGGTAAATATTGGATACCTGCTCTAATTATCAGAACAGCCCTTTTCGGAATTTTTGTTTGGGCTACAAAAGCAAAAATTAAAACAGATCCACGTTTGGTTTTTGCTGGTGCCCTAGCTATGACCACTTACTATACCGGCACAAGCTATGACTACAACCTGGTGACCATCTACCCTTTGTTTATATTGCTCTACGTCAGAAAACTCTGGTCTTTATTGGGTATTGGCCTATTTTTCGTGTGCATGGCTCGCCCCCTGTTTGTGCAATCACCGGGGGTTCAAATCCTTGGACAGATTGGGTGGCTCATGTTGATTGCTCTGTATTGTTCGACAAGCAATAGAACTCGCAAAATATAAATGAAACTATTTATTACCACTCCAGTTTATTTCGATGTTCCGTCATTTCGAATACTGCGCGATCGTGTTCGATCAGTTTCAATCCAATCAAAAATTGGAACCCCAGAATTTCTGGTAATTGACGATTCTGGTGGCAACGACACAGAAATAGATTCCTTACGCAATGATTCCGACACGCGAATCATTAACGTACCGTTTAATATGGGCAGCCAAAGAGCCTTCGTTTATTCCCTCCGACTACTCTGTAAGGACATTGGCCCAGAAGATATTGTGGTCACTATGGACGCTGATGGTGAAGATCAGCCCGAACACATTCCTGCCTTGGTAGAAACGCTTAATAATAGCACTGAAAACAACCGAGTAGTCTTGGCCCGTCGCAAAAGACGTCGTGATCCTTATTGGTTTAAGGTGGGATATGTTTTATTTAAATGGATTTTTCGAGGTTTAATCGGTACCGAAATCTCAACTGGCAATTTTGCAGCCATGCGTGGACACTTTGTTCAAACGTTACTTTGGCACCCTCATTTTGATTTAGTTTATGCGGGCGGACTGGTGAGCGTGAATACTCCGAAGTCTTTCGTTCCTTGTGAACGAGGTCCGCGTTATGCTGGCGAATCAAAAATGACTTATTTGAATCTTTGCATGCATGCCGTTCGCATGCTCATGCCTTTTTTAGACCGAATCGCGATTCGAGCCGCATTATTTTCATTAATTTTAATGTTCGCAAGTTCTATGATTCTGGCCACAAATTGGATTTTTCCAGATTTTTTTTCAACCCTTCCAAAGTGGTTACCATTGCTCGCACAAGCTGTGTGGCTTGGATCTGGCTTGCTATTGCTGTCATCTCTAACGATTTTTATAAGTTTTATTCATCACCAAAGCGCTTTGGTGAGAGCCTTACAACGCTCATTTGTGCCAAGAGTTTGACAATGTAATCAGGTGATCGTCATCGCCCTGACCATTCACCCACCAGTGAATGCCCGTATAGTTTTCGCCGTATGGGTATTTCACAAAGGAAATCTTTGCACCAATATCGTAAGAATAGCCGTAGCCGTTGTTTATGAATCTCGAGCGGCCATATTCGAACCTTGGTCCGCCACCTTCACAGGTCATGAGTCTTGAGCTGCCCTCGTATTCAATTTTGGCTCTCAACTTATTGGCATTTTGCACATTCACAAACACGACCCTCGGTACGGGATAGAATATAGCAACGTTCCCATCGCCTAAAATACGTGCAGTTAGTGCGTACTCGCCGCAGGAGTTAGGAAAAATTTCGATCTCGCTTATTTCTCCGGAAATTTTATACTGCTCCGAAGCTTTGCCCGCTGCTAGATCGACGCGATAGTTTAACAATGAAATTTCGTCTTTACGTGAACCCGCAACCTTCCTCTTACGATAAACAAGTAGATCGACCACGTCGTCGTTCTTCCATTTAAAATCGAGAATTTTTAGGGGTTCGACTGGAGGTTTTTCTCTCAACTGCTGAAAGCTCTTCTCATCGTTAAAACAAACGCCCAAAGCGGAACTGTTTTGCATTTCGTAGACGCTTTTTTCCATGCTTTCATCATAGTTTCTGATCGACTTTAGATTTGAAGCAAACAATTCATATTTGCCCTCACAGTTTTTGGACTTACCATGATCCACATAAAAGTAGTGGTAAAGCCCTCCGACCGCAGTCTTCCTAGTGATGTCATCTAAATCAGCGCAAAGTTGGTTGTTTTCTTCGTGATCGACGTTTCTGTCACACTCAAGGTGGGTCGCATCGATTCCACGCGCAATTAGCGGTGACCCGAACGAAAAAACATAAAGCGATTCAACCGATTTTTTGGGAATAGTTCGCACGACCTTATAGCCGGGGGCTGTGTTGCCATAAAAAGCAGGGAACGATTCCTTTTCTTCCTGCTGAATCCCTGTAGTTCCGGCGAGAATGTAATAATTAGGGTCGTTTTCGCAGTTCAAAACTTTTGCGTTGGAATAGACATTTTGATCTAAAGAATTGAACACTTCTGGATAATAGGCCCGCGTCAAATTGAAGTTGGTATCGGGACCGGCAGGACACGGGCTCTTAAGAACTTCGGCGCCTATTGCGAGACTCGGTACCTCAGCTTGAGCAAGAACTGGGAGCCCAAGAACGAATGCCGTAGCGATGAACTTAAACATAGTGATCGTCCGCCTTTGAATGATGGTTAAAAGCCCTCAATGGGGCCTACACAGTAGAAGCCGCGCAGTCAATCGACATTCAATTCCATTGGCAATTCCATTGGCAATTCCATTGGCAATTTCGCTGCCAAAAAATGCGCTGCAGTGCGCGTCGCGCTTTCTTGACAAAGAACAAACCACCTTCATAAATTGAGGCCCATATGAATACACCAACTATTGCTCGCGAATTAAGTAAAACCTGGAACGTAGAACAAAACCCAATAGTTGAATTAGAGGCACCGCACAGCGACGCTAGAGGTTCGATTATTCCACTGGTTGACGAAACCATGCGAAGTGCAGTCTTGATTACCTCGAAAAAAAACACCGTGCGCGCCAACCACTTTCACCACACCGATTGGCATTACTGTTACGTTTTAAAGGGTGCGATCGATTATTACTATCGCCCCACCGGAAGCAATCTCCCCCCGAAATGCACCCGCGTCTCGCAAGGACAAATGTTTTTCACTCCATCGCAATGCGACCACGCAATGCACTTTGTCGAAGACACCGAATTCTTATGTCTGGGGCGCAACCCGCGCGACCAAGCCACTTACGAAGCCGATATCACCCGCATTGAACTATTTAACGCCCCGTAATTCAATGAACGTTAAAGCAACACCTAAATCTAGTGCCTGCCACAGACGGATTGATTGCCGACTTTGTGGTTCAAAAACCTTGACCCAGGTCTTAAAGCTTGCACCCACACCACCGGCAAATGCATTGGTAACGAAAGAGCAACTTGGCGAATCTGAAGAACGCTTTCCCCTCGATGTTTTTATCTGCGATGCATGCTCTCATGTTCAACTTCTGGATGTAGTTAACCCTGAAGTTCTTTTCCGGAACTACGTCTACGTATCGGGCACGTCACCAGTATTTGTGGAACATTTTCGAAAACTCTTCGAACAAATTCGCGGACGTTTTCCAGTGGGCCAGTCTGATCTAGTGCTAGAAATCGGTAGCAATGACGGCACGCTACTTCGGTTTTTTAAAGACGCGGGCGTGCGCGTTCTCGGAATAGATCCGGCGCTTAAAATCGCCGAACAGGCTACGAATCAAGGAATTCCTACTCTGCCCGAATTTTTTACGGCCGAGCGCGCACGTGACCTCCGCGAAAAACACGGCCCCGCAAAAGTGGTTCTCGCAAACAATGTGTTCGCTCACGCAGACGATTTGAGCGACATCGCCAGCGGCATTAAAATCTTACTCGCCGATGATGGGGTATTTGTTTTTGAGGTCTCTTACTTAGTCGACGTAGTTGAGAAGACTCTTTTTGACACAATTTATCATGAACACACTGCTTACCATTCAGTAAAACCGTTGATCACTTTTTTTGCCCAACACGGGTTAGATTTTTTTGCAGCCGAACGAGTAAATTCTCACGGCGGGTCTCTACGAGGATTTGTACAACATGCCGGAGGACCACACGGCCAATCGCCTGCAGCTCGCGACTCGTTGAGACACCTGCTCGATCTAGAAACTCGAATGCATATACATTCCGCCGCGGGATTCGCTTCATTTGAAAAAAATATTCAACAACTGGGTGCCAATCTTCGCCGCTGCCTCGCCGAACTTAAGCAGAGTGGAAAAACAATTGCGGGCTATGGTGCCCCTGCCAAAGCCACCACTCTGTTGCACCACTTTGGAATCAAAGCCAGCGACCTTGACTACATCGTCGACGATAGCCCGTGGAAACAGGGGTTGTATTCGCCCGGGCACCATATTCCTATTGTTTCTAGCGACACACTAGTTAAGCGCCAGCCCGATTATTTGCTGGTTCTTGCCTGGAACTTCGCTGAACCGATCATTCAAAAAAATAAACAATTTTCTGAAGCTGGAGGGCACTTTATTGTGCCCGTTCCTGCTTTGCGGGTAATTTAATCTTTTCTAGGAGCAGCTAGGCCATGAAAAACTTTTTCTATCCAGGTGACATCGACCAAATTGTCGCCGCACTCGGCAGCACCGCCAAACACTTCGAAGGTAAAACTGTTCTCATCACAGGCGGCGGCGGTTTTCTTGGAAAATATTTTGTAAAAACTTTTGAAGCTCTTAATAAGAATGTGCTCAAAAAACCCTGTAAAGTGATTGCGCTAGACAACTACATCACATCGACCGAGCACGATCTACAATCGAGTGAACACATCACAATTCGTAGACACGACGTGATCGACAACTACATACCCGACGCACCTATTGACTACATTTTGCACGCAGCTGGCATTGCCAGTCCGCAATTTTACCGAGCTTATCCGCTCGAAACACTCGACGTAGCTGTTAAAGGTACGCGCAACATGTTGAATCTAGCCAAAGAAAACAAGACGCGAATTTTGTACTTTAGCAGTAGCGAAATATACGGCGATCCAGATTCGAAGTTTGTACCCACTCCGGAAGTCTATCGCGGTAACGTTGCCTGCATTGGACCCCGCGCGTGTTACGATGAAAGTAAGCGTTTGGGTGAAACCCTGTGCCACATCTATTTAACTCAACACGACGTGCACACCAACATCGTACGGCCATTTAACGTCTACGGTCCGGGAATGGCTCAAAATGACTACCGCGTGCTCCCGAACTTCGCTGCTAAAATCGTTCAAGAACAACACCTCGTAGTTTATGGGGCCGGTATACAGACACGCACGTTTTGTTACGTGACTGACGCGATCAACGGTTTTTTACGAGTACTCGCACTCGGAGAAAGCGGTGAGCCCTACAATATTGGGAACCCAACACCCGAAATTTCGATGCTCCAACTTTGCGAGAAACTAACCACTATTTTGAAGCGGCCTGTGAAATTCGACTTAAGGCCTTATCCAGATAGTTACCCAGGCGATGAACCCATGCGCCGGTGCCCTGATATTTCCAAAGCCCGCCGCGGGGTGGGATACGAACCGACTGTCTCACTTGACGACGGTTTAACGCGATTTTTCCGCTGGGCTTTCGACACCTATACGAAGATCTAGAATGTTCCGTGTTGTTGTGGCCGGTGCGGGCCCATGGGGACGCATTCTCATTAAAAATATTCTTGGCGCACCAGATTACGAACTCGCCGGTGTGGTCAGTCGTAATTCTGAAACACCAAAGTTGGTGCCTACGTCTACCCAAGTTGCGGGTGATCTTAAAACGATCACAGTGCCCTACGATGGTCTGGTAGTCGCCACACCGCCGGAAGTTCATGCAGATCTTTTAAGACAAGGTTTAGCAAAGCGGGTTCCAGTATTTGTAGAAAAACCCCTTGCACTAAGTTTAAACGAAACTGAGCAAATCCATGCGGTCATTTCCGCGGCCAACGCGGCGGTCATGGTCGACCACATTCACTTATTTAACCCAGCCTACGAGCAACTGCGCTCTAAAGCGCTCGACGAAGGCGTTTGTTCGATCGAAAGCGTAGGAGGTGGGCCAGGACCGTTCCGTTCGTACTCAGCGCTCTGGGATTATGGCCCGCATGATCTTGCAGTGTGCTTCGATTTAATGGGCTCTCCGCCGCTCGCCGTATCGGCTGTGCAGGCCCATAGAGCCAACGGTGGTCTTTCAGTCCAAGCAGTGTTGCATTTTTCTCACGACCGCACCGCGCGAGTGCGTTTTGGAAATAACTTCGAACGTAAGATTCGCACAACCAAGGTACTCACCCGCAAAGGCAATACCTACCTCTTCGACGACATTGCCAACAAAACTCAGAACGCGATGGTCGCAACTCCGTTGCAGAACTCGGTAGTCCCAACTCCGTTGCAAAATGCTTTAGCGATCTTTCGCGATGATCATATTCTTCGCGAAGATCGGCGCTGGGGCACGGGACATGCACTAGAAATTGCACGTGCGCTAGATGGTATAGAGCGGCAACTGCCGAACTAACGACCTAGTTTACTTTCCGAGCAACGCCATTAACTCGGCGCGCACCAACTGGTAATCCCGCCGCAACTCCGCGTAGCGACGTTTAAAATCCACGTACTTTTGATTTGCGCTCAAAACGTCTGGCGAATTCTTGCTCCCCCGTCCGTATTCGGCCAACGTCAATCGCAAGTATTCCTGCCCTTTTTCTACATTTCTTTCGCCATCATGAATCAACTGATGCGTGACTAGTAGCTCCTGCTTGGCGTTCTCGAACTGAGCGGCCAATTCGCGGGCCGACTGCGCTGCACTGAGCTCACCTGCTCGAGCTTCGAAAGCGTGGGCTTTTGACTCTGAAGCAGAGCGCAGTCCATCGAAAAGTTCCATATTCAGTCGTGCTCCCACCGCTGTGTCGAATCGGTCTTTACGCGCGAAATGGTCCCGCTCCCTTAGGGTGTACAATGCATAAGTGCCGTAAACCTCGAGCGAAGGCAGCCACCATCGCCCGGCTTGTTTACTCTGAGCATCGAAATAAGTTTGAATTGCACGCCCTACTCTAACATTGGGGTGTCGTTCCGGTTGCAGACTTTCCGCCCCGATTGAATCGTCGTGATCGTGCGGAACAAAGGTAGCGGTTTCGATCACCGTATCGATGGGACGACCAAGTAGGGAGGCCAGTTTTCTCTGCTCGTTCGCAATGCTGAGTTCGGACTTCGCAATATCCTGCTCGAATTGAATCTGGGAAATCTCAAACTCCAAGCGATCACTTTGCGTGGCGAGACCACCGGCAATTCGCTTCATTGCGGTGGCGCGACTTTTTTCATTTTGCGATAAAGCCGAACGTAAAAGGCTTAACACTTCACGCTGGTAAACCAACTGCCAGTATAATTTACGAGCGTCCGAGAGTTCCTGAAGGTAAGTCTGTTTCGCCTCACCGTCCGCAAGTTCGCGTTGGGCATTTCGAGCCTCACTTTCAAGTGCATCTCGCCCCCCTCTAAAAAGGTTCACCGACGCTTCGACCGAGCCATACGACTGCGTCTGGGGCTTAAATGGACCGGTTTCGAAACGCTCCCGCCCAGCTTCAGCTTTCAAGGTAGGAAGGTAAGACTTCAGCAAAAAGGAGGTACGCGCATCTGCTGCTTCAGCTTTTTGACCGGCTCCCTTAACGTGTCCGTTGGCGAACTGCAACAATCGAGGCAGATCTTCGAAGCGAACGACCAAACGGTCGCCCGCCGCCGCTGCGATCGAAGAGATTACCAGTATTAAAACGTTTCCCAACATTACGGTTCTACCTGGAAGGTTAACTTCTCGGACCTACCGTTCAATACGAGATCCAAGTCTACCAAATATCGATGCGCCGAACCGACAACCACGGGACCAGAAAAGTAATCACCCTGATCTTTGAGTTCGATTGCCACATTTTTTTTTGCCTTTGACTTGTGGGATGATTGATTTTTTTTTGTTCGCTCCGGAAATCGCAATTCTGCACGTACTTTAATACCGCTATGCCCGAGTGGTTGAAGTTTAGTATCGTAGAAATAAATTTTAACTTCTTCTTTAGTACCAGCGACCTCTACGTAAATATCCTTGGTCTTTTGTAACTGTCCATTGTTTGGAGCTTGTACCTGTCCTGGTGAATGATCGTGCCCTTCGTGCGAAAAACCTAGCGACCCACTAGTGAGCGCTGTCACCACCAACAATATTTTCCAGTGTTTCATAGCTCTTCTCCTTTTTCTTTTTTCGTGCGCTCGAGCGACGCTTCGGCCGATCGGCGCCCATAGTTAAAAAATACCGTAGGCGTAACAACAAGATCGAGTAGTGTTGAACTCAGTAGTCCGCCAACAATCACTATCGCAACCGGGTGCAGAATTTCTCGACCGGGCGCTCCGTGCGAAACTGCCAATGGAATGAGCGCAAGTGCCGCGGTCAACGCTGTCATTAACACCGGCACCAGTCGTTCTAGCGAACCACGAATCACCATTTCACGAGTAAACGTTTCGCCTTCGTGTTTCATTAGGTGTAAGTAATGCGAAAGCATCATGATGCCGTTACGGCTGGCAATGCCACACAACGCCACGAGACCCACGAGTGTAGCGACCGAAAAAATACGTTCGGTTAAAAATAGAAAAAATAAACTTCCGATTAGAGCAAGTGGGATGTTCAACATGATCTGCACACTGACAAACACTGATTTGAAGTGGGCGTAAAGAACCAAAAAAATGCCCGCAAGCGACAACAAACTAAGAAGAAGTATTTTTTGCGACGCTCTTTTTTGACTCTCGAACTGACCACCATATTGAATGTACATGCCGTCCGGAAGCTTCACTTTGGCCTGAATCGCGGTACGCACCTGTTCAACAATGGAATCGAGATCACCTGTTGAAGAATTGGCTTGAATCACGATTCTGCGTTGTGCGTTTTCCCGATTAATGAGATTCGGACCGGTGGACTCAAAAACATCAGCTACCTGTTCGAGTGGAATCGCCGAACCGTCGGGCATGATTTTAATAATCGTCTTTTTCATGAGCTCTAGATTTGATCTAGACTCGTCATCAAATCGCATAAATACGTTAAATATTCGTTGCTCATCGATGATCTGAGCGACTACCTCGCCATTGAGTGCGAGTTCAAGCATTGTGGCTAGTTCCCCAGGAACAATGCCAAGTTCGGCTGCTTCGTCCCGTAAAAGATGTATTTTAACTTGTGGTATCAATACCTGTTGTTCTACGTGCAAGTCGACTAATCCGTGGATCTCCTTCAAAGCGTTTTCGATCTCGGCGGCCTTTTGGCGCAACACTCCAAGATCGGCCCCAAAGAGCTTAATTGCAAGCTGAGCGCGTACGCCGGAGAGCAAATGATCGAGTCTATGAGAAATTGGCTGGCCAATAGCAACGCTGGCCCCAAGTGGAGCAAGTTTTTCGCGAATTTGTTGAAACACGACTTCGCGGTTTCTGCCCGTTTGTTTAAAATCAACGTCGATCTCGCTACTATGCACTCCCTCTGCGTGCTCGTCCATTTCCGCGCGTCCAGTACGTCGAGACACTGATTTCACTTCGGGAATTTCGAGTATTAATTGCTCTGCTCGCGAACCAAGCGCGTTCGACTGCTCTAGTGATATCCCCGGTTGCGCCAGCAAATTTACGATCGCTGTGCCTTCGTTGAACTTCGGAAGAAAGTCCCGGCCCATGAAAGGCACTGTAGCTGCGGCAGCAAGAAAGAGAGCTGCCACAAAGGTAATCACAACCTTTGGGTGGTCAAAGGCCCAATTAAGTATTCGGCGATCCAACCGTTTTAGGGCGGTCACAAAGAAAGTTTCTTTTTTTTCAATCGATGCGTCTTTGGTAAGAAAATACGAACACAATACTGGCGTAACTGTGAGCGAGACCAGCAACGACGCTGCTAGGGCCACTACATATGCTACCCCGAGCGGAATAAAAAGCCGCCCCTCTATGCCGCCCAGGCTAAACAGCGGAACGAACACCAACACGACGATTACCGTAGCCAGTACGATGGAGTTACGAACCTCGCTCGATGCGTCGAAGACTACCTTCAGAAGTGAACTTGGGTTCGACTGCGCGCGATTCTCGCGTATGCGGCGATAAACATTTTCAACATCAACGATCGCGTCGTCGACAAGTTCCCCGATAGCCACGGCAAGGCCGCCGAGCGTCATGGTATTAATAGTAATACCAAACATTTTCATCACAATCGCAGTCAGTACGAACGAAAGGGGGATGGCGGTAAGCGTGATTGCGGTGGTTCGAAAATTGGCTAGAAAAATCAGAAGAACCAGTACCACCAAGATAGTGCCGTCTCGCAGCGCTTCTTTGACATTACGGATTGCAGCTTCAATAAAGTGGGCCTGTTTAAATAGATCACGCTCTAAGCGCACGCCCTTAGGAAACCCTTTTTCAAGTTCGACCAAGGCTGCGTCGATACGTTGAGTTAACTCAACGGTGTTGGTTCCTGGCTGTTTCTGCACGCTCAGCACTACGCCCGGTGCGGCGTTGACACTTGCATCGCCGCGTTTGACTTGCGCACCAACCTGGACAGTTGCAATGTCTCGAACCAGCACGGGTTTACCGAAATGCAAACCCACCACAGAGTTTTGAATTTCCTCCAAAGAACGGGTAGTGCCGATGGTGCGAATTAGATGTTCACGGCCTTCGAGATCAACAAACCCACCCGTGGTATTTTGACTTAGATGTTCTAGGTTGTGCTGCACCTCTTCGAGTGAAAGCCGATGCCGTTGAAGTTTGGGAGCCGAAATCAGAATTTGGAACTGCTTAAGCCCTCCACCGAGGGGCACCACTTGCGCTACCCCCGGAACGGCCAATAGTCGTGGGCGAATCACCCACTCGGCCACGGTGCGCAGTTCGATTGGGCGCACTTCACCGCCAGGCGAGCGTGCACCCAGCAACGAAATTGTTCAC
>DGKJ01000111.1 GCA_002387735.1 Bacteriovoracaceae bacterium UBA4573 | reverse complement strand
GAAGGAGAGTCTCCCATAGATTTGTCGAATCCCAAAATCGGATCAATCTCTCGACGAAGCTTGAAGGTTCTTTGGAATTTATCGAAATCGGACTGAAGAATTACCTCATTATTGACCGTTGCCACAATGCGGTCGATAAGCGCACTGTGGGCTGACCTCAGAAACAGACCTTGAGCTAAAATGGTCGCCAATATGGAAAAGACAATCACACAGGAAGCACCTGATTGCACTCGTTTGATCATGCCTTTACTGCTACCGCAACCCGCAGGTTTTAGCAAAAAATCGCGGCTGAAGTGGCGGAGGATTTAGTTCTTCTTAGTGTCTGCTCTTGGCGCTTCAGCGGTCTTTTTCTCTGAAAGAAGGTTGTAATTGACCGAAACCTGGCTCCGAGCCCGAAGCGAGGCCATGTAATCGTCGTAGATTTCACTGCGTTTTTCTTCAAATACCAGCCTGCGCACGACGCCTGGGTCAACTTCGGTATATTCCTTTTTTCCGGTCAACTTTATGATGTGGTAACCATATTGACTGCGAACAATACCACTGACGTTGCCTACTTTTCCGAGGGCCACCGCCGACTGATAATAAATTGGGTCGAGCTTGTCCTTAGTTTGATAGTCGATGTCACCGCCAGCCGCTGCCGCAACGCCTTCGGACTCTGCCACCGCTACTTCCGCAAAGGTTGCTTTTCCGCTCTTGAGTGCTTCGTCGAGAGCTTTTTTAATGCGCGTGATTTTAGTTAGCGCTTCCCGCTCCTGAGCGGGGTTGGCATCGAATCTAACGGAGACAAAAATATGGGATGTTCGAATTTCAGGATTCTTTTTATAATACTCGCGAGCATCCTTTTCGGAAATTTTGATCGAATCGAATTTGCTGGCAAGTTGTTTGTCGACAAAGGCGTGAAATAAAACAGTATTAATTCGTTCCACCACTTCGGGATCTTTATCGAGGCCAATCTTCTTTGCTTCAGCGATTCCCAAGTCGCGATTAATTATTTCGTCGAGCACGTTCTTTTTGGTGGGGGTTTTTGCCCGGAAAAAACGCATACTATCGCGGTATTTCGTATTGAACTCTTCAAGAGTGATTACTTTAGAGTTTACACGCGCTAGTTCCGTAGCCCCGTGAACCGTTACCGCAATGCCAAGTGCGACGGGTACGGCCAAAAGTGGGAAAAGATTAGAAATTAGACTACGCGATTGTTGCATGGTGATGCCCCCTAGTAGCACCATTTTAGCCACGTCCTGTGTTTAACGCAAACAATCAGGTATATAGAAGTTAACTCGATGCAGCATCGCTCGAGACTGTACTCAAGAATTGACGCAGATCGGCGTGAAGTGTTTTGGCGTCTGTAAACGGCTTTCTAAGGAGTATTTTTGATTCCGGGGTGATCGAGACAGTCGAGGGGCTCTTTTTTACGATACTTAGAATCTTCTCTGGCGCTAGCGCGCGCGCTTCAGAAGCATCAAGCGAGATGCGATCCTGGCCTACCAGCAAAGTCTTTATGTGATGATGAACGAGCAATTGCTTAATTTGGATCAGCTCAAGCAAGTTCAGAACGCTTTGGGGAGGCTGGCCAAAACGTTCTATTAGTTCGGCCTCGAGGTCAGAAATTTTGTCGATGGAATCGGCTTGGGACAATCTTTTGTACAGACCCAACCGCTGTTGAATGTCGGGAACATAATCGTCAGGAAGAAGTGCCGGCACTGGAATTTTAATTTCTGGATCGAAGCGATCTTCAATCTCTTCACCTTTAATTTCGTGAATCGTTTCTTCTAATAGATCGGTGTAGAGTTCGTATCCGACTGCCGCAATATGTCCAGACTGTGCTTTGCCTAAAATGTCGCCGCCCCCTCGCAGCTCTAGGTCGTGGGAAGCCACTTTAAAGCCCGACCCTAAATCGACAAACCGTTGAATAATCTCGAGTCGCTTTTTTGCGTCATCTGTAACAAGGCCCTCTTCGGGAAGTAGCAGGTAGCAATAGGCTCGCACTTGCGACCTCCCTACTCGACCGCGTAGCTGATAGAGTTGGGCGAGTCCAAACATGTCTGCGCGGTTGATAATGATCGTGTTTGCTGAAGGAATGTCTAACCCAGACTCGATTATGGTGGTGCAAAGCAGTACATCAGCTTTTTTACTGTAGAACTCGACCATTTTTTCTTCGAGCTGACCTTCTTTAAGCTGCCCATGAGCCACGACTATACGGGCTTGTGGAACGATTTTTTTTAAGCGCTCTTCCATCGCTCCAATGCTTTGAACTCGGTTGTGAATAAAGAAGACTTGTCCGCCGCGGGCGATTTCCTGGGTTATGGCAATTCGCAACGCCTCTTCTTCAAAGTGCGAAATATAGGTTCTAACGCTGAGTCGATCGACCGGCGCGGTGTTGATGACTGATATGTCGCGCAATCCCATGAGCGACAAATGCAATGTTCGGGGTATTGGGGTGGCAGTTAATGTTAGAATAGCAGTTGTAACTTTGAGTTTCTTCAACTTTTCTTTGTGTTCAACTCCAAATCGTTGTTCCTCGTCGACGACCACCATACCTAGATCTTTAAATTCTACGTCACGTGAGAGAATTCGATGGGTTCCGATAAGGATGTCGACCTTCCCTTCTTTGACCTCCGTTAGAGTTTCTTTTAATTCTTTGGATGACTTGAACCTAGATACAGAAGCGACTCGAACCCCGGTATCTTGAAAACGATTTTTAAAAGAAAGTTCGTGTTGAAGAGCTAAAACGGTAGTCGGTACGAGTACGGCGACCTGCTTTCCGTCCAAAGCTGCCTTGTACGCGGCCCGCATCGCGACTTCAGTTTTGCCATATCCTACGTCGCCACAAATCAGGCGGTCCATTATTTTACCGCTTTGCATGTCAGTTAAGGTTTCATCAATGGCTCGTAGTTGGTCCGGTGTTTCCGCAAATGGAAATCGGGCCTCGAATTCCTTAAACTGCTCGTCAGGCGGAGAAAATTTAAAACCCGATTGAGTAGCCCGCATCGCGTAAATACGCAGAAGTTCGTGAGCTACCTCTTTAAGTGCTTCCCTGACTTTGCTTTTTGTTTTTTCAAATTGAGCACTGCCGAGTTTGTCGAGCGGTATAAGCGAACCATCGGAATCGCCGATGTATCTTTGAACCTGTTCTAGGCGGTAAATGGGAATATATAGTTTATCGCCCCCCGCATATTCGACCAATAAAAAGTCTTGGGGAATTTTTTCAATTTCTAATTTTACGAGACCCTGATAGCGGCCTATTCCGTGCTTTTGATGCACCAAAAGCTCACCAGAACGAATTTCTTCAAGCGACGGAATAAAGGTAGAAAGTGCGTCAGATACCGAGGCGCTTTTTTCTTCTTTTTTTCCGGCACGTTGTTTTTTGGGGCCGAAAAGCTCGCTATCGGTGACTACTGCAATTTCATCGAAAGGTAGGCGGAATCCGTCATTTAAATTGCCTACCGCAATTTGTACGTCCTTCTTATTCGAAAAATCTACATTGCCCAACACGAGTTTCGACGAAACGTTTTTTTGAGAAAGCAAGAATGCGATACGCTCGGCTTGAGTGTTGCTGCTGGCAATTACGATTCGGGTGTAACCTCGTTCGGCCCAGGCCGCGTTTTTATTAATGAAGGGTTCAATTCCGGATTTCGTGTTGGGAAGCTTTAAATCGGTATTCTCTCGCAGCTGAATCGTAGAATTATTTGTAAGCGCGACAACTTGTCTTGGCGCATTTGAGTCGTCTTCTGAGTTTTGTAGAACATCCCCTTGGCTTTTAATGGCACCTATTTGAAATGGGTTTAAGAAAAGTCCTCGGTCGGCAACCCGCAGTTTCGCTAGAACTTCGAAATCATAAAGACTTTCCGGTGGGCACGCGATTTGATGATTTTCTATATTTTTTTGAAAACCGTCTTTTAGTTCGGCGCTCAATCGATCGAGCTCCGATTGAACCGCGATTTCATCGGACAAAATAACCGCCCAAGAAATTCCGGAAAACTCCAAGTAGTCAGAGACTAACTCTAAAGGCTTTTCTTCGAAATACGGGAGAAGATATGCAAACGACGGTTCTTGAATGCCCGCCTCGATTTTTTGAGCAATTTCATCGCGAATTTTCTTTGGAATTTCGTATTGGTCGGAATACGCCTTTATTCGTTGACGGGCGAGAGCAGATGAGTCGGGACCAATCTTCCATTCGTTGGAAGGCACCACGACGGCAGATTTTAAAATTTCCGGTTTGGTTCTTTGTGTTGAGGGGTTAAAAAATCGAATGTTTTCGATTTCGTCACCTAAAAACTCTACACGTATTGGATGTGGATAATAGGGCGAAAAAAAATCTAAAATATTACCCCTAAAACAATAGGTGCCAGGGTCTTCTACTGGGTCGGACAGATGGTAGCCAAGATTTTCGAACTTTTGTCTCAGTGTTTCACGTTCCTGAAAATCTCCGACAGCGAGATTGCAGGAAGCCTCGACCAGTCGCTCTACCGGGGGAGTTTTTTGCGCAAGACTTCTGACATCAGTAATTACGAGAGAACACTCCCCGAGCGCGATGCGATAAAGAGCTCTTAAACGCCGAAATTTTGTTTTAACGTTCGGGTTGATGCTCCGGTACGGCGACGTTTCCCAGCCTGGCAGATATTCAATGAGATTTCCCACGTTCGTAGCATCTGAAAATAAACCCAAGAACGTTTTAAAGGCCTGGTGAAAAATCGTAGCTTGATCGGCGTCCCCGCAGACGATGAGTAAGTTAATTTTACGATCTTTAATTTCAGTAAAAAGCGAGGCACAAGCATAAGCTCTGGCCGTAAGCGTCAAACCACTCAAATGGATAGATGAGGGTGGCGACTGCGAAAGGAGTTTTGATAATTCCCGACCAAGGCGACTAGACATTTATAACTCCGCAATATAGTTTATTTACATGCGCATGCAAGCGCCGCGGCAAGATTAGTTCACGGAGAACTTTTGGAAAAACACATTCCCATACTAATCGCGGGTTTGGCGGTTTTTTTTCTCGTTAGCGGGTTTTTTTTATCGGCTCGCCGCAAGAAGTCGGCCAATTCCGGTATCTCGGATGTAAAAGAACCCTCCGGGGTGCCCTCTCGCATTGCCCCCTACTACCACGTATCTTTGGTTGTGACCGTCGCTTTATTTATGGGGGTCCTTGTACTTTTACCGATAAGTTCGACGCTTCGCCCCTTTTTAGGGGGGGCCGATCGTTTAGATGTCGTAGTGCGAATTTTTGTATTCGGAATAATACTGTTTTTAGCTTTTCTATTTTCGCTACTTAAAAACAATTTGGATTAGGCACATAGGAGCAAATGTGGCGTTTGTGTTTTCGCGATTGGACGACCTAGCAACTTGGGCGCAAACGCATTCTTTGTCTTTCTTGTTTCTCGACTTATCGTGCTGTGGAATTGAGATGATGCATACCACCGGCGGACGATACGACCTAGAGCGCTTTGGCGCAGTGCAAGTTGCTTCACCGAAACAAGCGGATTTGATGATCGTTGCGGGGAGCATTTCTTACAAATATGCGGAAACCTTAAAAAAGAATTACGAGCAAATGTGCGATCCAAAGTGGGTAATGGCTATAGGAAGCTGTGCGGGTTCAGGCGGTATGTTCGAGGGAGAGTTTTCTTATTCCACCGTAAGCGGAGTGGATAAAATTCTACCCGTAGATGTTTATGTGCCGGGTTGTCCCCCTAGGCCCGAGGCGATTATGCACGGATTACTCACGCTTCAGAAGGGTATTGTTAAATGTCGAGCACAGAATTCTTGGAAGGACTCAAAAACGAGTTCCCCGGAGCTATAACCAAAATAGATATTGGTTACGGTCAGAAATTTGCGGAATTTTCGTCGAACGCGGCGGCTTCCATCTTTAACGTTTGCTCCACCAATGAGCGGGGCCGATTCGATTTATTGGAAGATCTACTGGCTTACGACTCCGGCGACGATATTGTTTTGGTTTATAACTTGTATTCCACATTGCTCAATCATCGAGTGATTTTAAAAACATCACTTCATCGCAAAGAGCCAAGTATTTTGACAGCAACCACAGTTTGGTTGGCGGCACTAAGTTACGAAAAAGAAATCGCCGAACTTTTTGGTGTTCGCTTTAAAAACCACACAACAGAAATTCCGTTTCTCTTGCCCAAAGACTGGCAGGGGTTTCCAATGCGAAAAGACTACGTCTATCCGGGTGGTTATTCCGGAATTGCCCATGGGTCCGGAGTTGAAAGGCGAAAACGATAATGGAATCGTTTGAAATAAATGTTGGTCCCACGCCTGCAACTACTTCAGGACCGTTGCACCTTAGAGTTCAAACCGATGGCCACCGTGTCGTGCAGGCAAAAATAGAAGCAGGATATTTGCACCGTGGAATGGAAAAGGTTGCCGAACGAATGACCTGGCTAAGTTGCCAGCCATACATGGGACGCATCGACTATGTTTCCGCCATTCATTGCGAACACGCATACGCACTAGCGGTAGAAAAACTCTGTGGTTTTGAAATTCCGGAACGATCGAAAGCTATTCGCGTCGTAGTAAGTGAGTTAAGTCGAATAGCGAGTCATTTGCTTAGTATAGCGTGGTTAGCTCGCACTACAAACGCATCGACGGCCGTAATGTTTGCGCTCAGAGACCGCGAGAAGATTTGCGACTTGTTCGAAATTTTATGTGGGGCTCGCTTGACCTACAATTACGTGCGAATAGGTGGAGTCTCGAACGATTTTACTGAGGGTTTTGTAGATAAAACCATAGAGTTTATCGATTATATTGTTCCGAAACTCCAAGAGTACCATCAGCTGCTCACGAATAATGTATTTTTCATCGGCCGGCTCGCGGGCGTCGGCGTCGTTTCTGCGAGTCAGGCTATTGCCGCAGGACTTAGCGGACCAAACTTGAGAGCGTCAGGGGTAAAGCTCGATAAACGCAAACAAGAGGACTACGAAATTTATCGAAAAATAGATTTTTCTACTCCCTTAGGCGCTACCTCGGCCGACTCTTTTCGGGGTGCCGTTCAAGGCGACGCGTTTAATCGCTATTTCGTAAGAATTCAGGAAATTGAACAGTCCGCCGTGATCATAAGACAGGTGCTAGCGAATGTTCCCGAAGGCAAATATGCACTGACCCTTCCAAGGGTATTTAAAGTTCCGGCGGGAGAGATTTATGTTTCGGTCGAAAGTCCACGCGGAACGCAGGGTATTTTTATAAGAAGCACGGGCGAAAAATATCCGGATCGCTTAAGACTCCGAACACCATCATTTCCGGTACTAAATATATTGCCAGCAGTTTTGGAGTCTTCGACCTTAGAAGACATGGGCCCTTTGGTGGCCTCGTTTGATTATTTGCCGTCGGAGGTGGATCGATGAGCACAATTCTTTTGTCGGAAATCAGTCCATTTTCGGCATTTTTGATGTCCTTCACAGACGGATCGACACTGTCGACGCAAATATTCTTTTTGATTTTTGGATTTCTCCTGTTTCTTGCCAGTTTTTTAGTCCCCGCATTTTTCGCGATAAATTATCTAGATCGGAAAATTTGCGGGGATATTCAAATGAGAATAGGACCGAACCTCGCGGGCCCTCATGGAATATTCCAGGGAGTTGCCGATTTTATAAAGTCGTTTGAAAAAATTCGCACCGAATCTCAGGCGACGAGTGGCGGCTTTTTTTTCGTCACCATATCTATGGCAATAGCTTTTCTGGTTTTTGCCGCCATCAATGTGCCCGTCTCTTCTCAGTGGTTGTACTCGAATGTTGATTTAAGCGCTTTGTTCGTAGTGGTAGCG
>DGKJ01000021.1:12963-19456 GCA_002387735.1 Bacteriovoracaceae bacterium UBA4573 | reverse complement strand
GTTAAGTACAAGTGAAAAATCCGCAATCAATCCGCTCATGCGATAATAAAGAAGCATGAAAATAAAGATCGCCAAACACCCCATCACCCCGGCGTAAGCGCCCTTCTTAATGGAGTCCGCTCCGAGGCTCGGTCCCACTACGCGTTGTTCAAGAAACTCTAGTTGCGCCGGCAATGCGCCAGCCCGTAGAACGATTGATAGGTCTTTCGCTTCATTGAGTTTCTGGTTGTAATCGCCTTGCCCCAATGTCACACGGGCCTCGCCACCACCAATTCGCCCTTGAATCACGGGCGCGGAATGAACAATGCCGTCAAGCACGATCGCTAGGCGTTTGCCAATGTTCTCTCCAGTAACTTGCTCGAAACTCTGAGCACCTTTGGCGTTAAACCGAAGTGCAACCTCTGGCGAATTTGTTTGAGAGTCTACTTGAATGAAGGCATCTTTGAGATCATCGCCTGTCACTTCTACTTTAGAATGTAAAACATAAGGAACTCTGCCACCCATTCCGGCGGTCAGCCCCTCTTCTCTCTCGAATGCAATCTCGGAATTAGTTGGCAACTTGCCTTTAGCCAGTTCGTTGATTTGCTTTACGTAATCTGAAAACTTGGCGCCCTCTTTATAGGATGCTCCGTTTTTAGCCTCGAGCTCCGAGACCATTGCTGCCACCTCGTCGGGCGACATCCCATCGTTCACAATTTTGAACTCTAGTTTTGCTGTGCGACCAATTAGTTCCTTGGCACGTTCAACGTCTTTAATTCCCGGCAACTCAACCGTTAGACGATCGGTGCCTTGGCTCGCAATGACCGGCTCAGCGACGCCGAATTCGTCGATCCGATTTCGAATAACTTCAATACTTTGACTGATTGTTTTTTCGCGTACGTTATCGCGGTAAAGTTTAGAAATCCCTAACTCGTAAATCAAACCTTCGTCGTAGGTGAATCTCAGCGTATCGTGACTTTCTTTGACTAACGCATAAAAAGCTTTTTTCGCGTCAGCGCTTGTACAGGTCACCTTAAAAGTGGGGTCGTCGCTAGCCTTCGTTTCAAGGTTTTGCGGCAACGAACACGCAATGTTCTTTTCTTTCAAATCGTCCTGTACGTTTTCAGCCAATCGGCTAACAACATCCGAATAGATTTTTTTGAAATCAACACCAAGGACCATGTAAACGCCGCCCTGGAGGTCGAGACCAAGATTAACCTTCTTTTTATAGAACAACTTCGTGGTCTCGGGGTTCACGTTGAGGGCTGTTGGGGCAACATAAATAGCCGACCCCACGGCCACAACAACAAGAAGCGCGAGCTTCATCCACCAATTGCGCGTCATACTGAATCTCCCTATTCGGTGATTTGTCTACTAGCTGAGTTTTGGGTTGACCGAAGCGACTTGATTTTTCAAAAGCTTAATCCGAACGCCATCGGAAATTTCGAGCGTCAAAACTTTATCAGCAACACCGGTAACTTTGCCGAAAACTCCACCGGTTGTAACCACCTCGTCGCCGTGTTGAATTTTTTCAAGCAACGACTGATGCTCTTTCATCTTCTTTTGCTGAGGACGAATCATCAAAAAATAAACCACACCGATCATCAATACGAGTGGCAGTATCGACGCTAGTGGACTTGGTGCACCGGGAGCACCTGGGGCCCCCGAGGCCACCTGAGTGGATGCGGTAGTTGTATTCGCGCCACCTGGAACAGGAGGCACACTGTCTGCATAGGCCAATGAAAATAATGTTGTCATAATGATCGGGTATAGAGTGGAAGGGCTATTTCGTCAAACCGATTCTGGGCGATTGCGTCACGTAAGCGTCGCATAAGCGACAGATAGAAGTGCACGTTGTGGATGGAATTGAGAATTCCACTCAAGTGTTCGCCACACACAAAAAGATGCCGTAAGTAGGCCCTTGTGAAGGTTGTACAGGTATAGCAGTCACATTGGGGATCGAGGGGCCCAGTGTCTTCTACGTATTTCGCATTTTTGATGTTCACCTTTCCTTCACTGGTGAATAATTGGCCGTTGCGGGCATTGCGGGTAGGCATAACGCAGTCAAACATATCAATACCGTATGCGACTCCCACAATAAGGTCCTCTGGCCGCCCAACCCCCATTAAATACCTAGCTTTGTCTTGCGGCATTTTGGGTCCCATAATTTTAACCATCTCATGCATGACCTGAACAGGCTCTCCGATTGAAAGGCCACCCAACGCGTAACCATCAAACCCGATTGCTACCAATTTCTCTAAACACTCTTCACGCAAGTCGGTAAACATCCCACCCTGAACGATTCCAAACAGTTTTTGGTGGGGTTTGAGCTTAAAGTCGCGACATCGACGCGCCCATGCCAATGTGCGTTCCATACTTTTTGCGACGGTCGCTTTGTCTTCGGTAAAAGGGGGACATTCATCGAAAGCCATCACTACATCACTCCCAAGGGCGCGTTGAATTGCCATGGAATGTTCCGGTGTAAAAAAGTGGCGGGACCCGTCGAGATGGCTTTGAAATTCTACACCGTTGTCGGTCACTTTATTGAGTGCGGACAGACTAAATACCTGAAACCCACCACTATCGGTTAGAATCGGGCCGTCCCACCGCATAAACTCGTGAAGCCCCCCTAAACGTTCGATGCGTTCGTGTCCTGGGCGCAAGTATAAATGATAAGTGTTTCCAAGAATCATTTCGGCGTGCGAAGCCTTGAGATCCCGCGGGGTCAGGGCCTTAACCGTACCTTGAGTTCCCACCGGCATGAACTGTGGGCCGTGAACCGGCCCATGACTCGTCTCGAGAGTAAAGCAACGCGGGTAAAACGGCGGTTCGAAAGATTCCTTGAGTTCGGCAGCCTTTAAAAGCATGTCAAGGCTTGTACTTGATCACCATGAAATAGGGCAAATTAAATTCAGTGGTAATATCAATATCTACCGGACGATTTTGTCCCTTTGCTTCATAGTAGGTAAACGATCGAACGCGGCCCTTATTCAGACCGTTTTTTAGAGATGCTGTGCCAAGCTTTTGCCAGGTTCCATCTCTAAGATTGATGGTTTTGAAGTCTTCTTCTGGCGCTAGACCAGTGTGATCAAAAAACAAAGCTTTGGCGAAATCGAGCATGGCACTGTCAATGCTCCTTTCACTGGCGAGTTCGAAGTTTTCTAACCCGCGCTTTCCGCTATCAACAAAGCGGCTCCAGAAATTCGCATGCCCAACTCGCTCAGCTTGTCGCCACAGAAATAAAAAGTTCATTCCGTACATACCGTAATTTTCATCGGCATTTTCGGGACGCCTTGAATAACGGATTGCAAAATCCTGGGGCTTCTTTAACTGGGACCTAGAACTACTTTGCGGCCCCCGAAGTCGCGTTCCCAGATTTACCAGTTCCTCGGCAGCCACCGCCGAAGGTTCTTCCAGCCAGAGTTCCTCAAATGGCTTTTTTGTAGACGTCCGGCGCCCCATGGCAATCATGTGTTTCAATTCGTGCACTAAAGTAGAGGGGTACTGATATTTAAAAAGATTCTTGCGTGAAAACCCGGCGTCTACGTACACGTCCGGAGTTCCTAAATAAAAAATTTCACCTCCTACGTGAGGATAACCTCGGTATTTAATAAAATCCCACGGAGCGACGTAGCCCATAACCCCTTCTCGCGCGCTCGAATTATAGAGATGACCCGAAAACAAAATAAAAATTTTACCGTTGTCGTCAAGGTCGGTCGATTTCCCAAATACCTTTTCAGTCTCTGCGAAACGTCGCTTTTCAAAACCGGCTATCAGTTTGCGTAGCTCCTTATTGGAAATTGATACGCGACTTCGGTTTTCCACGAACACCACGAAGGAATCAGTGACTAATCGAACACTGGCGGTTTCTTTCTTGAAATTATCTTCGTAATCAAGAATCGAAAACTCACACTCCTGCCCCTCATTGTACGGAGGCTTACATTCAGTGCGTCCGTACTGAAATGAAGGGTCGCCGACTCCGGGGTTAAGATTTTTTTCTTCGGTCATGGCAGACCAAGCGTCAGACCAAAAGTCCGAATGACGCTTCACCTCCGGAAGAATTATTTCCCCCTCCTCGTCGGGGCTATCGGGTTCATCTACTTCGTCGTTTTCGCGCAAGTTTGCGCGCTCTCCGGAAAAACCTTCGGCGCGTATTTCATAAGAATAACCAGAACTCGAGTTTTGTTTGGCATGCACGCCAATTAGAACAACTCGTTCGCTTTCCAGCAGATTCGAGTCGCTGAATGTCGCTCGCCCATTTTTAAACTGCTCGGGCGCAAGCAAAGTAACGCTCTCTATTGTAGCCGCGTCAACTTGACTACGAATTCCACCACTCCACAAAGAAGCAAATACGAAAAGCACCATCCATGGTCGCTTTAATTTCATAAAAATCTCCTCGTAACCTTCTAGGTTACTCCATTTTCGTTCACCGTAAACTCGAAAAACTACTTCTTCGAAGACGCAACACGTCATTCGGCTAACTTGACGCTCGCATTTCTGATTGATACCGACGAACCTTAGTTCGACTTTTTGGGGGTAATTAATGCAAAAAATCTTTGGCCGCTTAGCGGTGGTGTCGGTTTTATTTTTTCTTTCAATTTCTTTGAGTTCACTTGAGTCTTTTGCCAGCGCGGACTCCACCCAACCCCCTAATCAGCTTTGGATTGGAGAATTGAATCAATCGACATTGTCGATATCTTCAGAATCGCTCACTCTCGGAACTGAATTTCTATTTAGATCGTCTTTTATTCCGCAATTTGATTTGGCGTCGAGCCAAGGATTGCTCAGTCGCATCGTTTATTTTCGACGCGACGGCAACCGCGTACTAATGATGGAATCCACCCAAGGTCATCTTGCTTCTCAGTCGCTACCTGCGTCGATGATTCTCGCCTCACTTCCAATTCTAACTGAAAATGAGAATCGCGTTATCGTCGACTTCAACCAGGGCATGGCGAAAGTTTTTCTGGCAGGCGGCTGGCATGTCAGTGATTGGATTGGCCGACATTATGATCCGGGCACCAGATCACAAGCCGCATTAGTCGAACACAGCTTCATTAAGGACTCCTTCACACGTGAAGACACCATTCAAACTCACCAGATTGTTCAACTGAATATCGGCGACACCTATTTTCCTAGCTTTGAAGCGCGCTACTACCTTTCGCCTTATCAACCAAACTCTAATTTCTACTCAAAAGAAAATCTCGGTTTTAGAAATTTCGGCTTTTTCGAAACGCCGCCGCAATTAGAACCTGGCACGGGTCGTAATAACGTGTTTATTACGCGATTTTCGCTTCCGGAAAATTCCGAAAACAAAATTAAGTATTTTATTAGCGCCAATACACCGCCGGAATATGTCGAGGCTGTTCGAGAAGGTATTTTGTATTGGAACAAAGCATTTGGAAAAGACGTTCTTCAGGCGGAATTGGCTCCAATGGGAATGACCGCTCCCGATGCCAAAATGAACATGGTTCAATGGATCGATTGGGATCGCGCAGGAATGGCATACGCTGACGCTCTCTCGGACCCTCGCACGGGTGAAATTCTTAATACCCAAGTCTACCTAACGAGCGTTTTTGCTTTTTCTAGCCGTCAGCAACTGCGAAAAATTTTGCGGGATGTTCGCGGCTTACTAGAGCAAACTTCGGACAAGAGCGGGGATTCATCTGTTTTTGAAAATCAATCAACTCTATCACAATTGAAAAATCGCAGGCTTGCGGACAATGGCCACGGCAAACACAAACACCTTTGCCACATGAAGGTCAATCACCAGCTGATCAATGCACTCGAGGAGATCGCAGAACACGAAACTGACGACGCGGCTTTACTACGATTGTCCCAAGACTATGTCCGCGACGTGGTGGCGCATGAAGTCGGTCACACGCTCGGGTTGCGACACAATTTTCTCGGCAAAACCGCCCTCAACGTTTCGCTCGAGGAGAGAGACCAATCGTTTATGAATTATTTAACGAAGGGCGAGCTACCTGCTGAGTCGCTGGTGGTAACAAGTTCTGTGATGGATTACTTGAATTTAAAAGACTCCGTGATTTCGGGCACACGCATTGTACGTAATCTTCCAGCGGGTGAACATGACCGCCTGGCACTCCAGTGGGGTTACGCTCCTTCTAAGGAAAAGGAACCTGTAATTGACCAAAAGACGGTGCCGCTTTTTGGAACCGATTCCCATTTACTTTCCCACTACGACGTGGACTTGTTCACTTCGGGCGCTCAGCCCATTGTAGATGCAGTTCGTGAACAAAAGAGGCTGTTGGCAGGCGTCGCGAACGATATTTTAGAGCGATTCATCGCCGCGAAAGCACCGCACCACCCACGCGATGCGGTTGATCTTGAATTACTTGCACTCAGTACCTTTTCTCATTTGTACAATACAGCCGTTAACATGTTGCGCGCGGTCCCATGGATGCAGAACGACACGCGAGCGCTTGCGGTTGAACGACGTTTTCCTTACGTATCGCAGGTGAATTTCGAGGCAGTACGCGTGGCCCAGTGGCAATTG
>DGKJ01000021.1:0-12812 GCA_002387735.1 Bacteriovoracaceae bacterium UBA4573 | reverse complement strand
GCCCAGTGGCAATGGGTAGCTGATCAAATCGAAAAAGCCGGTGGCGTAGAAGCTGCCTTCTTTCCGCACAACGCTCGACTCAGGGAAGGAAAAACTATTCTCGATGCCGAGACTCTTTTAAAGCAACTCGATCATCGACTAGAGATTTTGAGAAAAAATGGCTTCGTAGGTGCTGACGGCAAATTACACCGCTTCACCGAAAATGAAGAAACACTCATTCGAGATCGAGCTCGAAGTTATATCGACCACCTAAACATAGCTCTCACTGACCTGATGGTAGACGTTTTTCTAAATTATAAAATCGACTACGAAGCAGTTTCGAAAAATGGCTACCTCTCGACCGACGACTTGTCCGTTACATTCGAAAAGAAATTAGCGGAAATGGCAGAAGCAATTCTGACCCTTGAAGCAAAACACACTCCTGACGGCAAAGGCGTGCTCATTGGCGAACATAAACTCTCCAACGGCCACACCCCGAAAATTTTAGTTCATCGCTACGTGTACCCTTTCTCGCTGCGCTTAAAGGCCGCAAAACTTTTGAGCGAAGACCGGGGTCATAGCCAAGCTTGGTCCTTGGATGGTCGCCGAAATATATTGAGAAAACTGGTGGACTCCCTTTCTCGATCGGTCGGAGCTGATTGGAACGAAGTGAAAGTCAACGATTTGACACCACCCGTACGAGATTGGTTTCTAGAACAATCAAAACTGATCCAAACAATCCAAACAGGTTTTGGCTGCGACGACATCATCAAGTCGGGATCTCATAAAGATAAAAACGAAGAGAAACAGACAGGTCTCAAGTAGAGCCTATTGTTCGTAGGCCCGCTGTATTTCTTGAAAAATACGGCGGCGATCGAAAGTAGGGGCCAGAGCCTTTGCTCCAAGGCCGCAGCGGGTGCGTAGGTCTGAATCGAGAAATAGTTTTTCCAAACCTCGCTCCATAGCCGCTGCGTCTTTAGGTGGCACAAGCTCACCTGTTTCACCGGGACGAACGACACTGGGAGTACCTCCGGAATTGGTACCCAATATGGCTTTCCCCATTACTGCCGAATCTATCATTGAGAGAGAATTGCATTCCTCATAGGCGGGCACGACATAAAAATCACTCGCCGCTAAGACTTTTTCGATTTCACCCAGGTAACCAGGCATCAGAAGTCGACTTCGAATATTTTCGGGAAGTCGCGTGTGGCGCGACTTTAGTTCGGAACCTAGTCGCTCAGCGCTTTCGTCGTTGGGCGAAGTGTCACCTACGAGTAATAAGGTACCGGTTTTATGACGACTGGCATAGTTCACGAAGGCATCAAAAAGCTCCGCAATGCCTTTGATGGGTTCGATACGAGAGACACAGACACCAAGAATTTCGTTTTCGGGAATCGAGAAACGTTCACGAATTTCTCGCCGCCAAGTTATTTGGGAAGGGTCTGAAAGTCTCGCGACGTCACGACCATAAAATACCACCCGGAAGTGATCGCGGGGCACAGGAAGCAGCGAACTCAAATGAACACGCGCGGTTTCCGAAGAACACCAGACTTCATCGATTCCGCGGAACACAGCCCAATGTAACGGGTCTTTCTTCGAGTGATTGATCCAAATGTGATACTGCAAAATGGTTTTTTTTAAGGTGTTTGGACGCGTTAATAACCACGGGAGGTGAAACCACGGCTCACCGCCGGCATGCATGTGTAGAACCATATCTCCCGCCGACAATCTGCGATGCCACTCCCTTCGAATTTCGGCCCAAGCCGCTGGACCCTTTTTGGTTTTCGAATTAAGCGACCAAATTGGCAAACCACGTTCGTGGGCACTTTCAAATAGCTCTGTTCCTTCACGACAAAATAGTTCTACATTCAAACCGGTTCGATATTGTTCCAACGCGAGATCAAGCACATATCGTTCGAGCCCTGAAAAACTTTCGGAAGTACAAGAATGTACGATGCGTCTGGAATTCAAGGGCGACCGGTCCATTCTGGTTTTTCGAGTTCGGTCGTAGGAACCGGCCGAGTTGAACCTGGCGTTGGCAACTTTATTCCGAGGTCAACATTGAGGCGGCCTTCGTAAACTTGCCATAGCAGCCAGAGTTTTAAATGGCGAACCACCCGCGAAAACGATTCGAGCAACGTTAGAATAAAACCTTCTTTACCGTTAAGCAGCCCGCGATAACGAACGCCGTTTTTAAAAAACGTGGAAAAAAAAGTACCGATGGCATGAAAAAGCGAAGTGCGCTGCCCCTGGGAAAACTTCTCAAGCGCCTCGATAGAGGTGTAGTGATTCATTTTTGTTAGAAATTTTTCAATTCCAAGATCCGGCCAATGAAAAATTGGCTCATCAATCATTCCAACCGGGCCGGCGAACTTGGGATATTCGTGAACCTCGCCCTCAAACCGCACTGCGTTTCTCTTAAAAAAACGCCATTGGTGTGAAGGGTTTCCAGGGCCGTATTTAAGTCGCCGCCCCAAGAAGTACTCTATTCGTTGAATGGAATAACAGTTGGGGTGCCGGTTGTGTTGATCTCGAGCGACTTTGGTTAAGCGTTCACCCAGCAACGAAGAAGCTTCTTCGTCAGCGTCTAGGAAAAAGACCCAATCTCCGCTGCACTGTTCCAGCCCGACGTTGCGTTGGGCGGCAAAACCAGACCAAGGGCGCGAAATAATTTTTGCCCCGTGGGCTTTAGCTATTTCTACAGTCTGGTCGCTGGAATGTGCGTCAACGACGATTATTTCGTCGGCGAATTTAAGACTCGAAAGACAGCGCGCCAGCACCCGTTCCTCGTTTTTAGTAATTACGCAGGCCGATAATTTGGGCAGATTGGACATGTCGACATCGTATGCTAAGGTACGGCAATGCTCAACGACGTTTCGAAATCCGCCCAGCCTAAACCCGCCCTAGAGGGTGGCGCCAAAACTCGTTCCGAGTTTTTGGTATTCGGCAAACCAAAGTTTGGCCCCGAAGAAAAAGCTGAGATTCTAAGCGTGCTTGAATCGGGTTGGGTTGGCACAGGTCCACGGGCTGCCGCCTTCGAAAAGCAGTTCGCCGAGTACCTCTGGCCGACAAAACCTTTACACGCCATTGCTCTCAACTCTTGTACCGCCGCCCTTCATTTGGCAGCGGTTTGCCTAAATTTGAAGCCCGGGGACGAAGTAATTGTTCCTGCACTTACGTTTTGCGCCACCGCAAACGCCGTGATTCATGCTGGGGGCACCCCGGTGTTTGCCGACGTAGATCCTGTTCGTCTTTGTGTATCGGCGGCCACTATTGAAAAAGCACTAACGCCCAAAACCAAAGCTATTGTTGTGGTGCATTTTGCGGGCAGATCTGCCCCAATGGACGAAATCATGGCCTTGGCTGACCAACGCGGCATTCGAGTGATCGAAGATGCCGCTCACGCTATTGAAACGCGCTGGAACGACCGTCACGTGGGTACTTATGGCTGGGCCTCTTGTTTTAGCTTTTACGCTACGAAGAATGTGTCTACCGGAGAGGGCGGAATGCTTCTCACTAGGGACGAAGAATTAGCTAGCCTTGTGCGCAAACTTTCACTTCATGGCATGTCTAAAGACGCGCACAAACGATTTACCACTCCCGGGTTTCACCATCAGTCCTATGATTATGTTGGATTTAAGTACAACATGCCAGATCTTGCGGCAGCACTTGGAATTCACTCACTGAAAAAAGTCGAATCCAACTACGCGCTTCGTAAGAATATTTGGGAAATTTACATGAATGAGCTGAGAGACTTACCTCTCACGCTGCCTCCGTCTGCAGAGTTTCGTGAAAACGCCCATGATCGGCACGCCCTTCATTTATTCCAGATTCGAGTTAAAGCCGCACTTCGCGATAAACTACTCTCTGCATTTTCAGCCGAGAATATTGGAGTGGGGGTCCACTACCCTGCCTTAACCACTATGCCGCTTTATGAAAAATATTTGAAACCTGGTCAAACCTTCAAAGAAGCTGAAATATTTTCTGCGGAAACCATTTCGTTGCCAATCGGCACTGCAATGACCGAAGCAGATGCGCACGATGTCGTGCGGGCAGCGAAAAAAATCCTTTCCTTCTACTGCTGATTTTTATTTGGCTCAGGATTTTTTACGGGACTCGCAACCGGGGTAACTACCGGCTCGACAATAGCAGCCGACGCCCCATCAGCGGTAGACTGAAGTCTGAAATTAATTACAAAATTCTTTTGAGATTCTAACGTAAAATTCTTTTCCACTGGGCGATACCCGTCGAGCTCCAGCTTGATTTGAATTGACTCTCCCCCTCTGCCCTCGTGGGTAAAAGGCGTATTTCCGCGCAAACCACCGTTGATGTAAACCAATGCTCCTACCGGGTCTGACGTAACTCGTACCGTTCCAAGTCCCACCTGCGGTTGGGCGTTTGCCGGGTGCGGTTCCGTTGGAGATACAGAAATTGGAATAACAGGTGCTCTCGAGTGAACTGCAGCAACCTGCGCCGCTGCCGCGGCTTGTTCGGACTTTAGAAATAAATTAAAATCCCACTCGCCGGCTTTACCCGGAACTTCCAACACCTCGCTGACGTACCCGGGACGACTGACAACTACATAAAAAGATTCCCTGTCCCCTTCGACGCTGGAAAATTTGACATCGTGGCGTTCGCCGTCGGGATTTAGCGCTTTTACTTTATGCGCCTCGAATGGCGTCGTGCCTACGCAGGATTTTTGATTATGAAAATATTCGCTGCCCGCTTTTCCTTTAATGCAAACTTCGGCATCGCCTGGTTCAGACTTTACGATCAGCGCCCGACCGTGGCCACCGCAACCTGAAACCAAAACACCTAACGTTAAGATGGAACCGATAAGAATAAATGCCGAATAAACAACGCCTCGCATAGAACCCCCCAGAGCTGTAAGTCGATTTTAGACCGAAATCAAAGATCCATCACTAGGAAGTTTTTGCGATCACAGAAAAGGGTTTTCGCGACGCTCTAGGCCAACCGATGAGTTCGGACCATGGCCTGGACAAATTCGGGTTTGATCATCGAAAGTTAGAAGCCTTTGTTTAATGCTCTTTATCAATTGGGAATGATCAGCGCCCCAAAGGTCGGTCCTGCCGATAGAGCTTCGAAACAGAGTGTCTCCCGAAAAAACTACCGGCTCAGGCGCAAGCGAGCCCGCCTCGAAACGAAGGCAAATTCCGCCCGGTGAATGCCCCGGGGTGTGTATAACCGAAAACTTTTGCTGGCCGAATTGAATCTCTTCTTCGTCCTGAAGGTAGCGATCAATCAAAGGTGGCATGTCATAGGAAAATCCAAACATACGGCCTTGATCGGGGAGAATTTTGTATAAAAACTCGTCGTCTCGATGAAGTGCGATCTGAGTTTTTGGAGAAAAAGATTTTAGTTCTGAAAATGCGCCTATGTGGTCCAGATGAGCGTGAGTGGCAACCGAAAACACTACGTTCGCTCCCAGATCAGTGAGAGCTTTTTTGATCTTCGGAAACTCGTCTCCGGCATCAATTACGATCGCTTCTTTAGTTTGCTTGCAAACAATAACACTGCAATTGCACTGAAACGGACCGACCACCAAGGTTTTAATTTCAAGACTCATGATTTCCTCTTAAAAACATGGCATCGCCATAGCTGTAAAACCGATAATCGCGATCAATGGCATATTGGTAGGCTTTTTTCATATTTTCGACCCCCATGGCTGCTCCGATCAACACAAGAAGGGTGGACTTTGGTAGGTGAAAATTTGTGATCAAATCATCTACCCAACGAAAGTGATATCCCGGCGAAATAAAAATTCGAGTTTTAAATACACCCGAGTATTCCCCGTTCCAACTTTCAAGCGCTCGCACCACGGTCGTCCCTACTGCCACGATTCGACGCCCAGCGGATTTATGGGCCTGAAGACGACTCGCGAGCGCGTCAGTTATTTCGTAGGTCTCCTCGTGCATTTGATGGTCTTCTATTCTGGTAGCTTTTATGGGGCGAAACGTACCAATGCCCACATGCAGCGTGAGACGTTCTATATGCACGCCTTTTTCAGCAAGCGCGTCTAACAAAGGCTGCGTAAAGTGCATGCCCGCCGTTGGGGCAGCGGCTGAGCCGATGCGTTCGGCATAAACAGTTTGATAATCCGTTCGGTCTTGCTGAGAATCGCTACGTTCCATGTAGGTAGGAAGAGGAACGTGACCGTGGCGAACGAGCCATGCTTCGAGACTCTGTTCTGCGAGTCCAGGACCGCTCAATCGCAATCGCACTTCTCCGGCGTTCTGTAGTCGCTCCTCGTGGGTACTCAAAACTTCTGCTATTAGTCCGGGCTCGAACCGTAACTTTAAGCCAGGGCGCACCCGAGCCGAAAGGTGCAAAATTGCGTTCCATTCTAAATCAGAAATCGGGGTACTCAATACCGCTTCAACTTGGCCGCCCATCGTGCCGTCGTCGTTCAGGCGATGGCCAAGCAATCGCACGGGTAATACTTTGGCGTTGTTTAAGACCAACACATCGTTGGAATTGAGTTCATTTAGAACTTCATGGAATCGCCGTTCACTATACGCAATAGGACCGGAAAATTCGCCCAAACGCCCGCGAGCACTACACAATAGCAGTTTCGAATGATCGCGAGGGCGGGCCGGTTCGCGAGCGATTCGTTCTTCGGGTAAATGAAAATTAAAGTCTTCGAGCGACGCCATAGTGGCCTTATAGCACGCGGTATTTCGAACGCTCGTTAATAAATTTTCTTAATACTTGTGAGGGGATAATAGTGGCGCAGTATTTGAGCATAGGATTTACCAGCATCCCCCTGGCCCTTTGCGCCGTATTGGCACATTCCTACGCCGTGGCCAGACCCTGACCCTCGAAACGAGTACACCCAGTTACCCAGTCGCATGCTCGGTCGAATGGTTTTATTTTCTGAATTGCTTCGTAGCGACGCAGTTACGCGAAAATCCGTACTACGCAAATGCACACTGCCAAGAGCATCTCGCAGTTCGGTACCTTTTACTTTTAGTTTGCCACCCGATCCTATTACTTCGACGAATGCCGCCCGCCCAATACTGTTGCGTTCGATGACTCGAATGCCCTTGAGCGAACCCTTTAATAAATTTTTGGCAAGCAGCTTTTTTTCTAATTCGCTTTGAGACACTTCGTAGGTCCATTGAAATCGTGGAGAATTATTGCAGTAACCGCACTTCACTGGCCTCAAATAAGGATAACGCGCTCCCCAAACACGATCCGCATTTTCAGTCTCGCCGCCGCAAGTCGAATGATAAAACGCTTTAACGGGTTGATTCTTAAAAGTCAGAATCTGCCCTCGTGTTTCTTGCACTGCTTTGAGTGCTTTATAACGTTCTTTGTGAGCGCCTTCGTAAACTTGATCACGAACGGTTGACTCTAAGTCAAACGGTGATCGGGTCGGATCTGCCGGATTACCCAAGCTCATTTGGTAGAGTGCGTAGGTTCGCGCGGCGACGGCTTGCGCCTTTAGTGCGTTTAAATTCCAACTCACCGACATCTCGCTATTCAAAAGACCGGCAACATACTTTTCGAGATCGACGTGATTCACTACGACGCAGTCACCCCGATGGCCATACACGTAGAGGTCGTCGCGGTACTGACGCCCGTGAATACGAATAAAACCACCTAAACTTTGCACCCGTAGTGGCGGGGTGATTTTTATTTTTTTTGACAATGAGGTTCGCAACTCGAGTTTTCCGTTGGCATCGCAGGAAAGTGGAACAGCTGCACGACGGTCGACATGTGCCACCGATTTACCTTGCACCCCTTCGCGAAAAACAAGATCGAAACCTTCAATTAAAATATTTTTATTTTCGCGTTCAACCATAACACGCACCACCGGTACCGGCGAGGCGTGGAGAACTGTTAAGTTTGTAAGGAAACAGAAAACAAGAATGGCAAAGGGAAGTTGCCCATCCTTGGGCTTGAGATACTCCACCGTGAGTAACCTCCACCTTTGATTGTAGCGGTCTAGGTGCCAGTTCGAGCAAGACGCCAGGCGTTAAATCTGGATAATTTAACCTGATTTATTTTGTAAAGCATTTAGAAGACAAAACCGATCCGGTATTTGTAAATGGGACATGAAAGGTCCCGGCGAATTTGCCCGGAAAAATCGGGCGCCCTTCACTGGGGCGCTAGGCTACAGGACGAGACGCCCCGGTTTGACTAGGCAAAAAAACCCTATCGCGCGAACGCTTCCGCGCAAAAGCCGGGACCTTTCTTTTTTACTTCATCGAGCCCATGAAACTTTTCAAAAATTCGAGTGGGAACGGAATAATCGTGTGAGTGGCTTTCTCCGACGACATTTCCGAAAGAGTCTGCAGATAGCGCAGTTGCAAGGTCATCGGGTGACGCTCCATGACTTCGGCGGCTTCGCCAAGTTTTTTTGAAGCTTCGAATTCGCCATCAGCAGCAATCACCTTAGCGCGACGTTCACGCTCGGCTTCAGCCTGGCGAGCCATTGCACGCTGCATTTCGACAGGTAGATCGATCTGCTTAACTTCGACATTCGCGACTTTCACGCCCCATGGTTCGGTTTGTTTATCCAAAATTCCCTGGAGCTTTTGATTGATTTCGTCGCGCGACGCAAGCAGATCGTCAAGTTCCACTTGGCCCATGACCGAGCGCAATGTGGTTTGAGCAAGCTTCGAGGTAGCCATGAGGTAATTTTCGACCTCTACTACTGCGCGGTTCGGGTCGATCACGCGAAAATAAACTACTGCGTTTACTTTTACGGTTACGTTGTCGCGGGTGATTGCATCCTGGGCAGGAACATCAAGCGTGACTGTTCGCAGATCTACACGCATCATTTTATCGACGACAGGTATTAAAAAAACCATACCGGGGCCTTTGGCGCCAATAATTCGACCTAGTCGAAAAACCACACCGCGTTCGTATTCGTTCAGAATGCGAACCGACGTGGCGAGAAAACCGCCGATAACGACCACAAATATTCCAACGCCACTACCTAAGAGTTCAAACATAAAACCTCCGTCCAAAAATGAGCTGCGGGCCCGATCATGGCACAAATTCTTCTACGATCAACAAAAACTGATCGCGAGACTTTATCCGAACTTGCGTGCCAATCGCGGGTGTTTTTCGCGGTTCATTTTGCCAACGAAAGTCCCAGAATTCGCCCCGCAATTGAACGCGCCCGTGGGCAGTACTATGGGCGGCAGACGGGCTGAGCGCAACAATTTCGGCTACCTGCCCTTCGAGTTCGAGTGAGGCCCTCCCCCTACTCTCTCTGCGAAACATATACCCGATAATGAGCATGATGCTGCCAAAAGCTAAAACCACGGGTATGAGTAGCGCGAGCGAAAGGCGAAGATCTCCGGTTGAAGAATCCATCAGGAATAGCCCGCCCAAAAGCATGGAAACGATTCCAGCTACCGCGAGTAAACCGTAACTCGTAATGAAAGCTTCAAGTATAAAAAACACGACTGCTAAAATGAGTAGCGCCACTGCACCGGTGTTCACTGGCAAAGTGGAAAATGAAATAAGTGCGAGCACCAGACACAAAGCCCCGACCACACCAGGAAACACCAGACCCGGCGAACTCATTTCAGCGTAAAGACCGACTCCCCCCAAAACCATGAGCATATAACTAACGTTGGGATCGCCTAAAAAATGCAAAACACGTTCGGCTTTGGTCATTTCGAGGTGTTCAATTGGAACCATTTGAAATGGTTTTCCAATTTTCTCTGCCGCTTTTCGAACAAAGGAGTCGAAGTCGTCCGCTACAAAATCGACCACTTTCTCTGCCACTGCGTCGTTTGCAGCGAGCGATGCCGATTTTCTAATCGCTTGTTCGGCCCACTGCACGTTGCGCCCTCGTAACTGCGCTTGGGATTGAATGAACGCCACGGTGTCGTTGACGGCTTTTTCACCCATGTCGCCTTTGATGTCTTGGCCTTGCCCGGCCACGGGGTGTGCAGCTCCGATATTGGTGCCAGGCGCCATACCACTCACATTTGCTGCCATCGCGATGATGGTGCCGGCGCTAGTGGCTGAGGCTCCGCCGGGCCCAATAAAAACACCGATCGGAACCTTGCTCGCGTTCATGGCGCTAACAATGTCGCGAGTGCTGTTGAGTAGTCCACCAGGAGTATTTAAGCGAATAGCCAAAAAATCTGCATTCTTTTGCTGCGCGTATTCGACGGCACGTACTACGTATTTGGTAGTTCCGTTATTAATTACGCCGTCGAGGTGGATTTGAACCACGAGGTTGGCGCTGGCGAATGTGGCGTTAATGAGAAAAAAAATGAAGACCACCCAAAAACGCACCATTTTTTACGCCGACTCTTTCTTTAGTAGTTCGAGCACGACTTTCATGTCGTCCCAAACGTCTTTTTTGGCTGAAGGGTTTCTTAACAGAAATGCTGGGTGATAGGTGGGCATGAGTTTGGTACCGCGATAGTCCACGAACTTGCCCCGCATTTTACTAATTTTAGCATCGCTATGTAGAAGCGACTGTAAGGCGGTTCCACCGAGCGCAACGACCACACTTGGTTTGATGACGTCGATTTGGCGAAACAAAAAAGGTTCGCAGGTGGCCACTTCTTGTGGTTCAGGCACGCGGTTGCCCGGCGGTCGGCACTTCACCACATTGGCGATATAAACGTCTTCCCGTTTGTAGCCCATGGCTTCAATGATTTTGTCGAGCAATTGACCGGCGCGGCCCACAAATGGGCGGGCGTTGAGATCCTCGGTTTCGCCGGGGCCTTCGCCGACGAACATGATCTTTGCTTTTTCGTTTCCTTCGCCAAAAACAATATTAGTGCGCGTTTTACAAAGTTTGCAGCGCGTACAATCGCCGAGATCCTTTTTTATTTCTTGGAGCGTTTCGTTCAGCGCTGGTTGTTTGAGGTCGATCGGTAACGCGTCGACTGCGTTGCCAACCGAAGCAAGCGGCGGTGCCGCGACGGTCGGGCGAAGCGCTGTGCTTGAAAACTGACGAGCCTTCGAAGCTCCAGCAATGCGACGAGTCAATGCTCGTTTTGAGACGATCGCGTCTTCGCCATAGGTTCTTTTTAAATGCTCTTTCATTTGTTCTTTCTGCTGTTGCGAAAGGTGGGCATTTTTTTCCGTCATCGTACGCAGCCTCGTGTTGGTGGTTTCAACTTTTCTCTCTGCAAAGTACTCCGGTGTCAAGCTGTTCAGCGGGCTTTAGCGAACACTATCTTTTACCGAATTGTATAAAGACACGAATAACCAAAGGACAGCGAACGCAATGATTCTCACCGACTCGCTCCAACCGCACGAATATTCGCCAGTCAACACACTGGTCGAAGTGCTGCACCGCGAATTCGGGAAATTACGAATAAAAATCAGTTCTCGGAGCCTGGAACGCGTTTCGGTCATGCTGTACGAAGCCATGTCCACCCGTAATCGCGCCTACCACCGCATTGAACATTCGTTGAATTACCCGAAAAATCTCAGCCCCATCGCGGTGATTGCCTATTTATTCCACGACATCGTTTACTGGCAGATCGACCGCGCCCGCCACCAAGCCTTACGGCAGTATATGTCGCCCTATGCTCCTACCGAAGACGGGGTCTCCGAACTTTTCGATGCATTAGACCTAAACAATATTGATCTAAACGAGCCCGGCATACTTTCACGTTTAGTGTTCGGGTTCGAAAACCGCACACAGATCACACCGGCCGAAGGTCTCAACGAGTTCTTAAGCGCCTGTGTGGCCGAAAATGTATTTAAAGGCATTTTAAAACCATGGCAAATGATCCACCTACTCGCGTGCATTGAGGCGACAATTCCTTTTCGAAAACCAGTGGGCGACGTGACTGCACCCATGGCCCTGCGTGCCCGTCTTAAAAATATTGCGACCGCTCTAAAGCTCAAAGTTTCCGATACGGATTTACGCGCAGTCACTACCGAAGCTATTGAACTAGCTCTGCACGATCTCAATAATTTCGCAGCGGGAGATAGTGGATTATTTCTTAAAAATTCGTGGGAAGTCATTTGGGAATCGAACCCCGGACTTCAAAAAGAAACGTACACCGTCAAACAATTTCGAAAAGCAATTCAACAAACCGAAGCTTTTTTTTCTTCAATAGACCTGCGTCTGATTTTTCCATTTACATTAGACTATCCGGACCACCGAGTCTTAGCCCACTTGTGGGAGGCCACGGAACACAATCTAACAATCGGGCGCGAATATATTCAGGCCAAACTTCTCGCTGCGGCTGTTGTGGAAGCGGTAGCGGATTCGACAGGAGGCGACGCGCCCATAATTTTGTTTATGGGCCGGCACCCTATATTCGGACTGCTTCAGATTTGGAAAGAACTCATTGAGGATCTGCCGTTCAACGACGATAAAACTACCGAACGATACGAAGTTCAACTACTGCTACAAACTGGTCGGGCCGGTGGTAAAGAAAAGTTCGACGTAAGCCAATCGCCAATATCGGCTTACTTGTTTGCTAATCTTGATGAAGTCGAGCTTCAAAGCGCACTCAACCAAGCACGGGCTTTTTTTGAAAATAAAATCAACGCAGAGCAATTTCTAAGGGGCGCAATACTTCATTTGATTGAACCTATTTTAGAACGATTTTCAAAAATAGCTCTCAGTCGCCGAGAACAAATCGACAAGCTGCGTACCAATTTGAAAGCGAAAAAAGCGGCATGAAAAAAAAGATGCGATCAAATCAACTTAGTTTAAAAAACTACTCAGCTTGCTTTCTAGGTTTCGCCATTCTCGGTCAGGTATTAGTTTTACCTTTGTCTGATGCGCAAAGTCAGGCTCCGAATTCGTGCCAAATTACATTACAAAAAATCCGCGAAGAAACTCTTCAAACCATACGAAACGACTACAC
>DGKJ01000055.1:15942-28908 GCA_002387735.1 Bacteriovoracaceae bacterium UBA4573 | reverse complement strand
CCACACTTCGGTGACGGGATAGCCGCTCTTTTTCACCGACTCCCATCACAAGGCCATCTAAGGCCTCACGCCAATAATCGCATCCAAGGCTGCCCGTTTTTGAATAGGAATCACATCCTGCTCTTTCTAAGACATATGCAGAGTTGTGTTTTCTCCAAGGACGAGAAAAGCAGGGTACATGGACCTGGGGTAAAAGATCGGCTAGGTCAGAGGCTTCCCAGCTAAGCCCTAAAAACTTTGCGACACTTAAGCCTAAGCGCCTACTATTATCAAAAACCTTACGAAGAGCTTTCTCTTTGGTCTCGGTATCGACTTGTTTAAGCAAAAGCTCTTCGTCACTGATCCCGGCACTTTTCTCACCTAAGACTTCTTTGAGGGCTGAAAGCCTGGCTTTCTTCCACTTGTCTTGGAATTCCTTAAGATCAAACCTTGAATGCTGAAGAACTGATGTCGCCATCGCTGCGTGATTCATCATAGTTAATGTCGCTTTCTCATCATGCATTGCAAGATCAGTGCCAGGTTTGCCTTTCTTTTCTAGTGCGTAGGTTTCGCTCATTTTCAAATCCCGCTTACAAAACTGTCTCGTGATTGAGACAATTTGGCTCAGACCCTTTCTTCGGTTTTAGGAGAAAACACTTAAAACAATCATCTTCTCCCTATGTCCAATCCTTAAATCCACTTGCCCTTTACATCTCTAAAACTACTCTTGAGGATGTCCTAAAGGGTATGATCTAGATCATATCGATCTGGGCTTTTTTAAGAGATCTTATGGATAGGAAAAAAGTGAAGCATGCACACACTGAGTGAGAAGACATTAAAAGCGATTAAATCCGATTTCGATAGTCTTAGATGCACATCAAAGCTTTCAAGCGAAGCTCGTGCTTTGCTCGCTTCAGTTGCCGTAAAGCGAAAGCTATCGTCAGAAGACTACCTCTGGGAGATGGGTGACCCAGGAGAGTTTATTGGAATCATCGCCTCTGGCCTAATCGAGATCACGCGCTATTCATTAGGTGGTGATGAAGAAATAGCCATGGGCATCTTTGGTCCATCCGATGTCATTGGATTATCAGCTGTGATGAAAAAAACTTCTTATCCAGGAAGTGCAAAAGCTCTCGCAAAAGAAACTGAAGTTATTAAGCTTTATTTGCGCCCCGTGCTTCAAACAAAAAAACCTATCAACACGGAGATCCACACTTGGATTAGAGAAATGTTTCTTCAGCATGAGCAGGTACTGCGAGATAAAATTGACATTCTAAATGCCGGAGCTGTTGAGAATAGGGTGTTTGAGCTCATCAATCATCTCATTAGACGCTTTGGTAGGCATGAATCGCATCTTAAGCATTTCATCCCAATCCGACTCACGCGAGCGCAGGCTGCCAAGATGACCGATGTCCGAGTTGAGACCATCATCAGGCTTATTAGCCGCTGGCAAAAACAACACTTACTGAGCTGGACCCAAGATGGGATTTTAATCGAAAACCTTCCCATGCTTGAAAAAAGTCTCAGTAAAAATAAAAGGCTTAAATGAAATGAATCGTAATATTTTTAGCTCTCTTGACCCTTATCAACTACTTTTTCCCCTAGGGATCGCGCATGCTGTAATTGGAGCTGCGACGTGGATTTTTTATTTAGCTCAAAAAGTGCCTTATCCAGCAAAGTTTCACGCCCACCATATGTTCTCTGGTTTTTTACTCTCATTTGCTGCGGGTTTTCTTCTCACGGCAATCCCAAGATTTACGGGTGCTAGACGCTGCTCTCCTCGCGAGCTAACGATTGCAGTTGCAATCTCCATTCTCTCATTTGTCTTTGATCATTCTGCAATTGCACTCATCCTGCTTTTATTTGTCTCGGGCTTTATTCTAAGACGCTTTTCGGAGAAGACCTACAACCCACCACCACACTTTATCTTTTTACCGGCAGGGCTTTTGCTTGGGATTGTGGGCTCCGCCATACTCACTCTAATTGAGTTTAACTGGCTTGATTCAAGCCTTGCACTTACGGGTAAGCTTTTTCTCTACTACGGAACGATGCTTGCTTTTCTTCTAGGAATTGGAGCTAAGCTTATTTCTGCTCTTCTTGGATGGGCACCTGTACCCACGCATCAAATTAAACCTCTCAATACGCTCAAATTAAACACTGTAGAGAGACCAAAGCTTTTAACTCCGCCGGTTTTTCAACTTATATTATTTCTCGTGAGCTTTGTCTTAGAAGCTTTCATGCTTCCCGAAATGGGACGTGCGCTCAGAGCGGTGTGCGCAAGCTGGATTGCCGTGCAGTATTGGCATTTACATAGGCACCCCAAAAGCCCTGGAAAACTTCCTTTTTGGATTTGGATCTCGGCCTGGACGCTGATTATTGGCCTTTGGGTGCATGCTCTTTTTCCATCGTTTGGAATTCATGCTGCACATCTTATTTTTATGAGCGGATTTGGACTCATCACGCTCCTTGTCGCCTCTAGGGTTTCACTTGCCCATGGGGGTTACGCGCTTGAACTAGAATCAAGCTCTCGTATTTATGCGGCAACCAGTATTCTCATTATCCTAGCAGCACTTACGCGTTTTACTGCGATCTGGACCGACTCCTACTTTCAACATCT
This sequence comes from Bacteriovoracaceae bacterium UBA4573, assembly GCA_002387735.1. Lineage (GTDB taxonomy): Bacteria > Bdellovibrionota > UBA1018 > UBA1018 > UBA923 > UBA923. The sequence continues at coordinate 26,312 of DGKJ01000055.1, read as the reverse complement.
GGCTTATGCCGCAGCGGTGTGGGTCGTAGCTCTTGTGGCTTGGAGTATCTTTTTCATCCCAAAAATACTTTTTCACTCTTCAAATATTTTCTCTTTCAAGGAAGCGTGGAGCAAACGTAGGGCTTGTGTTTGCGGAAAGAAAGGTCATGGAACCCAAAAACAAATGCACTGCTAAAAAGCTTCCTCTCATTTACTCATGCTCTGGGTGCTCAAGTGCCGCTCAGCTTGCCAATTACCTTGCAGTCAAGGCCGACCGAAAAAAGTTAGCTGAGATGTCTTGCATTGCAGGTGTGGGTGGAGATGTACCGGCCTTGGTTCGGGTCGCAAAGTCGGGAAGACCCATGATTGCCATTGATGGCTGCCCGCTTCAGTGCGTAAAGAGCTGCCTAAAAAAACAAGGAGTGACTCCAACTCTTCATTTTATACTCTCAGACTACAACATCAAAAAAACCTTTCATGAGGATTTTTCAGAAGAAGATGCCGCACGCCTCGTAGAAGAAATCGAAAGCGCACTTAAAAAACTAAACCAGGATCAAAAAGAATGAATCCTGGGTTTTCTCAAGGCTATTGCCCTACGATCTATGGTCCTGTTCAAAGTAGACGCCACGGGCGCTCACTTGGAATTAATCTAGGAGTCGCGGGTCAAAAGATTTGCAGCTGGGGTTGCATCTACTGCCAGTGCGGCATGGGTGAGCGAAGAGCCATTCGATCTGATGAGTTGGTCCCAAGCGAAAGAGATCTTTTAGAGCTCGTTCGGGACAAAATGAACGAAGGTGTAGACTTTGATTCCATCACTTTTGCTGGAAACAGTGAACCCACCGCGCACCCAGAGTTTTATTCTATTGTAAAAAGCCTTCTTCTCTTAAGAAAACAATTCTCTCAGTCATGGGTTTTAAACTGCCTCTCTAATGGCTCAGAACTTGACAGGAATGAAGTCGTTCGTGCTTGTGATCTTCTAGATGAAACCTGGATTAAGCTTGATTGCGCACTGGATGAGCTTTTTCTTCGCCACAATCGCCCCATTCCAAAAGTAGGTGGAGTGAGTAACCACGTCGGTCGCATAGAAAAACTTCATCGCGTTTTTATTCAAACTCTCGTCTGGCGATGTCCCAGTAATCCTCAGGTTTCCAATTGGACAGAGAAAAATCAAAACGCGTTACTTAGCCTATACTGTAGACTTCGCCCGGAAAAAATCCACCTCACGACCACGGCTAGAGCTCCAGCTATTCCTGGCATTCTACCCGTTAAAGCCAATGAGCTAGTGGAATTCTCCCGTAAGATCACGGGGCTCGGCCTTGAAGTCGAAGTGTTCCCGTAAAGGTAACGAGCATGGTCTTCAAAGACTCTAAACCTACGAATGTGTTTCAAGCTTTGATTCCGTCGATTGCTGTCCTCGCATATTGGAGCGCTCTTTTTTTACTTTCAGGATTAAGGGCCGATCATTTCATCTTTGGCGCGGTCATTTTGATTCTTTTCTACGGTGGTGTGCGCATCAAGCGTCTGCGTGATTTTCTTTTGCCTCTTTTACTCGTTGCCGTGGTTTACGATAGCCAGCGCTTTTTTGCTGATTACATTCGGGGCACCATCCACGTCATTGAGCCCTATGAGTTTGATAAACGCTTTTTTGGAATATCGGATAGCGGCACCATTCTTACACCCAATGAGTGGTGGCAAAAAAGAATCCATCCCGTTCTTGATCTTATCGCAGGCGCTACTTATCTCATCTATGTTTTTGAATTTCTTTTGGTTGCTGCCTACTTTCGATTTTTTCTGTGCAAAAATGATACGCTTCCAGAGCGCGCTAGGAGCATGATGTGGGCGTTTTTCGTGGTCAATATTCTGGGCTACATCACGTACTACGTTTATCCAGCAGCTCCGCCTTGGTATGTCGCGGAATACGGTTTCGGACCCGCGCGCTTAGATGTGCAAGCAAGTCTTGCTGGGTGCGCAAGATTTGATGAAATGACGGGACTAAGTTTTTTTAAAGAATGGTACGGAAGATCAGCGGATGTCTTTGGAGCTATTCCTTCACTGCATGCAGCCTATCCTGTGCTTGCCGCTTATTACGCATTTCGAGTAAAGCGCCTGAGGATTCTAACAGTCGCATTTTCTATCTTGATGGCTTTTTCAGCAGTCTATCTCAATCATCATTACGTCATTGATGTCATCTTAGGCATCGGCTTTGCCCTTTTTGCTGGTGCAGCCACAGATCTTGCTTTCGCCCTTACACGGCGACAACTCTCTGTACTTTCACAGCAGCAAGCACTAGAGCGAAATCTCTGAAACCAGTGCCGTTTGCCACAGGCTCATTTGGTATTTCTACAACTACGCGAAATAATGAAATCAAAGGAGGGTTCTAAGAGGAACTCGTCTCAACTCTGTTCTTCTTATTTGATAGTCATGGCTTCAATCAAATCGGAGTCGTTTTCTCCTAATGAATTCAGACGAGCCTTGATCTCGCCGGTAGGCGAAACCAGGATGATCTTGTTGTCGTGCATGAATTCACCGCTCTCAGGGTCTTTGGCGAACTTGATACCTAGGAGCATTGAGAGTCGTCTTGTTTCAGCGGCACTGCCGCTTAAGAAATACCAATTTTTTTCCGTCACGCTGATCTTTGCGCGATGGGTTTTGAGTTTGGCGGGAGTGTCGCGCTCTGGATCAAAAGTCACGAGAACAAAGTCTGCCTTAAGACCCTTTGTGCTCATTTGAGATTCGATCTTTCGCATCTTTTGGACAATGAGCGGACAGCTCGACGGGCAAGACGTATACATCATGGAAAGAATCGTCCACTTACCTCTGAACTCTTCGAGGCGAAGAGCCTTTCCTTGATCGTCGGTCCATTTGAACTGCGTGGAAAAAAGAGACCCAGTCGATCCTGCATTCGCAGAAATCGAGAGGGCGAGCATTCCCAAACACAATAAGAATTGAAGTGGTCTCGCCATCGTTCACCTACCGCCCATCATATGCACACCGAAATCCCAGGTTTGGCTGAGCAAAGCGTGCTTGAACGCTCGAGCGCATCGCGTATCGCATGAAGGCAGCGTAGTCAGAGCGGTTGGACGCGTTTGTGGGTCCCGCTCCGCAAACGGCAGCCGTTGATTTGTCACCGTCTTGGCGATTATCGCCAGATACGAAAACAGAATTGAAATCTAACGTCCATTCCCAGATCAATCCGTGTAAGTCCTGCACTCCGTACAAATTAGGCGCGTGAGATCCGACTGGGTTCAGGCCAGCATTTCCAGAGGGCTTCGAGTACCAGCGAAGGATCTCTTCGACGAACTCTGGATCGCGTGAAGCGTTGGCCTTCGTTTGGCTTGCGGCTGCCATGAACTCCCACTCAAGTACGGAGGGAAGCCTGCCATCCTTAGCTTCACAATAGGCCTGAGCTGCAAACCACGAAACGTAAGTCACTGGATAGTGACGACGTTTTCCTGAGAGATTCAAGTCCTTGAGGTAGTTCTCGTCCGTATAGAGTGGATCGACTCGCTTTTTGGACCACTCTGGATGAGAGGCAAGAAAGCGCTGATACTGCTCACGAGTTACAGGATGCTTATCCACAAAAAAAGGCTCTACCTGATACTCGCGCTGGGTGTCCTGTTTGCCAAAGCCGTAGAGAGGCGTGAATTTTCCGCCTGGAATAGGCACAGCACCAGGAGGAGTGTTCACTGCCAGAGCTGAGCTGAATGCAACTACAGAGATAATAAAAAGGACCGATACCGCTTTCATCATGTCTACAGATTACGGATGCGCGTCCATGTTGCCGCCCGCAGCTCCCAATCCCTTGCGGTACTTTTCAACCTCAGTTTTGGTGAAGGACTTAGCTTGGTTGCCCCAAGTGTTGGTCACATAGGTCAAAAGGGTGGCGAGTTCATCATCACTCAATCCAGAAACTGGCGTCATTACACCGTTATACTCTTGGCCATTGACGGTGATCTTGCCCGTCTTTCCTTGAAGAACAATCTTTACGAGCTCCGAACGATCCCCGCTCTTTGCGATCTTCATGAGATAATCAGCCTTGGCCAGAGGAGGAAACACTCCAGGAATCCCTTGACCTTGGGCTTGATGGCACATAGCGCAGTTCTTAGCGAAAAGGGCTGCACCATCCAGTTTCTTGGTCTCGACTCGAGCGATCTTGGGTTTTTCATCCTTCTTATCACTTTGAGCCTTGATCTGAGTGGCCACCGATTCATCGCCTAAGTAGATCTCATCTAGCTCTTTTCCAGAGTACACGGCCTTGTCTTGCTCGCCGTCCACTTTGAGCATGCCGAGCGTGCCCTTGTTAAACGTCCTAAAGATGCTGTGATCGACCAGGATGTAGGTTCCGTTCGTATCGAGCTTGAACTCCACGATCGCCGAACCACCCGCAGGGATCAGAGTCGTTTGGACGTGCTCTTGAGCGCGAATTCCGCCCTCGAAATAGACCTTATCGAAGATCTCGCCAATGACGTGAAACGAGCTCACGAGATTGGGACCACCATTTCCGACAAAGAGCCGAACCGTTTCTCCCACTTTGGCTTTAAGCGCGTTATCACCCACAAGCGAGGATGCCGAGCCGTTGAAAAGCACGTAGCTTGGGTTCTCGTCGATCGCTCGCTTCATGGAGAACGGCTGGTTGCCCTTCTTTCCAAAATCACCTGGCGTATAAAAGTCCCCCTGAACCACGTAGTACTCGCGATCTACTTTCGGAAGGGGATCTTCAGGTTGCACATAAATTAGTCCATACATCCCGTTTGCGATGTGCATGCCCACTGGGGCGGTTGCGCAGTGGTAGATGTAAAGACCAGGATTGAGTGCTTTGAACGTAAATCGAGTGCGGTGACCTGGAGCCGTAAACGTGCTCGACGCACCGCCGCCTGGACCCGTCACAGCATGCAGGTCGATATTGTGCGGAAGTTTATTGCCTGGATGGTTCATGAGGTGAAACTCAACCGTATCGCCCTTTCGAACCCGGATGAATTTTCCGGGAACCGTTCCACCAAAGGTCCAGAAGGTGTATTCAACGCCTTCTGCGATCGGCATCACCTTTTCAACCACTTCAAGCTCAACAACTACTTTTGCAGGATGAGATCGCGTAATCGGCGGAGGCACAAGCGGAGGCGCCGTCAGCACAGCCTTCTCGGTGGGCAAATCACCCGCGTTAGCAGAAAAAGAGAGCGCACCTAGGATCGGTGCTGCTGCGATCAGCAAAGAAGTAAGTGAGCCCCGCATTTCATCCTCCAAAAGAAAACAAAAAACCGCATCGCGGGCAAAAAAATACCTCTCTGTTCGCTAGCGGTGGCAAATCCTTAGATTTCTTATATTATGTAATACCGTGGCTCCATTGGCAATGGGTTTAGTTGGGAGCTTCGGTCTGCAACTTCATAAAAACCTTACGCTTTGCGTCTCAAATAAAGGCGGCGTGATCTGGATCAATATCAAAAACTTCTGTCAGTAGCAGATTTTTTCGATGAGCCACGCAATGATGCTGGCAAGAGGTCTGTGGGTTAATGCGCGATCGTGCTTCGATCGCCTCTTGTGAATACCAAAACTCTTGAAAGGACCTATCTTTAATCGAACCAAGCGACCCAGCATCTGTATAGGCCTTATCTTGGCACGAGTAAACCTTACAATCTGCGCCAATGACCGTTAAAAGAGACAAAATCGGACATGATCGATAAGGCTTTTCAAAGCTTCTCATCTGTTCGTGATAGTGATCTAGGACCTGAAACTGGTCACTTGCGAGCGATAAACTCATCGCAATCTGACTGCGAACTGTTGCAAAAATTTCCCTGTGGTATTCTGCATTTTCATCTCCATCGTTTGAGACAACGCAGCCACTAATCTTTACTGTTCGGACACCGATTTCTTTTGCTCGTTTGCAGAATTCAAAAATATGAGGAGAATTCTCTTTTGTGACCACAAAGCTGATGCCAAGAATGCATTTTACCCATTTTTCGTTAAAAGCCTGGATATTGGAGAGGACTTTCTCAAACTCGTCCTGATTTACACCCCGCGATTTCGAGTAGCTTTCCCCATTCCAACCATCAATTGAAATCCTGATCCAAGTGCAGTGATTTGCGATTGTCTCAGCTAGTGGTCCCCTGAGTAGCGCTCCATTGGTTAGACATCCGACTTTAATTCCTCCCTGATCAAGCATTTTGATTATTTTATTGATTCCAGGATAAAGAAGCGGCTCTCCGCCTCCAGAGAACGTCACGGCTTTTACACCCATCTTTATAAAGTCTTGAGTGAGTTCAAGCATCTTTGGTTCTGGAATGCGATCAGCAACACGCATAGAAGCCCCAAGGTCTAAATTGTCAGCGCGATAAGCACAGAACCAACACTTGTGATTACATGCGTTAATTGGCTTTACCCGAATATGAATCGGCGGCTCTAGAAGTTTCTCCTCTAGGGCTTTTAGATGTCTTGGATATCGAAAAACTTTTAGTGCGCTATAGATGGTACTCATTCCCGATCTTTCGACGAACCCTCTCGAATACCCGAATAAAAACTGCGTTCCCCGATTGAATGATTCCGCGTTTATCGGTTTTAGAAAAGAAAAGCTCGTATGGGTAGAATGTGGTCTCTTGATCAAGTGATTGTGCTTTCTTCATCTTACGTCTCCAACTCACACCTCAAAGCATCAATGAAGCTATCGGCGTAGTTTACCTTCGTTTCGATTGATCCAAAAAAAGGATTCATCATGCACATCCGAATAAGAACAACTTCGTTCGCATCACGCTGACCGGACCATTGCGATACCCACTCATCAAGATAAGCCGAATAGGCGGCCCAGTTTAGACTGGTTTTTGAGACAATGAAGGCCCCATTGTTTTTTGGAGAAAATGCTTCAAATATTTTAATCGTTCTTTGATTTGAGACGGAAAGTGCTTCTCCTGGCCTTGCGCAAGTAAAGCATAAAATATTCGTGTCGCATCCTGGCGCTATTTGTATAGGTAAACCGGCTTTCTCGACTTTGGACTCGAGTTCTCTGCAAATCCTTGCCGTTCTTTCAAGAAGAAGCCCATATCCTTTTGGATGAAGTCCGATTGTCTTTGCTGTCATCCACGTTGCTACTGCGCCAGCTGCTGAGCGAGATCCTTCAATGGTAAAAGGCCCACGGTCAAAAGCGGCATCAAAATCGATGTATGGAGCGCTATCAAAGGACATGAAATAGTAGTCCCTTTTTTCTCTCGTCAAAAAAGCACCCGAAGAATAGGGAACGTATCCCAGCTTATGTGGATCAAGTGTGATTGAGTTTACGCGTGGAATGGAGGCCAGTGCTTTTAAGGCATTTTGAGAAAATGTCTTTGATTTCTTTAAATCTAAAGTGCGAAAAAAACCTCCATACGCTGCATCCACATGATGCCAAATGTGCACGCCACTAGCACTTCTCCACCGATCAAGCACGTCTTGAACTTCACAAACGGGATCAATGCCACCCAGCTCGGTTGTGCCTACAACTGAAACGACAAGCTGAATTGGTCTTCCTTTGACAATCGCAAGATCAATCAGATGTTTAAGATGATCAATGGAGAGCCTTCCTTTTCCATCAAGGCGTATAGGCCAAATAGATTCTATCCCACCACCAAAAAGGTGAGCTCCTTTTTTCCAGGAATAGTGCTTATTCTCGGGCACGAGCATCACGGGCCCAAGAAACTCCTGCCTGCTTAAACCCTCAATCCGCGCAGCAAGCTCCAGAGGGTTTTGAAACCCCATGTTCCAATTTAGGATTTCTTTTTCACTTACGGAGCGTTCTTTTAATTCACGAATTGTTTCATCAAAGCCTTCCCACCCCGAATGAGCGGCCATCACAGGATCAAATTTCTGAAATAGGTTTTTGTCTCGAGTGGCATTTGCCAAAGCCGCCTCAGCTGATAACCAGAGCGCATATCGGGAATGGGCGCGAGATAAAGCTTCAAAGTTTGCCAGGGTTCCCCCTGAAGTAAAATGACCCATCCCATGTTTTTCAGAAAATCCGGTCATTAAAAGAAGAAAGCGAACAGCCTCATCTTCAATCTGAGTCCCTACCCGTGAAGATTCACCTGAGATGTTATTTGGATTGTGTAAAAGCGTAACAATATGGCCAATGAGAGCAGGAAGTGAGACCTCAGAGAACATATGGCCAATGTATCTGGGTGAGAATTTAGGAACCTCTTCTTCAAAGCGGGTCACTAGCTCATAAGCCACTCGTTCAAAGTCCTGCCTTCTTGCAATAAACTCCTGATCTTTTTGATCTCGAGCACTGATGGCTTTTCCGTCCTGAGGAAAAAGCGATCGCCGCCATTGCACCCACCGATTAAAAACACCATCGAGAAGCGGTAATACCCAAGTTGCGTTTTCCGCCTGAGGCCCTAGAAAAAAACTTTTAAGAGCAATCTCCTGAGGATTGCATTTAGCGCGAGGTCTCTTTTCTGTTTCCATCTCTTTATGCATTCCAGTTCATTTTCACATCAAAAGTGTCTTTATTCATATGATCTAAGTCATAACCCCTCATGCCTTTGGAATATGAAGGGTAAAAGCTGAGCCCGCTCCGGGTTGGCTCGTAACCGAGATTCGTCCTCCAAAGTCTTGAGTGAGTGTTAAAGCGAGTGAAAGACCAAGGCCGATTCCTTGTCCGATGTCTTTTTTAGTAAAAAAGGGTTGAAAAATCTTATCCAGATCCTTTTCTTCAATGCCGCAGCCTGTGTCGCGAATCGTGATTTTGATTTCTGATTCGTGCTCTTCTGTGTACACATGAATTTCGTGATTCGTTCCGGCTTTTTTTGGATTGGCTCTCTCGTTTTCAATCGCATCAATCGCGTTATCTAAGAGATGAATCAGAATGTTCTTAATTCTCTGCGAATCACCTTTGATCGGTGGATGATCCGAATGCTTAAACCTAAAAGAAATCATCAGATCTTGAGCTCGTTTTTCATAATGCTTGTGTATTTCACGAAGGAGAGGCGCAATTTCAACTTCTTGAAGATCTAGTCCTCGAGTGGTTCTACAAAACTGAAGAAGGTACTCTACACACTGCTGGATACGATCTGCCTGCTCAATAATGGTTTTAGCGGAAGATTGAACGGTACGTTTGCTTGACGGTTGAGCTTCTAGAAACTCAGCTCTTCCACGAATCACGCCTAATGTTGTTCCAATTTGGTGAGCAAGACCTTCAGAAAAGGTCCTAAGTGCCGCGAGGTTTTCCTGCTGTCTATTTTTCTTTTCACCTTCTTTATGTACCCGGAAGTCCGTTGCAATGCCGACGTAGCCATAAATAGACTGGTCAGGGCGTCTGATCGTCGTAATCATGAGATAGACCGGAAGAAGTGTATCGCTTTTAGTGCGATTGATGATTTCACCTTTCCAGTGTCCAAGTTTTGGATCAGTAATGGCTTTCCACATGTTCTTGTAAAACGTGGAATCGTGCTTACCGGAGTGTAAAAACTTTGGAGTTTGCCCTAAGACTTCGGATTGATTGAATCCATAAAGCCTCTCCCAAGCGGGATTGATGTAGAGAATCTTGCCGAATTCATCTGTGATCATGATCGCATCGCTACAATCAGCGAAGCTTCGGAAATAGATGCTACTCGGATCAGGATCGATGCGATAACTCATGCAAGAGTCCTTGGCATATGAGACACCTTTTCTTACCCAAGGGACAAAACGTCTCGAAAGTTTTCAAGTTTTGACGCTTAAAGGTAATAGTGCGATTCACGTGCCAAAAATGCTGTCTTTTTTGTCTGCCAGACTTCTAGTGGCATTTGCCAAAACCTTATCGTCCTCAAAATCACTATACTATGATCGAAGTCATGCGACCTTTCGTCACTCCAGTGATAGATTTTCATTATTGATGATGAAAAGGGGGGCGGGCATGCGCCTTATGCAGCTCAAAAAACACTTTAAAACTTTGCTTCTAGTATTTGCGACAGCGGTGTTCGGGGTCGCAGTCTGTTTGCGCATCGCTTACGCTACTGACCAATCAAACGAAACTAAAACACCGACTCCAGCATCGAACGATGATGCTATTTCTGAACAACCTTCAAAAAAGGAGCCTTTGCTGCCGTCTTCTCAAGCAAGTCCTTATTCGATCCCGTGGCAACTAAGACCCATATTAGCGGTAAACGTAGCAAGACTTGACTCAGCAATCGCTTTTTACAACGACCGAAATGGCAACTCAGGTGGTCTTGCTGTGGCAAGCATTTTGACCGGATCATATAAACTAATTCCCGATCTCGCCATTTTGGCAAGAGTTGGAATGCTCAATAATCAACCACCAGGAAGTGCCGCTAGTGCCACTTCACTTATGAACCCTCTTTTGGGTTCAATTTATTCGCTAAGCTTGTTTCAGGATTTTCGGATGAGTTTTTTTCTGGGGCTCACAGCCCCCGTGGGAAGTGGCGGTGGAAACT
>DGKJ01000055.1:0-15792 GCA_002387735.1 Bacteriovoracaceae bacterium UBA4573 | reverse complement strand
GGAAGTGGCGGTGGAAACTATCCCGACTCAAGCGTTCAATCGGCAAACTCCGCTGGGATTCTTGCTCGCTCTGCGATGGATAATGCTTTGTTTGCGGTAAATTATTTTACAGTTATTCCGGGCTTAGATATCGCCTACATCGCTCACGGATGGACCATTCAACTTGAAGCCACTCTTCTTCAACTCACAAGAACTCGTGGGGAGCAGATCGATCTCGATCCTTCGCGAACAAATTTTACCTCGGGGTTAGCCCTAGGTTATGCAGTTGTGCCGAATCTTTCACTAATTGGCGAGCTTCGCTATCAAAGGTGGCTTGATAACGCCACAGTCTCCGCAGTACCAAAGCCAGCGGTTGAAAACTTATCCTTTGCTGTAGGCCCGCGATTCACTTTTAAAACAGCAATAGCAACCCTAAGGCCGGGGATTGCCTATGCACAGGGGCTAGTAGGTCCCATGGCAAACGGAAATTACACATCGCCCACTCATAGCGATAAGATCATCTTTATTGATCTGCCTGTAATTTTCTAAGCTCTGTTTTTAAGCCCGTATTTTCAGAAAGTGCAGTCATGCACCTGAGAGTCAAGGATGCCCTTCAACAAAATAGCAATCCTCAGATCCCAGTTGAACCTTACAGCGATCACTCTGAGCTCATGCCTCGAAATGGTGTTGATCGAGCAAGGCAATCTATTCATAGGTGTAGGACTGTCACCACAAAACGAAGGAAAACCTATTTTTTTATGAAGCAGGATTTACTTTTTTTAACCGCTCGGGAGGTAAAAGCAAGTCCTCAAGAAAAAATGCGGCAAGCTCCGATCTGCCAGCTAGACCTGCCTTGGAGTAGATGGCAGTAGACTGAGTACGTGCAGTCTTCTCTGCGGTGTTCCTAAGTGTGGCAATTTCCTTTAGACTTAAGCCCTTTAATAATAAGAACGCTACCTCTTTTTCCGTATTGGTGAGCTTCCACGAGGTGAGCTGCTCATCGATCGCCTGGCTTAGACCTTCAAGATATTTTTTCGACTGAGATCTCCACTTTTCCGCTTCTGCCTGAAATTGAGTGGCGCTTTTTTGTTCGGCGGCAAGGGAATGCTTAAGTGTAAATGACCCACGTAGAAGAATGAAAATCCCAAGCGATGCTGCAAGTGCGATAGTTCCCTCAATCAGTAAGTGAAACCACCTGACTCCTTCTTTGGCATCTGTAATGAGATCAGTGGTCACCATGACGACAATGATCGACAAAACAATCGCAATAAAACTTCGCTCTCGTGTATTCATCTGACCCCCTAATCGTCATCGTGATCCTCGTCGTTTGAGTAGCGCTCATCCGTTTTTAAGCGGTCATCACCTTCGGACTCACCTAACTGGAGCGTATTCCCGAGGAGATGAAGCGTCTGACTTTGGGCATCATAATTGTTCGTGAGATGAAAAACAAACGCTCCGACAAGAACTAAGAAAAGTAGCGCCACCCCACGATGAGAACGCTCAATTCCGGCCTGTCCCTCGATCATTTGTTTTTTGCCGGAAACCATAGAAAGACCAATCCAGTCCTTATGGCGAACTGAATGAAGGATGACACCAGCGACATGCGCAATAGCGATAACGATAAAGGTGTTTGCCAAAAGCTCATGAATATCCTCGAAAGCTTCTTTGTTAGTTCCAGTAGTCATCAAATAGCCTGTAAGTCCAAGTCCCAATGCTAATGCCATCGTGACAAGAGCAGCCCAGCTTGAGGCTGGATTATGCCCCAGCGTTCGCGTGGACTTTGAGCTAATCAGCTGCTTTAAATAACAAACTAGGTCATTAGGCTTGAGAGCAAAGGACGCAAACCGAGCATACTTGCTTCCTACGAATCCCCAGATGATGCGCAAAAAGACAACCATGCTTAAGATCAAGCCAAGCAGCATGTGGTAGGAATAACTTGGCGAGTCATCATCGATCATTTTTGCGATAAGAAAAGCACTTAGAAAAAGCCCCGCAAACAGCCAGTGAAAGAGTCTGGTCGGTAGGTCGTACACCTTCGTTTTTTTCATAAATTCCTCCGCAAACAAAAGAGACTGGGATTTTCCCATTCCTTAAAATTTACACTGTCACTCTAGAGAGATTTGGCCATGGGGCGAATGCTGTATACGGCTTGAATTCAGGCATCTGAGACGTTTGACCAATATGCAAAACAAGAAAAATGCTCAAAGTAAGTGGTGGATAGGGATAATCAAGTCCCAACCCAGCCGATCAAGGAGACAATGGATATGAAAACTCTTGTAACCACCATAATGTTGAGCGGAATGCTGCTAACGAGCGGCCCGGCCCAAGCGGCCAAAAACTGCACATTTGAGCCTAAGAACAAATGGATGCGTGTAGAGGACTTTAAAAAGCAGAAGGAAGCGGAGGGCTATAAGATCCGAAAATTTAAGCAGCCGGGCAGCTGCTATGAAATCTATGGCACGGATAAAGACGGCAACGATGTTGAGATCTACTTTAATCCAGTAGACGGAAGCATCGTAAAAAAGAAGTGAACAATAAAAAAGGAATCTCGAAGGGAGTCGGTCTAAATAAAGGCCGCTCCCTTCATCTGATCCCCGAGTATTTCATCAACGCGCCCTTGAAATGGGAGCGAGAGAGCTCAGTGGATTGGAAAAACGAAGCTGGGGAGATCTTGCTGCGTATAGTCTTGATCCCGACGGATACGTTCTCGCCTTCGCGAAAATTGCTCCTTAATTTTTCGCGGGCGACTGGGATGATCCATATCGAAACCGAGCACCCCCCCATCCCCCCGGTCTAAGCGTTCTCCGTCCCCTCCAATGAGGCGATCTCGTGCGTGTCAAAGCAGAAAGGCCAAGACAATACTCTTGTTCTTTAAAGGCCCAGGGTGTGCCTTATTCGTGGGTCTTGATTCCAACCATTTGTTTGATGGGTTTGAATCTCCGGCTTGGGTTCCAACCTGGGGTGCAGGTTCCGCCTTAGCGTAGTACGAATTCTGCGTATTTCTTGAAGCAAAGAAGTCAGTCATTGTGATGATAGCTCTTCACGCCATTCAGGCAGAATAGCGTCTTTAGCCCAAAAATCGGCTTGCGCCCCGCTTTTTGGGCCAAGTGCCCCGCTTGATTTTAAAGATCGGGGCGCAAAATAGGCCAAAAATAGTAATGATTTCAATAGTCCGCCCCAGAAGCCCCGAAAGCCCCGCTTATTAGAGGGAGGGGTGCCCTGGTTTTTTTTAATGCTCGACTAAGATCATAAGTCTTTACGGAGATTCTGAAAGCAAAACAACAGAGTGTGGATTACTTTCTAAGTTCCGTTTCTCTAAACCTTGAGGTGCCAAAAGTGCCAGAAGTCATAGGCAACGTCTTATTTCGCTTAATTCGCACTCTGCACTTGTATCCAAAACTGTAGTTTAAAATACACCCCAACTCTCAAATTTGAGCCGTGTAGTTTCAATGGGTTGGAAGAGCGCTTTTAGAGGGGTTTTGGATACACCTCTAAGGAGATCAGTTCCCCAGTACGACTAAAACGCTCTGATTTGACTATTATAGTATTATAGGCTATGGTCCTATATTAAGAATGGCGACAAAAGGTCAGCTTAAAGCAAACCTCATCTTCTGGAGACGGCAGGCCTTAAATAGCGGGCTCCTGATGGAGCGAAAAATTTGGAGGATTCCAAGGTCAACTCGCTACCCCGAGGGCATTAAATACCGAATGGTTCTCGTGGACCCAAAAGTTCATTCAGTGATTCTGCTCTACGATAACCACTGGCCAAAAGGGCCGCATGTGCATTGGGATAACAAAGAGAGATCTTACGAGTTCAAAGGAATTGAAAAGCTTTTAGAGGACTTCTTTCAAGAGGCCAAGGTTGAGGAGGCTAGATACCATGAAAACAAAAAAGATCATTATTAAGTCCAGAGAAGAGATGCACGAAGAAGAGCTCAAGTTTGCCAAAAAGCTGGATCAAGGCGAAAAGGTCTCGCCTCTTCGTGGAGAGTTCTTTGAGTCCATTGAGGCCGTTCGTAAATTCCTCACCGACAATCGATTAGAGCTCTGGAGAGCAATTCGGGATAAAAAGCCAAACTCGATTTCTGAACTAGCAAGCATGGTGGATCGAAATTTTGCCGATGTTCACCAAGACTTAAGCATTCTGGTCGAAGTGGGATTGGTGGACCTTCGTAAACCCAAAGGTGTAAAAACGAGAGCCAAGAAACCCATCAGCCTTGCTGACCAACTCCACTTTGAAGTTGCATAGCTTTTCGATGAACTAGTGCCTTTTGTACAGCTCCCGCTGAAATGCCAAGCACTTTTGAAATACCCCGAATAGATGCACCTTGACTGCGAAGAAGCCTAATCTTGGTATCATCGCGCGTCTTAGGCCTACCCAAACGCTTTCCACGAGCTCTAGCCGCAGCTAAACCAGACTTTACTCTCATTTTGATGATTGAGGCCTCAAACTCTGCAAAAGCCGCTAGAACGTGCAAAAGAAGCTTTCCTGAAGGCGTTGTCATATCAATGCCAGGATCTTTGAGTGAAACAAACTCGATTCCAAGATCAGCAAACTCTTGAAGGCCATTGATGCAGTCCTTAAGGCTTCTAAAAATCCGATCAAGCTTCCAAACGACAAGGATATCAAACTTTCGTTTACGGCCATCTGCTTCGAGCTCTTTAAGTACTTTGCGGTTGGCGTGAGTGCCTGTGACCTTTTCTTCAAAGATTCGGTAAATTTCCCAGCCCTTGATGGCTACAAACTCGGTAAGCTCACGGATCTGTAAGTCCGTATCCTGTTGCTCGGACGAAACTCTGACGTAAAGAGCGACACGCTTCCTATTCATGAATGCGCTCCGACTCTTTCATCGTGGCATGCACGCGGTGAATCTCCGCGCTCAAATCAGCATCGCTAAAGAGACAGGGCCTTAAAGTGCGGCCAAAGAAATAGTATTCTCTCGCGATCTTTTTATTTACGAACTCTTCGATGAGAAGAGCTACCTCTTCAAGGCTTTCCATGTCGAAGATGTCCTGATCTTTTGCGCAATGCAGAAGATTTGCAATCATGCGGAGCCTATAATCATCGTGACACGTAATGTCGATGTACTGGCTTGCGATTCGAGAGAACTTGCTACAACAGGGTTTAAGTAGAGGGTGAGGTTTTGACATACTTCGATACTTCCGAAGATGGGTTTAATTATAAAACAATACAATGTCAATACATAAATACAACGTATTGTTTTTACCTGAAACCAACGCTAGCATTTAAGCCATGCCAAAACTTAGCACCAAGGGACTTACATTCGAGATTCCAGAACGCAAATACTCAAGCGGCCCAAGAAAGATGGTAAGCCAACGCTGGCCTTCAGATTTGATTACTGAGCTGGATAAGATCTCTGAAGCCTGGGGATGGAATACCACTGAGGTTGCCATCACCGCGCTCGATCAATTTGTTCAATGGGCAAGAACTCAGAAGAAAAACACGGACGGAAAGTAAGTAGCCACTCCGTCTATATTTTTCGATTTTGAGCAATTTCTCGCGTCGCCGCATGCGCTGCGGGGAATGTCCCCCGATAACATCTTCTATTAACGCACCATTTCCGGCTGATGAATTGAAAATACGGCCTATTTCTCGCGCTTTATCTATCCCTAAGACCTTGAAATCACTCACTTACGGGTAAGAGAATCCCTTTAGTATTAAAGTCCTATTGGCGTGCATCCCTGTGCCGCAGCTACGCCGTGTAGGCATTACCTTGTGATAGCGCCCTTTCGCTGAAACCAAGATGCCTAAAAGGCACCTCAGAACCCTGGGCAATGCCCAGAAGACACATAACTAGTTACACCCCGAGTCAGGGATGATTGCCGACAAAACACAGAGATCTTTAAGCCAGTGAAGAACGAAAGCGAGTAGCAGGGGCTTAGCTTAAGGAGCTAACGTAACCGGAAACAAGATTTTGTTTCCGGCTGTTGCTTCCAAGAAGCCAGAATGTTTCCGGAAACAAATCACCCTGCCATTAACTGCTTGATTGCATTGACGTCGTAGTATGAATTTTCTATAAAAAACGTTCGATATAGGGATGCTTGAGTGCGCCATTTCAACGCAATTTTTTGGTCTGGGCAAGCCTTTCTGAATCTGAATTAAAATCGTTACTTTTATCTCAGTTCGCGCAAAATAATTTCCGATAAAAAGACCGTGATAGACGAACACTACACGGGCGAATGCCTTAAGGACTTGTTTCGAAATACCCATTGCATTGAAAGTCTGCTGGAGCAGTTCTTTCATTTGGGTACGAGACTTAGAGAAATTTCGGTAAATGCAGCGATTGCGTCTGGCCACGTAGAAAGCCAATCTAAAATATTTAGTGAAATCGCAAAACAAATTGGTTCGACTTCCACCCTCATCGCCCAGCTTGCAGAGCGCTCAAAAACTATCACATCTCAAGTCAGTACTAGAGTCCTAGCTTGTATTGTAGATTCTGGTCAACGAGAACACTTTTCGTTCGCACTTCGCTCCATTCGTGAGTCATACAACCACACCACTGTGCGCCACGTATGTCTTGAATTAAGCAAAAAAATTTCTGACCAACTACATGAGGCTCAGCTAGCGCTTTCTCACTTAAAACCGGAACAGGACGGCCTGCGACAAGTGAATAATCGACTTTCGAGTATAGTAGTCGCACTTCGGGTACTAGCAAACACCGCAGCGCATGGAGAAGGTACGTTTTTCTTGTCGATCGCAGAGTCGATAGAAGAAACATCGGATGTCGCTACGAAAATATGCGGGTCGCTACAAGAAACAGTGGCCTTGATCAATGCTGCCTTATCAGAAAGATGTGCCTGCATGAGAGGAGAACTCAATGCTGCGTAAAGTACTGTTCGACGACGGAAATCATCAATGGGTATTTCTTGGAAGGGATCCGTCAAAGCCAGAAAGCGTGATCGACACCAACGAGTATCTCATAATCAATGGAGACAAAGCGATGATGCTTGATCCAGGAGGCTCGGAAATATTTCCAACCGTACTTAGTGAGGTCTCGAAAGTCATAGATGTCCGTAAAATTGAGTCTTACCTTTGTAGCCATCAGGACCCTGACATTATGTCTTCCCTTCCGCTCTGGATGGCATTGAGTCCGGACGCGCGTATACATGTTTCCTGGCTCTGGGGAAAATTCATCGCTCACTTCGGAAATAGCTATGTGAATCGCTTTTCCGAAATTCCAGACGAAGGCAAAACCATTCGATTGGGTGACCAGGATCTTCAATTGGTACCTGCGCACTACTGTCACTCGTCTGGCAATTTCAACCTATATGACCCGAAAGCCAAAATTCTTTTCAGCGGCGATATCGGTTCGGCACTCTTACCGGGTGGACACCCTACCTTCGTTGAGGACTTCGATTCACATATTCAATTTATGGAGAGCTTTCACGTACGGTGGCTTCCGTCCAACGAAGCAAAAGATCGATGGGTCCGCCGAGTAAGAAAACTGGATATTAAAATGATCTGCCCCCAACATGGGGCAGTATTTAAAGATGAAAACGTCGGAAAATTTTTATCGTGGCTCGAAAATCTAGAAGTTGGAAAGACTAAGGAATGAGACATATATGAACGAACGAAAAAAACAAACTAGACTCCGATCGGAATTAGAAAAAACCAGCCTTTCTATGAAGCAGGTAATGAAGGGCTTAAATGAAATCGACACTCTAATTCGCAACATTAAGGACATTGCCGCGAAAACTGACTTACTGGCACTAAACGCCTCGATTGAAGCTGCACGGGCCGGGCAAGCGGGCAAAGGTTTTGCTATTGTCGCCGACGAGGTTGGGCGTTTATCAGAAAAAGTACAGCAGGCGGTCAGTGCCGTAGATGCATGTTGCATAAATTTACGTAACAGCGCGAGCACAGTAATGACGGGATTAGAAGACAATCAAAACCTTCTGGACAAGGAACCTCGAGATTCACCATCGAACTCCGATTCAAACCCAAACACAGATTCAGAAAACGAACCCCCTAGGTTGCAGGGTTCAAAGGCAGCTTAAACAATGGCAGAAAACGACGATCTATTACCGGAATTTTTAGCGGAAGCAGCCGATATTATAGAAAAAATTCACGGCGATCTGGAAAAACTTCCAGGGGCCCAAGATCGTTCGGAATTAATTACCGCGATATTTCGCAATGTACATACCCTCAAGGGTAGTAGTTCGATGTTTAACTTTTCTCGCACCAAATCAATCGCGCACGAACTCGAAACTAATTTAGGAAAATTTAAAGAATCCCCGCAGACTTTGAATGATCCTGAAATTCAATATATTCGAGACGAAGTTCAGAAAATCGACGAACTACTAAAAGCAAAAGACCAGCTTGATCTTGTTCCCGGAACATTAAACTCTCCCGGAGAACCCTCTGCCGATACCAGGGCCGACAATAAAGAACTACTTCCCGCTGCTTCGAAAACCCCACAAGCTACAGTGAATGCGACGGAAGAGTATATTCGAGTTACCGTAAATCGCGTCAATGAAACTATGAATATTGTTTCCGAGGTATTTCTCATCCGAAACCAAATGGTTTACCTGGTGGATCGATTTAAGTCTGGCAACCTAGATCAACGCGATTTCTTTCAAACATGGGACATGCTCGACGGAGCGCTGCGCAGAGGGGTCGGCGAACTCGAACGCAGCACGATGAGCATGCGCATGATGTCGGTCCAAGGTCTATTTAATCGCATGGCCCGTAGCGTACAAAGCTACAGCGCGAAAACTAATAAAAAGATTCTCTTTCAAACAGTTGGAGAGAATACTGAATTAGATAAAAAAATCTTAGATGTATTAGGCGAGCCCTTAATTCACCTGATTCGAAATGCTATGGATCACGGCATCGAATCACCCTCGGATCGAATCAGAAGCAATAAACCAGAAATTGGAACTATTATTTTGTCTGCCACAATTTCAGGTAACGAAGCAGTAGTGGAAGTCAAAGATGACGGTAAAGGCATCGATGCAAAAAAAATTCTGGCCTCCGCTCAAAAAAAGGGACTCGATGTCTCGCACGTAACAGACGATCAGTCGGCCATTGAACTAATATTTCTACCGGGTTTTTCGACCGCTGAAACCGTTAGTGAGGTTTCTGGTCGTGGCGTTGGAATGGACGCTGTAAAAACCTCTGTCACATCGCTCAGCGGCAAAGTAACTATCCATACCGAAGTTGGAAAAGGCTCCACATTTTCGATTCGCTTGCCTGTAAGCATGTCGCTAGCACCAGTGGTATTAATCGACATAAAGGGATTGAAATACGCGGTCCCCACTAGCGATATTCTTGAAACCAAGCAAGTACCGTTTTCGTGGGTAAAGCGAAATAGCGGGTTCGATTATGTTAATTTCCGCGACAAGTACGTAAAATGTATCGACCTACGCTCCATCATGGATGCGGAAGAAAAAAGTCACGAAGAAAATATGCGTTCCTGCTCGATCGTATTTTTTCGTACTTCCAATGAAACCTGCGCCGCTCGCGTTTCTAGTTTCGAACGCAACACCGAAATCGTCGTAAAACCCCTTTCTGGACTGTCCCCTAATATTCCGTGGGTTTATGGCGTCGCAGTACTACCAACGGGAGAAGCAATTTTCGTACTGTCGCTGGCGAAAATTCTAGAAGAATTTGAGGTCACCAATGCAGCCTGATGAAATTTTGAAAAATCAACTTAACTATCGTCATACACTTTCTCAGGATGGCAAATACGCTTCCGAGCTCAGTACCTATTTGCAAATTACGATCGCGAACTCCTATTTTGTAATTCCAATTTCTGAGGTGGGTGAAGTTTCTGAATTTTTGCCAATTCGGCCGTACCCTTCCGAGGTAGCGGGACATGTCGGGGTGATTAATTTACGAGGAAAAGTCATACCCGTAATATCCATGGAGCAGTTCGGTGGCCGCAAAGAATCGAAACCAAATAGCCGCATTGTGATTCTTAATACCGATACAACAGCTTCCAATTCCGAGCAGTTGGCTCTTATTGTCGATTCTGTAAAAAAAATATCGGCACCCAGCGCCGAATCTGGCAACGTAATCACGCTCGATAATAATCCAGTGCGCGTTCTTTCTGGAGGATTAATTCTTGAAAGCTGGGGGATCAAACCATGCTCGCGTTAAAAAATGAATATGGCCAATCGATCGGCGAGATGTTGCAGTTTGTGACTTTCGAGCTTCTCCGAGAGGGCGATAAGACGCTGGTAATGGCGCTTAATGTTCAAAAAATTAAAGAAGTCGTCGAATTATGCGATCTGTCGCCAATGCCGAGTGGATGTGAAAATGTACTTGGAATCTATGATTTAAGAGGGTGCCCGGTACCAGTGGTAGACGTTCTCTCGCTTATTTCAGTTGGAAAAAAAAGTTCCCATCTTGGCAAAGACGCCCGTCTTCTCATCTGTGAATTACAGAATATTTGGGTTGGAATTCCGGTCAATCGCACGGGGCGCATATTTACCTGTCCCAGCTCTAGCTTTTTACCACCTCCAGTGGGATCCAAAATAGAAACTAGAAAAATAATTACCGGATTGATTCGTAAGGATGCTACCTATGTGCCAGTCCTCGATTTAGATAGCTTACTTGATTCAGTCGGACTTATCGAAGAACACACTTCTCGAGTTACTCCACAAGCCACTTACCCCGGAAAACGAGTGCTCATTGCTGACGACTCAAAAGTAATCTTAAAAAAATTAAATCAGTTATTTTCTCAAATGGGCTTTATCGTCGATTCAGTAGAAAACGGAGCGGAGGCTCTGAAAAAAATTGAATCTGAACCTCACTACGACCTCGTTTTTACCGATATCGAAATGCCGATCCTGGACGGTATCGCAATGGCCCGTGAGATTAAAGGTATTCCAGGTTATGCGGATACACCGATATTATTTAATTCCGCACTTTCGAACCCCGCACTCATTTCAGACATCGAAAAGGAAAAATTAGGACGCTACCAAGTTAAATTCGATTCGGATCTTATAGTGCGACACCTTGAAATTATTTTCGGGCAATCATTGGAAGGTTCGCTAACCCAGCCGAATTCGTCCTCGAACTCAACGTAGTTCCCATGTCATGATCGATTGAAATTCTGCTATTTGCGGGTCGGCCGGCGAAATCCAGCGGGCTCCACTGTATAACAAAGAGTCCCCATGTTTCGTAATAAAGGCCCCAATCGTCGCGGTACGATCATTCTGGGGAGCCGAACCCGGACTAGGCGGTGGCATATCTGGCAGTAGTGGAAATTCACTGGACCGCACACGCACCCACTCTGTTCCGTTAAATTTTATAAGGTGAACGCTTCGACTGTAAGGCCAGTAATCGGATAACGGAAACAATCCCCCGAAGTCATCCAATGCGATGTAGAGATCGCCCTGAATCAATCGAGTGTGATGAACCCGTGCCGTTTGACTGGCAACAGGCTGATCTACTTCCTGAATATACCAGCTAGGTTTTGATTTAATTATCGCTGCCAAGTCTGGCGTGATCGTTCGCACTTCACCGCCTTCAGAAATCTTTTGTACCCAAAGCGTATAACGCGGAGACGCCAAATAGCCGACCGCTGTTAGAGTGTCACCTTCTACCGCGAGCTGACATACACGGGAGTGTTCACTGTCGAGTCGCCCAAAACCGGCATGAGTAGAAACCAAGGTATTCCATCTTCGCTCGTTCGGACTATATTTCATTACATGAATTGCATTCAGGGCATACTGCACGCAGCCGTATAATGTACCTTTTTTTGTTATCGCCAGATCAATCGCCATTATAGGCGAACCGGAATCAATGATACCGGCCGTTCCAAGGGACTTCCATGTTTCGTTCTTCGCGAAGTACCAAAGATCAAAGGCCTGGGGATTTTTCGGATCAAGACTAGTGGAAGCAGGGTCCTGCCCCGACACAATAAGCGGAGACGTATCGTGTTGATCAGCAAGTCCAGCGATCCGCCCCAAAACCAGTGCTGGGGTAGAAATGGTTGCCCATCCGTCGTACACCGTTTCAATTGAGCCGATCGCAGTCCATTCGTTTTCCAAAACGGCTGTTGTGGTGGACGAGACGCTAGCCGGAGGCTTTCCTTTATAAACATTCAACCGCATGCCGTAGTTGCTGCGATGATCGTTCGACATAACGGCCACTACCGGTCGGCCATTTTCCAAAATTATTGGTCGGGACATTGGGCCCGTAATATTTCGCGTTGCTGGATCTTCGGAATATACACCAAAAAATTCCGGCGTTAGAGGTTTGAGGGGAATCACATTCCGTACGTGCTGCGAGTCGAGCGCCGTGTAACCAAGTGGGCGATCCGGGTGTTCGGAATTTCTCAAAGCTGCAAATACGTAATTGCCCGACGGAGTTTCGACAAAACGCCACGGAGCCCAGCGATCGCTAATTACTCCGTAGTCGCGGGTTTTTAATGTCTCTGGCCAGTTGAATTGAAACACATCTTCGCGGGCGCGGTGAGTAAAAGTTACCTTTGTAGGTTCATCAGTAACGGAAAATTCGATCTCCACTTGATAACGATGTTGGTCCAGCAGAACGTCTTGAATATTTATTTCAGTGTAGTCCCAAAACCTTTTTGGGTGACATTCTCCCGGAATCGATGGCTCACAATCTGAAGCCGGTAATCCAATATTAAAGAAACCACTTAAATTTGCATTCGGGTCTACTGGTACGTCGCTTGAACCAGGAAGAAACTGACCTTCGCTTATTAGACTTTCGGCGCTCCAAACAAGTGCTCCACGTTTTTCGGGCGAACCATTCAACTCAAACACTTGTACCCGTTTTACCGGCACCGAATCCGAAAGCGTCAAAATTGCCCGCCCACGCAGTTGCTCAATTTTTGCTTGGGGTGCGGTTACGTTGCTAAGGAAGGGGCACCCCGTAGTAACCAGGGCGGTCCATAGCCCAAATATAACCCCCACAAAATTTTTCGATTTAAAGTATTGCACCAAAGCCCCCCTCGATTCGATTGGGGAAGCACTACCATAGCGCATCAAAGAGACAAGATTTGCTTTTAATTAATCCGGCGAGTGCCGGACTGGCTACTACAACACCCGAAGTCGGGTCGCCTCTGCAACTCGATCAATTGCCAAAGTGTAGGCTGCAGTTCGCAGACTAATGTTGTGTTTTTTGGCCAGATCATAAACGTCTTGAAATGCCTGACGCATAGTCTTTGAAAGTTCGTCATTCACCTGTTTATCAGTCCAACGATATTGCTGAAGGTTTTGCGCCCATTCAAAATAACTCACCGTCACCCCACCGGCATTGCAAAGAATGTCGGGAATAACAGGTACATTATTTTTATAAAATACTTCGTCGGCTTCTTTGGTGGTCGGATTATTAGCCGCCTCGGCAATAAGTCGGCAATTCATTTTGCGCGCAACGTCACCCGTCAAAACCCCGCCAAGCGCCGCGGG
Organism: Bacteriovoracaceae bacterium UBA4573; assembly: GCA_002387735.1. Taxonomy (GTDB): domain Bacteria; phylum Bdellovibrionota; class UBA1018; order UBA1018; family UBA923; genus UBA923. The sequence goes on along the minus strand of DGKJ01000055.1, from coordinate 2,409 downwards.
AACTACGATGTCGCACTTGGTATAAAAAATTTGATCGTTCGATATGGGTTCGCTGCCCGGAAATCCAACTACGGTTTTTTCTTTCTGAACGTACTTAAGCAGGGCGGGAATATCGAGCCCGTTTGCATTGAATACTCCGCCTTTTACGTCTGTAACCGCCAATACTTTGCAACCAAGTTCGCGCAGAAATTTAGCTGTGAACGAGCCGACATTGCCGAAGCCCTGAATCACCGCAGTGGCCTTGCTGAGTTCTATCCCGTAAGCTTTGCAGGCCTCGACAATCGTAAATACGGTCCCTCGCCCAGTCGCTTCACTTCGACCGGCGCTTCCGCCCAATGCAATCGGTTTTCCTGTAACAATGGCTGGGGTGTAACCGTGTTTTTTTCCGTACTCGTCCATCATCCAGGCCATTACTTTAGCGTCGGTATTTACGTCTGGCGCGGGAATGTCGCGGTGAGGCCCGATAATCAAATCGATTTTCGACGTAAATCCACGAGTCAAGGCTTGCATTTCTTTGCTCGAAAGACTGGTCGGATCGATCGCAATCCCCCCCTTGGCACCGCCGAACGGAATGTTCACAATCGCAGTTTTCCAAGTCATGAGGGTCGCTAATGCCAACACTTCATTGCGGTCAACATCTTGGTGAAAACGAATCCCCCCCTTGTAAGGCCCCCGTACTGCGTTGTGTTGAATACGATAGCCGTGATAAATCTTTAATTCGCCATTATCGTGTTTAAGCGGCACCTGCACATGGAGCTCGCGATAGGGTTCCTTGAGCAACTGCTGAAGATTAGGCTCTAACTTAATGAGATTCGCAGCCTGTTCGAACTGGTAATTCAAAATTTCCATTGGGCTGTGAATAGTTGAGTGACTGGCAGATGCGACCGGTAAGGTTTTCAGGGCTTGGCGCTTCGACATTTTTGTCCCCTATCGTGACAAGTTTGAAACAGGGCTTTTGGCCCACTCTTACCTATCGGCAGAAATGTCCTAGAACTTAAGCCAAATTAAACTGGGGTGTTTACCACTACTTACGGGCCAAAATCCGTAGTGCCTCGGCGGCAGATCGGGGAGACCAGCCGATTAGCTGTTTGGTTTTATGACTCAAAAGCCCGCCTTGTTTCGGGCGCGCAGCCGGTTGCCTCAAGCTAGCGGTGGAAATGCCCACTATATTTTGAGTAGGATAACCAAATGCTTGAGCCACAGCGCGAGCGAGCTCTACTCGATTGATCACCGGGCCCCCTCCTGCGACGTTATACACTCCCACCGCCCCAGCCCTTACCAGGTCAATGGTCGCATCGGAAAGTTCCTTGGCCCAAACGGGCGTAGCATATTGGTCGCGCACAACGTGAACTGCTTGACCTCGTTCGAGCCGTTCAAGGACCTGCATTACAAAATTTTTCGACGAACGATCGTAATCGAATACTCCTGTCGTACGAAGTATCAAACGGTCCGCACAATGTGTTTCAATCCAATCCTCAACTTCTTTTTTTGCACGCCCATATACGCTAAGCGGACGCTGCACATCGGTTTCAAGATAGGGGCCAGATCGCCCATCAAAAACATAATCGGAGCTAAAAAATACAATCTTAGCTCCCCAGTTTCGATCGGCATGATTCAACACCTCGATTGTATTGGTTACATTTACGTGTCGGCAAAACTCAGGGCGCAGTTCACACCCATCGACATGGGTGTAAGCGGCGGTAAACAAGGCTACTATTTCATGGGTGTTTCGAAATTTTTCTATTTGCCCATCGATTTGATTTAATCGTGAACGTAGTTCTGAACTAGAACCCGCAAGATCATATTCCTCGCGGTCGAAAGCCAACACTTGTGCACCGATTTCGCTTTGTACTCGCTCCAAGAGGCGTCGGCCTACCTGACCATGTTTGCCAAATAAAATATAAAATCGTTCCGCTTTGCGCATTGGTGCTCTCTTTGTATATTAAAGGCGCAGACAGGTAAACTCCCGGGTTCAACAACTATGGCGCGGCTTCAAAAAACCAATTTTTTAAATTTCGTGAAGGCCTATCGGGCACCGCTCGCCCTACTTTCGCTCGTATTCGGAATCGTAATTTTGGATTACACATTTCGCCACACTTTCGGCTCTTTTTATGATCGTGGTGTGCGCGCATTGAACGACGGTAATGTCGATCGGGCGATTTTACATTTTAATCGCGCGCTTCGGCACCAAGCCAGCGACCCAACCGCTCGAGCGGCACTGGCGTTAGCCTACCAACGTAAGGGCTGGGGCGACGAAGCTCTTAAACAATTCGAACAGGCAATTCGCGAATCCCAGGCCACTCTGGTGCAGAGCTACTTCAATTCTGGCGTAGTGTTAGAAGCCAAAAAAAATCAATCCGCAGGCGACCAATTCTAGCATAACTCATTGCGCCGTGATCCCACACATCG
>DGKJ01000071.1:23253-23449 GCA_002387735.1 Bacteriovoracaceae bacterium UBA4573 | reverse complement strand
GCTGCAGCACCAGTTGGTAGGAATAAAAAACTCGCAGTGTGGGGTAATCCAAGTCCGGCAATGTATCCGGATTACCGATCGGCGACTTCAAACGGTGATGCCTTGAAAACCTTGGTTAACGACGACACCTGGAATCGTGAAACCTTCATTCCGACTGTAGGTAAACGCGGGGCCGCCATTATCGAGGCTCGGGGCG
>DGKJ01000071.1:0-23047 GCA_002387735.1 Bacteriovoracaceae bacterium UBA4573 | reverse complement strand
GGACCACGATGGGTGTTCCGTCCGACGGCAGCTACGGCATTCCTAAAGATATTGTATTTGGGTACCCGTGCACTACCGAAAATGGCGAATACAAAATTGTTCAAGGTCTTGAAATTGATGCGTTCTCCAAAGAGCGCATCGCGCTTACGCTCAAAGAATTAGAAGAAGAACGAGCCGGCGTAGCTGATTTGTTGAAATAAAAACGAAGTAAATTTTTTGATGACCGGAAAACGGAGCACCTTGCGGCGTTTATTACAGCGCCGCGACTAAGAAAGGGGCGTACCTTACCGGCTGATTCGAGACAGGAGTCGAGAATGAACGTTCATGAGTACCAGGCCAAAGAATTGCTTAGACGTTATGGCGTGCCACTGCTCGCTGGAAAGGCCGCGCTCAGTGTAGACGAAGCGGTTAAAGGCGCCGAAGAGTTGAAGGCTAAAACTGGCACGGGCGTGTGGGTGGTGAAAGCCCAAATTCACGCTGGCGGGCGTGGTAAGGGCGGCGGCGTAAAGGTGGCAAAATCCATTGACGAAGTTCGCAATCATGCCCAAAAAATATTAGGCATGCAGCTCGTCACTCACCAGACGGGGCCCGACGGAAAAAAAGTTCATAAACTTTTCGTTGAACAAGGCTGTGACATTGCAAAAGAATATTACTGCGCGCTTTTGGTAGACCGTGCGACGAGCCATGTGATTCTAATGGCCTCTTCTGAGGGCGGCATGGACATTGAAGAAGTAGCCGCCAAAACCCCAGAAAAAATTATTAAAGTCGATATTGATCCCGCAATTGGTTACCAACCATTTCACGGTCGCAAGGTCGCACTTGGTATCGGTGTTCCGAAGGAAAGCATGAACAAAGCGGCTAGCTTTTTTGGAGCGCTTTATAAAGCATTCATGGATCTTGATTGCAGCATGTGTGAAATCAACCCACTTGTACTTACCAAACAAGGCGACCTTGTTGCGCTGGATGCGAAATTAAATTTTGACGACAACGCGTTGTTTCGCCACAAAGACGTTGCCGAAATGCGCGACCCCACAGAAGAAAGTGAAGCTGAGACCGAAGCTGCTAAGTACGATCTTGCGTACATTAGTCTCGACGGCACGATTGGTTGTATGGTGAATGGCGCCGGCCTTGCTATGGCGACACTCGACATCATCAAACTGCACGGCGCGGCACCTGCGAACTTTCTTGATGTAGGTGGCGGCGCGACCAAAGAAAAAGTCACTGTTGCGTTCAAGATTATTTTGAAAGATCCCAAAGTGAAGGCCATCTTGGTAAACATCTTTGGCGGCATTATGAAATGCGACGTAATTGCTGAAGGTATTATTGCTGCAGCAAAAGAAGTTAATCTCGCAGTTCCGTTGGTGGCTCGTCTCGAGGGCACAAACGTAGAGCTTGGAAAGAAAATGTTGGCGGAATCGGGGTTGCGTATCACTCCGGCTTCTGACTTAACCGACGCAGCAAAAAAAGTAGTTGCAGCGGCAGGAGGACGATAATGTCGATTTGGATCAATAAAAACACCAAGGTGATTTGCCAAGGCATTACTGGTTCTCAAGGACTTTTTCACTCCAAAGGCTGCAAAGATTACGGCACCCAACTCGTGGGTGGAGTAACGCCTGGTAAGGGTGGAACTACGGTTGAAGGTTTTGCGGTTTTCGACAGCGTTGCTGAAGCGAAAAATAAAACAGGCTGCAATGTTTCGATGATTTTTGTGCCGCCTCCTTTCGCGGCCGATGCCATTTGTGAGGCAGTCGATGCGGAGTTGGATTTGGTAGTGGCCATCACCGAGGGAATTCCCGTACTCGACATGCTTCGAGTGAAAAAATACATGCAAGGCCGCAAAACGCGACTCATCGGGCCCAATTGTCCGGGCATTATTACGCCAGGGGAATGCAAAATAGGCATTATGCCGGGCCACATTCACAAAAAAGGTCCTGTGGGGGTACTCTCCCGCAGTGGCACGCTCACTTATGAGGCAGTGTTTCAGCTCACCCAAGCGGGCGTCGGTCAAAGCACCTGTGTGGGGATCGGCGGCGACCCTATCAATGGTACGAATTTTATCGATGTACTCGACGCTTTCAATCGCGACCCTGAAACGAAAGCTGTGATAATGATTGGCGAAATCGGCGGCAGCGCCGAAGAAGAAGCCGCGGAATTCATAAAACGTGAAATGAAAAAGCCAGTGGCTGGATTTATTGCTGGCCAGGCTGCCCCGAAAGGCAAGCGCATGGGCCATGCTGGGGCAATCATCAGTGGGGGCAAGGGAACCGCGCAAGAAAAGATTGCGGCATTGGAGGCAGGCGGTGTAAAAGTGGCCCGAAGCCCAGCCGACATTGCGAATACTTTGTTTTCAGTTTGGAAACCTTAACAAGGCGGCCAACGGCTAGATTTTTATAGGCCCTGAATTATTAGGAGACTTACCATGGCAATAGAGAGAACTTTTTCGATCATTAAACCAAACGCCGTCACCAAGAACGTGATGGGCGAAATTATAAGCCGGTTTGAAAAACGTGGCTTACGTATAGCGGCTGCTAAGTTTTTGAAACTTTCTAAAGAAAAAGCAGAAGGTTTTTATATCGAGCACAAGGACCGGCCATTTTTTGGTTCCCTCGTTATGTTTATGACCAGCGGACCAGTGCTCCTCATGGCGCTCGAAGGCGAAAACGCTGTTGCGTTGAATCGTGAAATTATGGGTGCGACTGATCCTGCGAAAGCGGCTCCGGGCACGCTTCGTAAAGACTTTGCTGATAGCATTGAAGCAAATGCAGTACACGGCTCCGACAGTCCTAAGTCGGCTGAGCGAGAGATTGCTTACTTTTTCGATAAAAGCGAGATCCAAGGCCGCTTTTAACTAGCGCTGAAGTCTTGATCAAAATTGCGCTTTGTCAGACAAATACGATGATCGGTGATTTTGTCCACAATGTGGATAAAATCACCGATTTTTTGTTTCGCGCCAAAAAAGAAGGCGCGCAACTTGCGGTTTTTTCGGAGCTAACACTTTGTTCTTACGCGCCTCTGGATCTAGTCGAAAGAAGTGACTTTCTAGAGGCTCATGATGCCGCACTTTTGCGATTACGCGACCAACTAACTGGTGACGACGTTCCCGAAATCGTTGTGATCGGGGGCCTCGAACGAAACAAAAAACTCTCTGGCCGCGCGCTTCATAATAGTGCGTTCGTTTTTCAAAAAGGGGAGTTGTTGGATAGTTATGCCAAACGACTTTTGCCCACCTACGACGTCTTCGATGAAGCCCGATATTTCGAACCAGGCGATCGCACTTGCAAGTTGGATATTAAGCTAACAGGTGGCGAATCACTTCGTTTAGGTATTTCGATTTGCGAAGACGCGTGGTTTGAACAAGAAGCCTCTGGTCGACGCCGTTATACTGACGATCCCGCTCATGATCTTCGTGGCTGTGACTTGGTGGTGAATCTAAGCGCTAGTCCCTTCGAACTGAATAAACGAGAGCGACGCCAATCTGAAATTTCGGGATTTGCGTTGAGAGTTGGCGCGCCCGTGGTTTACGTCAATCAAGTTGGCGCGAACGATGAAATTTTGTTCGACGGTGCGAGTTTGGTTTTCGACGCGACCGGTAGAAAAATTTTCGAAGCCCCAGTCTGGGATGAGTCGCTAGATTTGGTGGAACTTAATGTTGAAAAAAAAGAGATCGTCGCTCCCAAAATTTCGTCTACCAAAAAGGTGAATTCCAGTGACCCAATGGAAGTTCTTTTCGACGGGTTGGTGGTAGGTATTCATGATTATTTTTCGAAGTCGGGATTTTCTAAAGCAGTAATTGGCCTTTCTGGTGGAATTGATTCTGCGGTAGTTGCGGTGCTGGCAGCGGCGGCGTTGGGCCCCAAAAACGTCTTAGGGGTTTCGCTGCCCGGGCCCTATTCTTCGAGTCATAGTCTGGCCGATGCAGAAGAACTTGCTAACAAACTAGGAATTGAACATCGCGTTCATTCCATTAAGTTTATGAACACCGCTGCGCTCATGGAACTAAAGTCCAGTTTCGCCGGCCTGCCGCCCGACGTAACTGAAGAAAACCTCCAGTCGCGCTTGCGTGGACTTTTCCTAACTGCACTGGCCAACAAACGCCGCGCACTCCTCCTAGCAACCGGCAATAAGTCGGAGCTGGCTGTAGGGTACTGCACTACTTATGGTGACATGGCGGGAGCGATCGCGCCGATTGGCGACATTTATAAAACTAGGGTCTACGAGCTTGCTCAATACATAAATCGCAAATGGCGAGGCGTCATTCCAGAGTCTACTATGACCAAAGCCCCAAGTGCGGAATTACGTCCGAATCAAAAAGACCAAGATTCCCTTCCGCCTTACGACGAACTCGATAAGATTTTAGAATCCTACTTTGAAGGCGGCGAAAGCGCGGAAGCTTTAGTCAGTTTCGGTTTTAAAGCGCCCGTGGTGCATCGTGTGTTTGAGCTCATTCGGTTGTCGGAGTTTAAGCGCCGCCAGGCGGCCCCGGTGTTGAAGGTGACCTCGAAAGCCTTTGGGCTCGGGCGTCGAATACCTATTGTTCGCCGAAGTTGATTCACTAGTTTCGAAGAAATAACACGCAAAGACTGTCCACCACCTCGGTTGAAAATCCGTCTAGCAAAGTATCTTGCAGAAAGTGAATTTTTGTAATTTCTGGCAACACTTTATTTTTATGAATTAGGTTGGTGTATTCGTCTGCCAGTCCTACGATTTCCGCCACGCGGTTGATTTTTCCAGCTCCTAAACCGAGAGGGAACCCTTTGCCATTGCGTCGTTCGTGGTGCTGGGCGACCGCCTGCACTGTGGTCGAATCAATCCCCGGTACCCCCGCTATCATCGTCGCGCCGGCCCACGCGTGGTCTTTAAAGGTCGCAATTTCTTGCTCCGTCATGCGGGTGAGGTCCTCGTGTATTAGGCTTGGGCAAGTTTGAATTTTCCCGATGTCGTGCAAAAGGGCTGCAAGGCCGATAGAGTTCTGAACTCGTTCGTTTTCAATGCGTAAGCCCCGCATTAGTAGGGAAGTCACTAGGGCGACGCTCACGCTGTGTTCCCACTCTACCAAATTATTCATGAATGCCCCGATTTCCCGGTGGCGATCTAGTTGCAGTTTTTTTGTTAATTGGTTGCAGTCCTGCACAAAATTAACGGCGTAGTGAATCAGGTCACCAGATACGCCTGCGTGTCCAAAATATCGTAGAGTTTCCTCGCCGAGATTGAGCACTTGGTCGCGCTGTGTTTCGATTGAATGCATGCCATGTTCGATCAATTTTTTCGAAACAAAGTCGCAGTATTCTAAATAGGATCTGTGTGCGTCTTTGCGAATATGGAACCACTGAATGCCACGGGCCAAATATTGTTCCAGTCGGCGAGCGTCGAACACATCGCCGGCATTCAGAATTTTGAGAAAGCGATTACTTCGAATCTGCACGTAGACACTAAAGTGAGAACGGTGGCCTGATAGAAAATGTTGGGCTCTGATCGGCGTGAAGTCGTTTTCCGGGGCTCCGAGCTCGGTACCTACCATTGAGGAATCTTTGATTCCTTGTGAAGGGGCGACGCTTTTAAATCCCACCAACACCGATTCGAGCTGTTTGACGAGCTCTTCGTAAGTAAGGGGTTTCGGGAGCACTTGTCGAATACCAAGGGCGTTTAAGTTTTCCTTTAGATCTTCATTTTCAATGGGTTCTTCGCTGAGCAGATAAACTGGCGTTCCAAGATGGCGGACGTGAACCTGACGGACCACCGAATAGGTACCGTAATCGGCGAGCTTCTTATTGACCAGGACCGACGCAAAAGGGCCCCGGGCATGGGCGATGGCAGTTAACGCATCGGCTCGATTGTGCGCAATAACTAGATCGATTCGACTCGACTTATTTTGGCGAACTAAATTTTGAGTGAAATCGCGGTCGGAGTCGACCACTAGAATTCGTCTCTCGTTTTGCATAAAACCTCTCGTAGCCGGGTAGCGCTCCCCGCGCCCACTGTGTGAGCGCCAGGAAAAGCCGGGCTGGCAAATTGAGATATCGCAAGATATCGGCCAGGCCTGTTCCCTAGGAGTTTTAAGAGGACTCGTACTGAAGTGGTGCTTTTGGACTGAGTCACCGGCACCTCAAAAGAAGGGAAAGTTTCCGCTTGGCCCTTTAATATCGAGGTGTTACCTAGCCTTTATACAAAACATTGATTTGAAGGGTCTGGGTCTTTTGCACGCATCTTTCCCAAATGTACATTTTTATAAGCGCCGATTCCTTGATTCTAAAGGGTTAATCGTGGCCTTTTCGATGGCTGCAAGCATATTGGCCTTCGGTTGCGCCCCACAAAAGACGATTTATGCAACTCTTCAAAAATGCGAGTCGGAATACCCAAAAGCCAACCGTTCGACCCGTGATCTCTTCAGGGCATGTCGAGAAGGTGTGCAAATCGCTGCCGAACAGTCGGTGGCCGGAATTGACCTACAGTTGGTAGAGATCTCTGAACGAAATCGCGCTGGCGAGGTCTCAATCCGCACAGTTACCGGCTTCTCAAGCGAAGGTTTAGACGCCTACTACGAACAGGTTTCGCAGCTGTGTTTTGAGCGATATTCCGAGCGAGAGAGGACCGATGCCTGCCGATTCGGCGCCATCAAGTACGCCTCTGAAGTACGGGAATATCTTATAAAAAACCGGTTTATTCGGTGTGTTGTGCTCGATATTCGTCGCGAAGTCGGGGTACCCAGAGACGTTCTTCAAGGGCGGGCTCGACTGACGCCCCGGGACCCCGGTGAGTTCTGTATTCTGCAGAAAGACCTCAGTACTTCGCCCCATGCCCCGGAAAGCCGTTGAACTCATTAAAATCGTATGGTAATTCCACCTCTCTTTTTGTAAGACAACGGGATGCGTCTACTCTTCATTTCGTGTCTAGTTTGAAATGAAGGCGAGAACATCTTTTATTTTTAACGGAGGAATCTAAGATCGCTGCTCCATTGGTAAAGCCCCAAGGTAAAGACGACATTCGAGTCAACGAAAGAATTCGCGTGCCCCAGGTTCGCGTAATCGACGAAGAAGGCAAGATGCTCGGTGTATTCATGACGAGAGACGCCATTCACATGGCGAAAGACAGGGGGTTTGATCTCCTGGAAGTCTCTCCAACAGCGGTTCCTCCGGTTTGTAAGTTTGCCGATTACGGCAAGTACAAATACGAAAAGAAAAAGAAAGATCATGAGGCCCGCAAGAAGCAGGCAGTGATCAGCGTGAAGGAAGTGCAGCTTCGGCCGCAAACTGAAGAACACGACCTCGATTACAAGTTTAGGAACGTGCAGAGATTTCTGCAAGAAGGCGATAAAGCCAAGGTGTCGGTCATGTTTCGTGGGCGCGAGATCGCGTATGTCGAGCATGGTCACAAGTTGCTGGGTCGTCTGATTGAAATGGTTAAGGATTGTGGAATCGTTGAGTCGCCGCCAAAGCTTGAAGGCAAGCGTTTGACGGTGGTTCTGGCTCCGCTGCATAAGTAGAAGATTTTAGTGAGATTGGAGATTTTATGCCAAAGGTGAAAACAAAACGCGCGGCTGCAAAACGATTCAAGATGACCGCGAGTGGGAAAATTAAATTTAAAAGAGCGGGCAAGCGCCACCAATTGGGTCATCGTAAGAGTGCAAAGCGCAAATTGCGTCTCCGTAAGGGCGGCTATGTGCACCCATCCTACATGGATCGCGTAAAAGGCACGTTGCGGTATACCGCCTAAGAATTTTTGAAATAGGAGTACATTCAAATGGCAAGAGCAAAACGGGGATTTAAAGCCCGTCGCAGAAGAAAAAAGATTTTGAACATGGCCGAGGGTTTTACCCATCGGAGAAAAAATACAATCCGTCGTGGAGCGGAAGCTGTTGATCGAGCAAAACGTTATGCGTTTCGCGATCGTCGCGCCCGTAAACGTGATTTTCGCCAACTCTGGATCACTCGCATCGGTGCAGCTGCTCTAGAAAGCGGAGTGAACTACAGTGGCTTGATTGCAGGTTTGAAAACTTCGAACATTCGCTTGGATCGTAAGATTTTGGCGGATCTCGCTGTGTTCGATCCAGCCGCTTTTTCCGCTGTTGTAAAACAAGCGGTGAGCGCGTAATCAACGGCTAGATTTTTTTAGCTTTGAATGGGGCTGCACCGAAATTCGGTTGCAGCCCTTTTTTTATTTACGGGAAACAAATCATCTATGGATCTGTTGAATCGCATCTCCGAACTTGAAGGGGAGTGCCTAAAAGCGATCGCGGTTGCGACCACCGCGGAGGCCCTCCAAGAAGTCGACCTGAAGTATCTTTCGAAAAAAGGTTTGTTTAGCGAGTGCATGAAGTCGCTTCGTGACGTCTCAAGTGAAGATCGTCCAAAAGTAGGTGCTCGCGCTAACGAAGCTAAGACCCGTATTGACGCTGCGCTCACAGCAAAACGCAACGCCTTTGCTGATGAAGCGCTCAATGCGCAACTTCAATCGGAAGCAATCGACGCCACTCTCCCAGCTCTACGTAGGCCGCCCGGATCGACACATTTGATCACCAAAGTAATGGGTGAACTGGTGCGAATTTTTCAGCGCCTTGGGTTTGAAATCGCCGATGGTCCAGAGGTGGAAACCGAATTTCACAATTTTGATGCGCTTAACATGCTCGATGACCACCCAGCTCGAGATATGCAGGATACATTCTTCGTAGGCGGCGTCGATGGTAAAACGGCTAAAGCTACCAACCAAACTGGAGTAGTACTGCGGACCCATACGTCGCCAGTTCAGATTCGAACTATGTTAGCGAAAAAAGAACCGCCGGTCAGGATTCTGGCACCAGGAGCGGTTTTTCGTTCTGACTACGACGTCACACATTCGCCGATGTTTCACCAACTCGAAGGCTTGTACGTGAATAAGAAGGTGAGTTTCGCTGAGCTAAAGGGCTGTCTTTTATTTTTTGCGCGCGAGTATTTTGGTCCCAATACCCAAATTCGTATGCGACCGAGCTTTTTTCCGTTCGTAGAGCCAGGTGCAGAGATCGACGTGAGTTGCGTCATGTGTTCTGGGAAGGGCTGCCGTGTTTGCAAAGAAACTGGATGGCTAGAAATTTTAGGCGGCGGCATGGTGCACCCGAGCGTGTTTAAAGCAGCTGGTATGGATTCGCGATTGGTTCAAGGTTTTGCGTTCGGAATGGGAATCGAGCGAATTGCCATGTTGAAATACGGAGTTCCCGACTTACGACTGCTGTTTGAAAATGACCCTCGTTTTCTCAAACAATTTGGAATTTAAACGGTGACGAAATGAAAATAAGCGTTAACTGGTTGTCTAAATATATGGATGTCGCACCACTGCGCGCCGACCTTTCGGGGGTGCTCGCGCGCCTGACCATGCGAGGTTTGGAAGTCGAAGCGGTCCACGATCTATCAAAAGGGTTCGAAAAAGTGATCACCGCGCAAATTGAAGCGCGAGACAAACATCCGAACGCCGATAGGCTTTCAGTTTGTCGGGTCAACACCGGCAAGGAAACGTTGCAAATAGTTTGTGGCGCTCAGAATATGAAGGCAGGCGATAAAGTTGCGCTTGCGCAGATTGGTGCTCATTTACCTATTAACTTGAAAATCGAAAAATCTAAAATCAGAGACGTCGAGTCGTTCGGTATGCTTTGCTCAGAGACTGAACTAGCAATTGCCGATAAAAGTGAGGGTATTTTAATTCTTCCAGCGAATGCACCGGTAGGCCTGCCGCTGGCGCAGTATCTTGAACGTAACGACGTCGTTTTTACGTTAAACGTAACCCCAAACCGAGGAGACGCGCTATCGCACTGGGGAGTGGCTCGCGAATTAGCCGCACTGCTCGGTCAAACGTTAAAGCAACCCACGATTCAATTAAAAGAAGACAAAACAACAACCGCCTCAAAATATAAGGTGAGTGTAGAGTCCTCTGGGGGCACTGAGCGCTGCTTTCAGTACCATGCGCGCGCGATCAATGGCGTAAAAGTCGGAGCTTCGCCGCAGTGGCTGAAAACCGCGCTCGAAGCGGTGGGGCAGCGTTCAATTAACAACGTGGTTGATATCACCAATTTCATTTTACTAGAACTCGGTCAGCCGCTACATGCCTTCGATAGCGACAAATTGCGCGGCGGCGCTATATTTGCGCGTTCCGCCAAATCGGGCGAAAAAATTCCGTTACTAGATGGTACTGAAATCCAACTGACTGCCGAAGACGCTGTGATTGCCGATGCCGAACGTCCGGTGGCTTTAGCCGGTGTCATGGGTGGTGGCAACTCCGAAGTCACTGAGACTACCAAGAATATTTTGCTCGAGGGCGCTCAGTTTTTACCGGCATCAGTTCGCAAGACCGCTCGGCGTTTTCAAAAACAAACTGACTCGTCTTACCGGTTTGAACGGCAAGTCGACGCGCGGCAAGTGACTTACGCGCTTGATCGCGCAGCTCAACTGATTCAAGAAGTAGCCGGCGGTGTTGTTTTGGCAGGACGAGTGAGCGCCTATTCGAAACAAGGTGAAAACCTCGTTAAGGGACCACTTCGAAGCATTCAACTTTCGATTGATGAAATGAATAGTTTTTTAGGCACCGAACTTTCCCGTGAACGAACAGTAGAAATGCTTGAGTCGATTGGATTTACTGGAAAAGGCGCTGGTAGTGGCATGTTAGACATTGAGGTGCCGTCTTATCGGCCCGACGTTCAAATTGTAGAAGACTTGTACGAAGAGGTTGTGCGAGTTTTGGGTTACAACTCCATTGTTGCCAGCGTGCCAGTATTAAGTGATTTACCGGCGACGACTTCCGGAGCTGAAAAGCGCTTTGCCGCCGTTGAAAATGTAAAAAAGAGTCTCGCTCGTGCGGGTTTTAATGAAGCTCTGCACTTTGCGTTTGTATCTGAAGAACTAAATAAAAAATGGGGCGAGGGTCCGGGCGTAAGATTGGCCAACCCGCTCAACGAAGAATTCACCACGCTCAAAAGTTCACTGCTTACTGGGCTGGTTCCAAGTTTTGTACAGGCCATTTACCGTCAAGAACCCAATGTACGCATGTTTGAAGTTAGACCAGTGTTTTACCCTGACCCGGCGTCTGAGACTGGCGTAACCGAACAGTGGAGAGTTGCGTTGATTGCGAGTGGGCGGTCCTATTCGAACGCGCTTGAAAAACAGGATCGTGATTTCGATTTTTACTGCATGAAGGGCGTGGTCGAGGAATTGCTCGACGAAATGGGAGTGCGAGGTTTGCGCTATCAGAATTTTGAAAAAGCGGACCCGCGCTTTCACCCGACCCAGTCGGTGCGAATTGTAATGGGCAAGGGACCCAGTGGAATGATCGCTCGTCTTCACCCGAAATACGAGTCGGAATGGAAGTGGAAAAAACCAGTGTTCGTCGCCGAATTTTCGCTGGAGCGGGTACTCGAGGTAGCAAAAACTGAACGCAAATATGTGGCGATTTCGAAGTTTCCAAAAGTGGTGCGCGAACTTTCGATTGTTGCAGACCGTACTCTCAGCGCCGATCGCATTGTGACCACTGTTCAAAAGCACGGCAAACCATTAGTCGAGGCGGTGCAAGTAGTTGACCTATTTTCGAGCGACAAGCTTGGGGCCGGCAAAATGAGTGTTTCGATTTCAATGACTCTTGCGGATCCAATGCGAACCCTCGAGGAGACAGTGCTCGAGGGTGTTCAGCAAAAAATCATTCAAGGTCTTTCGAAAGACCTTGGTGTTGAGTTGCGAAAATAGTCCGCTCGAATATTAAACAACATCCCAGCCATAATGGCCGCGTTCGCACGCCTTGGCTGCGATCAGTTTAAGCTGGTCGTCGTCGTTGCGGTCGATTGATTTAAAGTTGCCGCGAACTCGGCGGTTGGCCACTGTAAAGAAGCTCACCGCCATCGCAATTTCTTCTTCGCATTTATCGGCCCCTCGAGTTTCAATGATCGAACTTACACGTGCCAGTACGCAAGACATCGCAAAAAGGTCGATTGTGATATCCGCAATTCGTTTACAGGCAAATTGCTTGTCTGCTATCGATTTACCATGACGTTGAAGTAGTTTCTGACACTGCAGAGCGAATTCTCCGACGTAGTCTTCCAGAACTCCCGCCTCTCGTTTGAGCAACGGATGGGTTTTCAGCATCGAAACCCCAACTACATTTAGGCGAATATTTTTAGCGGCAATGTTCGAGAGTAGACCTATTCCCTTTAGAGGTTCTTTAATAGCTCTTGCGACTTCAGCCAGCTCTTGCCCAGGTCCCTGTAGGCCTGAAAGTGCAATAAACAGGCGCAGAACTTCGTTGGCACCTTCGAAAATCAGATTAATACGGCAGTCCCGCACTACTTGTTCTACGCCGCACTCGCGCATGTAACCCATGCCGCCTAGAATCTGGAGCGTTTCATTAGAAACCTGCCAAAGCGTTTCGGTAGTAAATACTTTGGATATTGCGGACTCCAAGCTGTAGTCGCAATCGCCGCGGTCAATGAGACCTGTGGTCATGAAAATCATGCTCTCGGCAGCAAATGTGTCGACCACCATGCGAGCGATCTTTTCTTGAATCATGCCAAAGTTGTTCAGCGGTTTGCCAAACTGTTTGCGGGTATTTGCGTGCTCGATAGCCGTTTTGATCATACGGCGGCAGCCCCCGAGACTTCCGCCGGCGAGTCCAAGACGCCCGTTGTTTAAAACCTCCATGGCGATCTTAAAACCCTTGCCACGGCCGCCAAGAACATTTTCTGCTGGGATTTTGACATTTTCGAAATGAATCGCTGTCGTTTTACTTGCCCGAATTCCCATTTTATCTTCCGGCGGGCCATAGGTGATACCTGGGGCTGGAGCGTCGACGATAAACGCTGTAATTTTGTCGCGCACGCCGCCTTGGCCGTCTGGTTCTTCCGTTTTGGCAAATACAGTGATGAATTTGGCCATGCTTCCGTTTGTGATCCAGATTTTTTCGCCGTTGAGAATGTAGTGAGTACCATCATCACTCAAAACCGCGCGGGTCTTAATGCTGCCGGCATCAGAGCCGGAACCCGGTTCCGTTAGTGCGAAACATGCAATTGTTTCACCCGATGCGAGACCTGGGTAGTATTTCTTCTTTTGAGCATCTGAACCGAACAGTGTGAGAGCTTTAAAACCAATGGACTGGTGCGCACCGAGAGTGACTGCGAGTGCGCCGTCGATGGTTGAAATCTCTTCGGTCACTCTGACGTAACCGGTAGAACTTAATCCGAGACCGCCGTAACTTTCTGGAATTGCCAGGCCCATGAGACCGAGTTCAGCCACCTGCTGAATGAATTCATCTGGAAATGCTCCGTCGCGATCGAATTGTCCGGACTTTACATTCGGTCGAAATTTGTCGATTCCATCGATCATCATGCGAACTGATTCGGCTTCGTCATTCGAAATGGCAGGATACGGAAATAAAATGTCTTCCCGAATGTCTCCGTGGAAGAGGGCCTTACAAAAGCTGTCTTTTTTAGTTTCCATTTTGGGGTTCCTACCTTCGATAGTGGTGATGACAAATTGGCAGAGTATCCACTAGCAAACACCGACATCTTTGACAAAATGTCTTTGCGGAAAAAATGATCCGGTAAAAATGGCCCCGTTTTAAGCAGGAAACGGTGGTTTGAGAGGTTGGCAAGGGCTTTGCTTTATCACTCTATAGATGAAAATCTGGGACCGGATTAGAAAACTAAGATTCTCGGATTTACGCTTTTGGAAACGTCGGAAGACTGATCCAAATGCGGAAGATTCGGTGACACCATCAGACTCCAGCGCGCCCCGCAAAGTGGCCTTTAATGAGTTTGGTGATCGAATGGACCCGGGCACTAAACTAATATTAAAGGCTCGGACCAAGGCACGAGTTCTGGCCGATCGGATTGCGGCGATCGATTGGCGCGAAACCCTCGAACGAACCCGCACAATGGTCTCTGGTCGAGCATACGGTACCTATTTTCGAATGGGCGCTATAACGTTAGCTGCGTATTTCCTGGCCGATACGGTTTCTTTGTTTACCGATTCTTTTGTGCCAGATCCCCCGGTTGTTCCCCCGGCGCGCATGAGCGCTAAATCTGGTGCAAGAAAGTCCATCGAAGAATATGGCTCTATTACTTCCCGCAATATTTTTAATTCCCAGGGATTAATCCCCGACGATGGGGTGTTGGGCCAAGGACCAGCGCGAAAGAGCAACTTGCCGCTGCACTTGGTCGGGACTGTCGTCATGAAAGACGAATTAAAGTCGATCGCGGCCATCGAAGACAAAACTCAGAGTCTTGTGTTTCCCGTGCGAGTGGAAGACGGCATAGACGGACGCATTCGTATTACCAAAATCGAACATTTGCGGGTTTATTTTATAAACGAGAGTAATGGGCAGCTGGAATACATTGAAATAGTCGACGATCTCGGAATTCCTGCGCTACGCACAAGTGCTGCTGCTCCAACCAAAAAAACCGGGGACGATGAAGGAATCACCAATCGTGGAGAAACCCAGTTCGACATAGATCGGACCGTGGTCGATAAGGCCCTGACCAACATAAATGAAATTTTGACTCAGGCGCGGGCAATTCCGAACTTCGAAAACGGGATTCCGAACGGATACAAACTCATTCAAATTGTGCCTGGCAGTATTTATGAAAAACTTGGTTTAAAAAACGGCGACGTAATTACGCGGATCAATGGCGAGCCAATTACAGATCCGGCAAAGCCAATTCAAATGTTTAGCGAATTAAGAAGTATGAACCGGTTAGAACTCACCGTTAAGCGCGGTGGCCGTACCCAGAGTTACGGTTATGACATTCGGTGAGCGAGGAGGAGTTATGGCATTGAAAAAACTAGTAAGCGTGGGGCTATTGATCTTCGCCTTAGGCCTATTTGTAAATCGAACCGAAGCTCAAAGCGACGCCCAAGATGGTGGTGAAGCGGCTCGGCGCGGGTTCAATGCCCCTGGCTCTGGGTTTGGTTCCAACCCCTTTAGTCCCAAAGCGGTGGCTCCCACTGCAGATGAAGAGGACGAAGAAGATATCGAAGAAGACGAAGAACTTGATGAGTTGAGTGAAGAAATTCTAAAGAGTCGCATGGAAAGTCGGTTGCGTGAACGCTCGCAGCAAGGCGGAGGTGCAGCTCCGACCCCCGAGGCTCGCGTAGATTCTCGGCCTACCTCACGAGGCAGCGTCAATTTCCGAAATGCGAGCGACGGCATTGGTGCAACCTCGCTTAGCGGTGGTGCCAATGCGAAAATAGATGTTGGGAACAAAGCAGGGTGCTTAAAGCTTGATCCTCATACCGGATACGGACCAGATATTGTTACCAACTTTGATTTTCCCGATGCCGATATCGTGGAAATCGCTAAAACTCTTGGTCGCTTAACTTGTTTAAATTTCATTTATGACAAAGACGTGAAGGGCCGCATTTCCGTAGTAAGTAATGCACCGATTACCATAGGCGAAGCTTGGAAAGCGTTTTTGACGGCATTAGAAATGAGTAACTATTCGATCGTTCCGTCTGGCGCCTATTTGCGAATTACTCGTAAGCGAGAGGCGCGCGAAAAACAAATTAAGACCTATTCCGGCAGCTTTAGTCCCGATACCGATACACTCATTACCAGAGTGCTTCCGCTAAAATACATTAGCGCCGAAGAAGCTGCTCGAGTGTTTCGGAATTTTATGTCGCCTGATACACGCATCGTAAACTACGATCAAACTAACACGTTGATCATCACCGACACTGGCGCCAATGTAAAAAAATTGGTCGATATAATTAGACTATTAGACGTTGAAGGGTATGACGAGAGTTTAGAAGTTATCCGCGTGAAAAACGCCTCTGCCCAGGAAATTGCTAAATTGATTGACCAACTTTTACCTGGCAATCAACCTGGAGGCGCAAATCCGCCGCCCGGCGTGCCTCGTTTTCGCGCTGGATTTACCGCCCGTAAAACTAAAGAGGGTGGCGTAATCTCCCACATTATTCCCGATGATCGCACCAACTCGGTTATCGTGTCTGCCAATGGCAAGGGTCACGATCAGGTTCGAATGCTAATTCAAAAACTAGATTCCAAAGTTGCAGCCAGTGCGGGTTCTAGCCGTATACATGTGGTTTATTTGCAATTCGCGGATGCGGAACAAGTGGCGCAGACTTTGAACAATCTAGCTTCGGGATCAGGCGGCGCCAAACCGCCGGGCCAGCTCGGTGCCACTACAACGGCGCAATTGTTCGAAGGCGCCATAAAAGTGTCAGCAGATAAACCAACGAACTCGATCGTTATAACTGGATCACCAAGCGATTTTCAAACGGTGAGCCGTGTAATTGCGAAACTCGATGTTCCTCGAGACCAAGTTTATGTTGAGACAATTATCATGGAAATCACGCTAGATAAGCGGTTCGATTTAGGAACGGCGGCAGCGTTGCCGAACTCGGCCATTTCGTTTGTGCCAAACACTGATTTCAGTTCCGCTTTTGGAAATTTATTAACTAATCCTTTGGCGAACACCGGTTTGGTTATGGGATTTCAGGCCGGCGAAGGAACACGAACATTCACTGTTCCAGGTACCAATAACTCAATTACCGTGAAGAGTTTGCAGGGCCTGATCATGGCGCTACAACAGAATACAGTGGGCAATGTTTTAGCCACTCCCCAAATTCTCACTCTTGATAACCAAGAAGCGGAAATTGAAATTGGTGAAACAATTCCAGTGCCCACTGTTACGGCGGTTCAGGGCGCGGGCTCTCAGCAAAGCTTTACTCGTGAGAAGGTTACTCTTTCACTTAAGATCAAACCGCAGATCAATAAAATCTCTAACTTCGTGAAGCTTGATCTGAAACAAAAATACGAAGACTTTTCGAGTCGTGCAGTACAAGCGCCCGTACCAGGGACTGTTACTCGTTCTTCTTCAACGACAGTCGTGGTTCAAGACAAAGACACCGTCGCGTTGGGTGGTTTAATGCGCGATAAGTCCGAAGAAAAAACCATCAAGGTACCCCTGTTGGGAGATATTCCGCTGGTGGGTTGGCTGTTTCGTTCCAAAAGTACTCAAAGCACTAAAACCAACTTAGTGGTTTTCATTACGCCTCATATCGTTAAGCAGTACCAAACAGTTCGGAAAATTTTGGATAAAACACTTAAGAAACGCGACGAGTTTCTTGAAAAGAATGCAGGTGGTGAAGATCCTTTACTCGACGCCAAAATGGATCTTATCAAAAACTTGCCCCCGGTAGAGGCACTGCGGGAAACTGGAGCAGTAGATAATAGCGAAATTCAAACAGCCAGTGACGCAATTAAAGAAGATAAAGAAGAGGCTTCTTCCGATCTTCCACCTAGTTCCGGAGTGAAAAAGAAACCATGAGTAAACCCCGAGACCCGACAGAACTCGAGTCTGAAAGTCGTATAGGTCAGCTATTGCTGAAAAATACGACGCTCTCTCCTACGCAGCTAGAAGAGGCGCTCGAAATTCAGAAACGCGAAGGCGGCGTATTGGGGGAAATTTTAGTACGTAGAAATTTCGTATTGCAGCACGAAATTCTAAGAGCTCTTTGCGCGCAACTGGATCTGCCCTATGTCGAAGATCTAAAACCCAATGATGTAGATGCGACCCTCGTAAAGGATCTTCCCATCAACTACGCAAAGACTAAGGAAGTCCTGCCTATATCTAAGTTGGGGGACACGCTCAAGGTCGCTACCAGCAATCCGTTTAATTTGTCGATGTTAGAAGATATTCGGGTTTTCACTGGTTGCCGAGTGCAACTCGTCGTTAGTACGCCCGCTCGAATTCAGGACGCAATCAATCGCGTATACGAGCGCGCTCAGGCTAACATGATGACCGATATTAAGAACGAGTTCGACGAAACCTACGATTTAGAAGGTCCAATCGACATTCTCGATGCGAGTGAAGACGACGCACCAGTAATTAAATTCGTGAACTCCATGGTGTTTCGGGCAGTAAAAGAACGGGCTTCGGATATACATGTCGAGCCATTTGAAAAAGAAATGATCATTCGATTTCGAATCGACGGCGTACTGTATGACATTCTTCGCCAACCGAAACGCGCGCATGCTGCGATTTCGTCACGCATTAAAGTAATGGGTCAGCTCGACATTGCCGAAAAACGCCTACCCCAAGACGGTCGTATTAAAATTAAACTTGCTGGTAAAGATATCGATATACGGTTGTCGACAATTCCTACCGCACACGGTGAGCGGTGTGTAATGCGTATTTTGGAGCAGACTGACCGCGTGTTAGAGCTGCCACAGTTGGGGTTCTCAGGTGATACATTAATTCATATTGAAAGCCTCATTAAGAAGAAACACGGAATTATTTTGGTCACCGGTCCGACTGGACACGGTAAGTCGACCACTCTTTCCGCTGCCCTAAGTAAGTTAAATAGTCCGGAACGTTGCATCATTACCGTGGAAGATCCAATCGAGTATGTCATTCACGGGGTGAATCAGATTCAGGTGAATTCTAAAATCGATTTGACGTTTGCTCGAGCGCTACGAAGTATCTTGCGTCAAAATCCAGACGTAATCATGATCGGTGAAATTCGCGACCGTGAAACAGCCGAAATTGCCGTAAATGCTTCGCTGACCGGTCACTTAGTTTTATCTACCTTGCACACCAATGATTCATCGGGTGCTCCTACTCGATTACTCGACATGGGAATCGAACCGTTTTTGATTGCATCTTCAATACTCGGGGTGGTGGCGCAACGATTGATTCGACGTGTTTGTACCAAGTGTCGTCAGGAATACACACCCACCGATTTCGAGTTGCAGGAATTGGGAATTACCCGCGAAAACGCCAAAGGTGGGCACTTTTATAAGCCAGTCGGATGCCCCAACTGCGCCGGCAGTGGCTACGCGGGACGAACCGTTGTGCACGAGCTGTTGCTTATTGATGATGAAGTGCGCCAATTAATTGTTAAGGCCTCAGACTCAGCTGCCATAAAAAAGAAAGCTATTGAGCAAGGGATGCGAACGCTGCGCGAAGATGGCGTACAAAAGGTCATGCAGGGAATCACTACTATCGAAGAACTTTTACGTGCGATACAGGCGGATGAATAATGCCTATTTTTGAGTACAAGGCGCTCGACGCGGCCGGAAAAATTATAAAAGGCTCAATCGATGCTGAAACAGCAAAGGCCGCGAAGCAGAAACTAAAGAAAAACGAATTGTTTCCCACGGAGATACGAGAAAAGTCCGCAGCCAAGTCGAAAAGTACGGGCCGCCCGAGCGGAGGCGCCCTTTTTAGTAGATTGAAAATTCAAGATATTGCTTTGGCTACTCGGCAGTTGGCTTCGCTTGTACGCGCGAACATTCCACTGGTGGACGCCTTAAAAGCACTGATCGAGCAAACCGAACACGAAAAACTTCAGGTAATTTTCGAAGAAGTAAGAAAGGACGTCAACGAGGGATCTTCGTTGGCAAAAGCTCTCGCCAAGCATCCCCGAGCTTTTAACAATGTATTTATCAACATGGTGGAGGCGGGCGAAACGTCCGGCACTCTTCCACTTGTATTGATGAAGTTAGCTGACTTTCAGGAAAGTCAGGTGCGTTTAAAAAATAAAGTAACCTCGGCACTTATGTACCCTGTGCTCATGATGATCGTGGCAATGTTACTTTTGATCGGAATTTTTACGTTCGTTATTCCAAAAATCGTAAAAGTGTTTGAATCGATGAACAAACCGATGCCGCTTCAGACTCGAATCTTAATTGCCATCAGTGATTTCCTTACTAGCTATTGGTACTTTCTTATGGCGGCTACCGTCATTGGGGTAGTGATGTTCTTGCGTTACATCAATACTTCGGTGGGACGTCGCCAATGGGACGGATTTTTACTGCGAATGCCGGTTATGGGCCCGATGTTTCGAATGATCGCGGTAGCGCGATTTTCTAATAGCATGTCGACATTGTTGACGGGCGGAGTGCCAATCGTGACTGCCATGAACATTGTCAAAAATATCGTGTCGAATACTTTGATTTCAGAGGCCATCACCCAGGCTCGGGAAAATGTGACTGAAGGTCAAAGTATCGCGGAGCCATTACGGCGCAGCAAACAGTTTCCACCACTGGTAATTCATATGATCGCCATTGGTGAAAAAACTGGGGAATTACCCCAAATGCTCTCGAACGTCAGTCAAACGTATGAAGAGCAGGTTTCAGTGAAAATCGAGGGTCTCACTTCATTGTTGGAACCCGCGATGATCATTTTCATGGGACTTGTAGTTGGCGGGATCGTGGCGGCGATATTTGTGCCGTTACTAGAACTCAATAACATCTCGTAAAAACAACAAAGGAGAACGTAGTATGAAAATAAAACAGAAAAACAAAGGCGTTCTGCAGGCAGGGTTCACGCTTGTAGAAATCATGATCGTGATCACGTTAATCGGAATCGTAGCGACACTTTTTGTGCAAAATTACACAGGTAAACTCGAGGAAGGTAAACGCAAGAGCACCAAAATTTTGATGCAACAGATTCGTACTGCCCTCGATGATTACTATCGAAACTGTAACGGATATCCCACCACCGCTCAGGGCGGACTCGATGCACTCGTGAAGGCTCCGGCCGACGGATCGTGTAAGGATTATGATCCAAACGGCTATTTAAAAGACCGTCGCGTACCGAAAGACGCCTGGGATAACGATTTTATTTTTCTCGGTGATGATGGTCGTACGTACGTTTTGAAATCTCTTGGAGCTGACCGTAAAGAAGGCGGCGAAGGGAACTCTAAAGACATAAGTACTGACGACCCCGAGTTCTAGTTGAAAATATGAGGGAATACCATCGTGCAACCAACGCGAATCACTAAGAAACAAGAATGTCAGCGGGGTTTTACCCTGCTTGAAATTCTTATTGTGATCGCGTTGGTTGCGATGGTCTCTGCGATCGCAATTCCCTCTCTAGGCGTAGGACTGAAAGTAAATATCGACGCCGCGTCCCGAAATCTCGCTTCTATCGTGCGCACCACGCGAGATGAGGCGGTCCTAAAAGGACAGATCTATCGCGTCGCATTCGATATTGAAAAGGGCCAGTACTGGGCAGAAATAGGAGATCGTTCCTTTTTAATGCGCACTAGCGAACAGGAAGAAGAGGAACGGCGACGTAAAGAGCGTTACGGGACTGCTGACGAAAAAGATAACGAAAAGGCTCAAAGGCGAGATGACGGTTTTTCGATGGCAGCTTCCATTAAGAAAAAAAAGCAAAGCCTTCCCACGGGTATTAAATTTGTTGATCTCATCAACTCTAGAACCAAAGAGCCGCAAACGAGCGGAATTGTGTATGCACATGTATTTCCCCACGGTTTTGTTGAAAAACTAATTATTCACGTCAAAGATTCTTTAGATCGCCAAGCCACGCTTGTGGTCGATTCGGTGAGTGGTAAGTCACGAGTATTTAATCGGTACGTTAAGGAGAGCGAAATATGATCTCCGCGCGGCCAAGGTCCCAACAAGGTTTCACGTTGCTCGAGGTCATGATCGCAGTGGCGATCATGGTAGTCGCATTTACCGCGATTTTAACTTCGCAAAGTTCGGCGATTCAGCTTGTTATTAAGAGTAAAGAAATCAATATCGCCACCTGGCTTGCTAAAAATAAAATGCAGGAGTCGGAACATTTATTCGAAGGGAAACCATTCGACGAACTTGAAAAAGAAAAAGAGGAAACCTTTCCGGAACCTTTTGCCCAATATAAGTGGCATCGGGAAATAAAGGAAATAAAGTTTCCAGAGATCACGCTACCAGCAAAAGAAGAAGGTGGTGTGCCCGAGCCATTGCGTATCATGGCTCAAACGCTTACTCGACATTTCGATAAAACAATCAGGGAAATGGTAGTGACTGTGAAGTGGCAACGCGGCACTTCTGAGCAAAAAATAGTGATTTCAACCTATTTAGTTGATTTAAATAAGGAGTTTGATTTCTCGATATGAAGGGATTCACGCTTCTTGAACTATTGATTTCCATCATGATTTTGTCGTTCATTAGTTTGGGCGTATATCAAACGACCTCGTCGAGTTTTTCATTGCGCGAAGATCTCGAAAAAGATGGGGACTTCTATAATTCTATTCGAGTCGCATTGGATATTATAGGTCGCGATATTGCACACATGTATTCTCCGCAGGGCTCGGCTTTTCCGGGGGATATCGGCAAGGCGACCATTATTGACCCGGCTAAGCCAAATGAACCTAAAGAACGCTCTCCTTACACCGATGTGATTTGGCCATTTTGGGGCGGCGCAATCAATGCAATGGGAGTGCGACCTGCAAGGTTTTTAGGTGAAGCCACCAAAATGACTTTCATCGCAAATTCCAATTTTCGCCTATTTCGCGACGCTCCGGAGAGTGACTTTATTAAGGTCACCTACTCCTATGAAGAAGACACGCTCGCGGGGCGAGGTACGCGTGCTCTATTTAGGCGTACCCACACCGACGTATTTACCGAACGTGAAGACTCCGCTACCGAGGTACGATATTTGCTAATTTCGAGACTGAAGTCGCTTAAGTTTTCATTTCTCGATGGGGAAAAAGACCGGTGGGATATGACCCCTCGTTGGGATACCGCGGAAGGGCTCTACAAAGATGTTTACCCCGCAATGATTCGAGTAGAGATTGAAGTGTTTACTCCTAATTCCGATGAAAATACCTTTAGTATTTCTCAACTTTACCGCCCGGAGCTCAATCTATGAAACGAAGATTGGGTGGAAAACAAAATGAATCTGGCATCGCTTTGTTTATGGTAATTAGCACAGTAGCGCTATTAGGGGTTTTAGTGACCGAACTCACATACTCGACTCAGGTGAGTTCGAGATTGGCCTACAACGCGCTCGATAATGCCAAAGCCTATTATCTTGCTAAGGCTGCGTATAGATTTTCACTGGTACGTTTGAGCGCTTATGCCGCCGTTAAGAAATTTTTAGATGACCCACAAAACAAAACAATTAAAGCAACTGTAAACCCGTTTGTGGATCGAATTTGGGATATCCCATTTGCTTTTCCGCCGCCGCTTCCGAAAGACGCCCCAGCCAGCGTTGCCGACCCGGTAAAGGAATTCGTGGCGGAGTCTTCGCTGGCGGGGAACTATACGGCTATGATTTTCGGTCAGAGTTCAAAGA
>DGKJ01000117.1:2417-16952 GCA_002387735.1 Bacteriovoracaceae bacterium UBA4573 | reverse complement strand
GTTCTGACACTCTACATTCTCGACTTTGTAATGGTGTCTTACTTTTTATTGCCCCAAGTTCGAATTACTTACTTCGATTCCCGAGTGCGTTGGTGGGAAAATCACCCGCGATATTGGATGTCGTCGGCTGTAAAACTTCAACTTATGGAGCGTGTGGTAGAAGCCGAAGTCGACAATGTGAGCGTGGGTGGCGCCTATCTCTTAACTAAAGAAACGTTTGAAATCGGTGATTGCGTACGTCTTCAGTTTAAGGTTTTTAGCAACGAATACGACGTCAACGCGGAGATTGTTCACAAGGGGAAGGGGTCCGGCGGGTACGGCGCTCGATTTGTACATACCCCAGAGACGCTAGAGGCCTTTGAGCGGCTCACCCGAGCGATGGAGATCCTCAGAATTCCAAGGCGGCCCGATTACAAGAACTCCTGGGAAGGGTTTCTTGATTGGGCTAGAACCCTGCTTAAAACGGGGCGTGGCATTGTACCAGAGGTACCCGAGGCATTTATTCATCGTCCGAAGCAAAACTGATATCTTCGCGGGAGTAAGCAGCCGTATTAGCCTCGGCGCTTGCATCTCCCGTGAAGATTTGTCAAAACCACCCAATGCAGTCACTACGTAAAGTCCTGATCGCTAACCGTGGCGAAATCGCTATTCGAATTGCGCGAACTGCCCGAAAAATGGGACTGAAGACTGTTGCGGTGTATTCAGAGCTCGATCGTCGTAGTCCCCATCTCGATTATTGTGACGAAGCCTTTTACCTGGGCAATGGTCCAATATCTGATACCTACCTCGCGGTCCCTAAATTGATAGAAGCTTTGCAGAAACATGGCGCGGGCGCAGTTCACCCTGGGTACGGGTTCCTCTCAGAACGGGCGCACTTTGTTCGCGCCGTCGAGGCCGCTGGCGGAATATTCGTAGGACCTCGTGCTGAGAGCATGGAAGCAATGGGCGATAAAATTCAGGCAAAAATACTCATGAAAAAAATGGGCGTGCCGTTGCTTCCTGGAACAGACGGTGGTGCGACGACTTTGTCTGAAGTCAAAAAAAACGCTGCACGTATAGGTTACCCAATTTTACTCAAAGCTGCGGCTGGCGGTGGCGGAAAAGGAATGCGGATCGTTCGCACCGAAAAAGAGTTGCCCGATGCCTTAGAGGCAGCATCCAAGGAAGCTCAACGCTATTTTGGAGACGGCACAGTTTACCTGGAAAAATATTTAGAGAATCCGCACCACGTCGAGGTCCAGGTATTGGGTGATGGACGGGGTGGAGGTGGTCATGTCTTTGATCGTGAGTGTTCGATACAGCGCCGACACCAGAAACTGGTAGAAGAAAGTCCAGCACCGTTATTGTCGAAGTTTCCAAAATCAAAAAACGAAATTCTCGAGGTCGCTACCCGCGTTGTTGAACAAATGAAATATGCAAACGCGGGAACTTTAGAGTTCTTGGCAGATGACAATGGCGGATTCTATTTCTTAGAAATGAACACCCGGTTACAGGTTGAGCATCCCGTGACCGAGTGGGTGACTGGCCTTGATTTGGTTGAGCGGCAGTTTCGAATAGCTGCGGGCGAGACGTTGGCGAAGGGGCCAATCGTGACGGGGCAAAATGGGCACGCGATTGAAGTGCGGGTCTACGCCGAGTCACCATTCGACTATTTGCCGTCAGGTGGCGCGATCGATGGGCTGGTATTGCCCCAGGGGCCATTTGTTCGAGTGGATTCGTCAATTTACACTGGTTACAACGTACCGACGGAGTACGATCCCACACTCATGAAACTTTCTGTATGGGGCAGTGACCGGGCCGCCGCAGTAGCGCAGCTACGATCGGCACTCGATGAACTCAGAATCCTGGGCGTTACTCACAACCAAGGGCTTTTTTGGGCCATTTGTCGCGAAAGAAATTTCATCGAAGGAAATTACGGAACGCCTTACTTGGAAAAAAATCGATCGGAACTTTTGAAAATTTACGGCACCGAACTTGAGCGGTTAAAGAAATTTTTTAGACCGATTTTTGAAAACTCCTATGATGGGCGCCTCGCCACGGCCCAGTCCAATGCAATTCATTCGATCGATTCAAACTGGGAACGTTCAGCTCGCTCCGAATCGTTGAGAGGTAACTTGTGAAATATTGGGTTACTTGTGCCGGAAGCGAGCAATTGTTCGATGAGCTAGAGTCAGGCGTTCGCACCAATGCCAAGGTGGATCGTTTTGGTTCTTTTACCCGCGTTGGGCTTGACCAAGAGAGCTGCTATTTTGGCGTTACGGTTCGCAGTGGGAGTATGCCAGGTGAGCGCCGAGTTTTGATTGCTTGTGGCTTGGGAAATATTGAATTTGGCATTGAACGTGGCGTCGGAACTAGATCGGACGCACAAGGGAGCACGGGTTCAAAAATCTTAAAGAGTTCGATGCCCGGACGCATAGTCCGTGTTTTGTGCAAACCCGGCGATCGTGTTTCTGCGGGACAGCCACTATTGGTACTCGAGGCTATGAAAATGGAAAACGAAATTGCAGCCTCGGTTTCTGGGTTGATCGAAAAGGTGGCGGTGACCGCAGACCAAAAAATAGAAACCGGAGAAATTCTTCTTACAATTGACGCCGGGAGTGCTTCAAAAACATGAAATCGAGTTCAGGAAAAGCACCATCGAAAGGGTTCGACGGTCGAAAAATAACTACGGCTTCGGGTATCCCGGTAGACAGAATTTATACCCAAACCGTGAAAGCGGACGCGCTTGGAAATCCGGGCGAGTACCCGTTCACTCGCGGCGTGCAGCGAGACATGTATCGAGGTCGATTATGGACCATGCGCCAATACGCCGGCTTTGGATCGGCGAAGGAATCAAATAAACGTTACAAGTATCTGCTCGCACAGGGGCAAACCGGACTTAGCGTGGCTTTTGATTTGCCCACCCAGTTGGGATTAGACCCGGACCACCAACGCGCCAAGGGCGAGGTAGGAAAAGTTGGCGTCTCGATCGCGTGCTTAGACGACATGCGTAGACTATTCGACGGAATAGATCAGGCTAAAGTAAGCACATCGATGACTATTAATGCGACAGCAGGAACTTTGCTGGCACTTTACGTTGCGGTGGCCAAGGAGCGTGGTGCCAATTTGAGAGAACTGCGTGGCACGGTTCAAAACGATCTCCTAAAGGAATTTGCAGCGCGGGGAAATTATATTTATCCACCGCGCCCATCACTTAAACTGACGACTGACGTGATAGATTTTTGCGCCAAGGAATTGCCGAAATGGAACCCAATTTCGATTAGTGGTTATCACATACGTGAAGCCGGCTCGAACGCAATTCAGGAACTTGCCTTTACTTTAGCGAACGCAATTACCTACGTCGAAGCTGCTCTGGAAAGAGGGCTAGATATCGATGATTTCGCAGGCCGTTTGAGTTTTTTTTGGAATGTTCACAATGATTTTTTAGAGGAAATATCCAAATTTCGAGCCTCGCGGCGCCTTTGGGCCGAACTAATGAAAAATCGTTTTGGAGCTAAAAAGGAAACC
Source organism: Bacteriovoracaceae bacterium UBA4573 (assembly GCA_002387735.1). Classification (GTDB taxonomy): domain Bacteria; phylum Bdellovibrionota; class UBA1018; order UBA1018; family UBA923; genus UBA923. The sequence goes on along the minus strand of DGKJ01000117.1, from coordinate 13,445 downwards.
AGTCTCATGTTGCGGTTTCATGCCCAAACAGCTGGGAGTTCGCTAACAGCCCAACAACCCGAAAATAATATAGTGCGAGTGGCTTATCAGTCACTTGCGGCAATACTTGGCGGCTGTCAAAGTTTACACACTAATGGTTTTGACGAAGCTTTGGCTTTGCCTACCGAACGTTCGGCACGGATCGCTTTACGTACTCAACAAATTCTGGCTCACGAAACGGGAGTCGTGAATACCGTTGATCCTTTAGGGGGATCATATTTTATTGAGCATCTTACCGAAGAGTTGGTGCGAAACACTCGAACCTATCTTGCTCAAATTGAAGAGCGCGGGGGAGTGGTTCGGTGTTTGGAAACAGGTTTTATTCAGAGCGAAATTTCGGCCTCCGCCTACAAGGTCGCCCAGGCGATGGAAAAAAATGAAACCATCGTCGTGGGAGTAAATCAATATGTAGAATCTCGCGCGGAAAAAAACGCGATCTTACGAATTTCTGAAAAATTAAGAACCGAGCGAACACGGGAACTGGCGCGTAGTCGCAAGAATCGTAACAATAAAAAAGCTAAAATGGCCTTGAAAGAACTTGAAATGGCCGCAAAAGAAGATCGAAACACTATTCCTTATGTTCTCGCTTATGTCGAAAACGGTGGTACTTTGGGTGAGATTTCAGATGTTTTTCGATTAGTTTACGGAGTGCATTCCGAATTTACCGGAATCTAATTTAATAACCGAATTGTTCCTGCGACTTCTTTAGCAAACGAAGGGTCTTCTCCGATACGTTCTCGAAGAAATTTTCGAGCAAGGTTAAGTTCTTTCGGGCCAGTATTTTTTACTAGCTGTCTGGTGAATAGAAAAATTTGTTGAGATGTTCCGTTTTGAAAAACTGCGCGAATCATGCGTGGTTCATTCAAATGATTCGTAGCCTGTGCCCAGGCTTTTTCGTTTTGATACCGCATTTCGTTAATGATCTTCGTAATCGGATCATTTTCATTTTTGATCTTGTTACTTTTAAGGACCCCTTCAACCAGCGGAAAAGCAGGTTCGGTGTTGGAATGTTGAAGTACGTCTTTTACTCGAGCTTTGAGATCGCCGAGAACTTTAAGGGTAAATTTGGGGTTTTGATCGCCTTTTGCCACAATTGCAGCGATTACTGAATCTAGGTCGCGATCACTCGCGGCGACGAAGTAGGCCCGCCAGAGGTCTGATACGATCGGATGACTAAAATGTTTTTCGACGAGAAAAGCGTATGCCATTGTGCGCACTACGGAGTTTTCATCTAGAATGAGCTTTTTAAAGTGGTCAACGGCTTGGGGAGTAAGGTCGTTTGCCAGCAACGGAATAGCGATTTCTCGCACGTCCGGATGATCGTCGTTAACTATTTGAAGCAAGATCGATGCTCGGGTACTTTCCGGCATCTTATGAAATGGATAGTGAACCATGTAGCGATAAGCGGCGACACGGATTGCGGGGTTTTCATGAAGAATACCTAACGAAACTATTTTCCTGAGAAGATCCGTGGGAATGACTCCGGCTAGGATCGACAGATTTTCGGTAACGATCGTTTCGAATTCCGTATTTTTTTCAGCCAAGGCGTCGTTCACAATTCGAACTAAACGTTCGTGATGGTACGGGTTTTTGCTTCTTCCATAGAGTCTGATTATCGCTTCCAAAGCATGTTTACGAACTTCCGCGCGTTTGTTGTAATAAAAATAGGCACGTATTGTATTACCGAAACTCACGACCTTGTATTTGTTGGCCAGGGCAAATACCGTCGCGATCTGGGTAGGCGTAAAGAAATTACGGATACCGCTGTTAAAAAATCGCTCTGCTCCGTCGCCATAGGCGTGCCCTGCAGCTTGTAATGCAGGCTCCACAAATGCCCACGCGTAAGTCGTTTTGTAATTGCGTTCGGTGAGATCTTTTACGTCAGGGTCCTTAGCGTCGAAAAAATCGAAGCGATCGGCCCGAATTCCTTTTTCGATTTCTAAGTCGAGTGCAGTTTTTAATAGTGCGGCGCCTGTGCGGTCGCCGGCGCTGATGGTGGCACGGTACTGAAGTGCGCTCTTGGCCAGCTGGCTCTGGAAATGGCTGACTGGCTCAAGGGGGCGTAGGTCTACCTGAGTTGTCGATTCAAAATCTACTTGTCCTTCAGCCACGCGCGAAACCTGGTCGGTACCCTTTGGAAAGCGGCGAGGCGCGTTCGGAAATGAATTGTTGATACGGTCGCGCGTTTTTTTTACGCCTAAAGAAATGGTCTGGGAGATAGTTTTTTTAACGACCGAGACGCCTTGGTCAATGAGTTCGCGACAGGAGCTAAGAAGCCCCGCTTGGGACGTAGCCGGGAAAGCCATGAGGCCCATAACGCACAGAGGGATGATTTTTTTCTTTATTGCCACCAAGTTCACTTAATTTATGCCCCTTACCGCTGTTTTTCGCACGGCGTTAAATACCACGGGACGGTGGATTGTTGAAGCGAAATGGTATAGCTTTCTAAGTGTCTGATATTTATTGAGATTTTAGAGTTTTAAGAGCAGGGGCGAGTCACGATTTCGTGTCCATTTCTTCGAGGCGCTTTGCGAGGGCCAAGTGGGTGTCGATTCCGACCAGCTTTTCAACCGCTGGAATATCTACTAGCTGCGACTTATTGAGGTAATCTCGCTTGGCAACTGCAAGGCGTTTCGCTGAATCTTGAAGGCCAACCAGGGCTTGTTTACCGGACGGACTAGTGAGTTTAGTAAGTAGTGGGTCCCAGACTTCGTTTTGAAACGGTTCGGTGTGATAAAGTAGCACGTTCACACCGGCTTCCAGCGCCATACAGGCGGCATCGACGGAGCCGAAGTGGTCGGCAATAGCTTTCATTTCCATGTCGTCTGAAATAATTATTCCTTTGAAACGAAGCTCTTCGCGCAAGAGACCCTGGAGGATTTTTTTGGAGAGTGTTCCAGGTAGTTTAGGTTCGACTGCCTCAACGATGATGTGTGCACTCATAACGAAATTGGCGTGGGCCTTAAAGCCTTTTAGAAACGGTTTAAGTTCTCGGTCGCGAAGAGTTTCAAGCGAAGTTCGAACCGTAGGTAAATGAAAGTGAGAGTCTTGAGAAGTGTCACCGTGACCGGGAAAATGCTTGAGAACGGGTTGTACGCCGGCATTGAGAAAGCCGCGAACATACCCCGATGACACCTTGGAGACGCGCTCTTCGGTTTCTCCAAAAGACCTTCTACCGATTACGGGGTTTTTGGGATTCGTATTAATGTCCACCACCGGTGCGAACACCAGGTTGACACCTACGGCTTTTAGTTCAGTTCCCATTATCTGAGCGCACTCATAAGCGAGTTTGGGTGAATCCTGATCACCGATCAAACGAGCTTCCGGAAAGCGTGTAAAGCCTTTACGAAAGCGTTGTACGCGGCCCCCTTCGTGATCCACGCCAATGAACAATGGGGTCTCGGGGTTGCAGCGCTGAATTTGATTTACGAGTTCGGCAACTTGCGCAGGAGACTCATAGTTATTCGCAAATAGTGTTACGCCACCAATGTTATTTTCTCGAATAAATTTTTCAACGCTCGCGGGCAATTCAAGTCCAGCGAATCCAATAAAAAAACTTTGACCGAGCATTTGTTTTATTTCATTCGTAGTTGCCATTTTAGTGTCTGTCCCTGTGTTGAATTTTTAGTTAGTTCCATCCAGAAAATCTAGCGCTTCTTTCTGGTTCGCGACTCGACGAATCGAGATAGCTTCTTTGGGAATGGCCATTTCTTCGTAAACACCATTTTGTTTAATACACCAAATCGATTCCACGCCCTGAAATTTCAAAGTAAGTGTTAAACAACTTTTTCGGGTCTGTTTACTGGCCACCGAAACATTAGCAGTCGTGGCTTGAAACTGTCGGGTCTGGGCATTTTCCGCAAAGACCGCAATGGTGTGCTTTGAGCCAGGTGCCAAGCGGGTGTAATTTTTTTTAAACCAGGTCGGAAGGTAACACTCTAGAATTGTACCGGTCGGGATTTTTCGCGGGGGAATAGAAAGGTTTTTGGTTCCAGTAATTCTGACGCGCATACCCGCTTTGGGGTCTAGTTTTCCGTCGATGATTTCAGTGCTCCCTGTGTTGGTGCTGGTGCGGCGCAAATTAAAATATTTAGGTGTTATTTGTGCATCATCATGAGCCATTGCACTTAGAAATTCTTGATATTGGCCGGCGCCTTCTTTTCGTCTGATTTCGACTCTACAATTCAAACCGGCCGAAGTTTTTTCAATGGATTCATGTATGACGCCTGAAGGAATAGGTCCAGACTGCATGGCGTACCATTCGTCGTGGGCCAGACCCGGAAGGGTCAGTAGTAAAAGAGTGACTGGTATTGTTAATCGAAAATGTTTCGTAAAAATTCCTTCCGGCTTTTACTTGCGCGACTTCTGCAAAACTCGAATCCAGACAGCGCCAAACAGACTAATATACCAAGCTAAATAGACCCAGAGCAAAAAAAGTGGGATCGCCGCCAGGGAGCCATAAAGGTTTGCATACTGTACAACCCTGGTTGTGTACAAAGTATAACCTGATTTCGTCAGTTCCCAAAAAAACGCTGGCAAAAACGCGCCGCGCAATAGGACGCCGAATGGAATTTTAGTATTCGGCACCAAAAGGTAGAACGCGACGAACAGGATGTAAGTAATAGCAAAAGCTGCCATCTGCCCCGACCACGGCACGAATTTTACCTGAGCAGCCACCGCGGTCGTCAGAGTGATAGAAGCGGTTATTAACACCGGCGCCAAAATCAGGAGTGTGATTAAGCGCACGAGGCGCTTAAATAGGGGATACTTGTTTTGTATCTGCCAAATTTTTCGAAACGATTCTGAGATTTTGGTGTAAGTCGCGGTCGTCGTAAATAACAACGCGGCAAAACCAAACCAGCCCACGCTCGATGTATGGGCGTTGTCCACAAATCGTTGCAAAGTGTGCCGAGCGGTGTCACCGACACCCTCTGCCAACATATTGATTAAGATTGGTTGAGCCTTTTCCAACGCGTATTTGAGACCACCTAGGCGCTCAAAAATTACGTAGAGTATTGCCAAAAATGGCACAATCGAGAACACCGTCGTGTAGGCTAAACTTCCCGCGAGGGTAGAAATTTCCGCCTTTTTTGCACTTTTTGCCGACTCTAGCACCAAAGAACAAAAATTTCGAAGTGGACGCGGCGTTTTCGCCCCAGTCGTTCGTACGAACCGCAAGATTAAGTTAATGATTTTGCTCATATTCCGAATAGTAACACAGGAGAGAAGGGTAAAAGCATGAACTTTGCTTTGCTCATGGATTCGTTCACAGTAGTCGTGGCAATGGCGTTTGTCTTTGTGTCGGTATACCTAACGGCACGGGCATTCTTTCATTCTGAAGAAACGCGTTCAGCGCGCGAACTCTTGGGCGAACAAAATCAGACAAAAAAGTCGCGCGACGCCATCGTAAAATATAGTCGATTGGTTTTCTCGCGGTATTTCGTGCCAGTAGTCGCCAACCTCAAAATCGAAGAGGTTAGGAAGAAAACTCGCCGTAAGCTAATTTCTGCGGGAATGACCGAGGAATTCACCGCCGACGAATTTTTGGCATTCAAAGCGTTCATGATTTTCGGTGCACCTGCCGCAACTGGAATTTTTATATATATCATGGAAATTCCACTGCCTTGGTACGGATACTTCATCGTGTCGCTCGTAGGTTTTTTCTATCCAGACATGATGGTTAAAGGCGCTATCGAGGCCCGCCAGAAAGAAGTGCGTAAGGCGCTGCCGTTTGTAGTCGATTTGTTGGCCCTCTCTACCGAAGCCGGACTAGACTTCATGCAGGCGGTGGGTAAGGTCGTAGAAAAAGCTACGCCTAGTCCTCTGATAGACGAACTTTCGCAAGTAATGCGTGAAATAAAGGTTGGGGCCTCTCGATCTGAGGCGCTCAAAGAAATGGGAGTGCGTTTGAATATGCGAGAAGTTTCGTCATTCGTAGCAATTCTTGTTTCGGCCGACCAAATGGGCGCATCTATCGGAAAAATACTACGTCAACAGTCTGAAGCGATCAGAAACGAGCGATTTGTAAACGCGGAAAGCCAAGGTGCCAAGGCCGCTCAAAAAGTAATGGGTCCACTATTCGTATTTATTATTCCAGCAATCATCATTATGATTTTCGGTCCAGTTGCGCTGCAGATGATGAAAGGCGGAGGAATGGGGCCATGAACACACAATTCAAATCGATCACGAGAAAGTCTGACGGGTATTGCGTAGTACGAGAGTTAGAAAACGCGACCAGTGTAATAGCGCGAATGAAAGGCCTATTGGGGCGTAACAACTTGCCGATTGGACGTGGCCTTCTGATCGAACCATGCAATTCGGTACATACTTGGTTCATGCGGTTTTCTATAGACGTCGTCTATTTGTCGAAAGAAATGCGAGTTTTAAAGATAAATCGCGACATGAAACCTTGGCGAGTGGATTTTCCAGTTCGGCACGCGCGTAGTGTGTTGGAGCTCGCGAGCGGAGCCGCTTATGTTTTAGCAGAGGGGGACGAGTTATGTATAAACTAACTGTCGTCGGTGGTCCCACTCGCGGCTCGACTTACTCCGTGAATGACGGCAACGTATCGATCGGTCGGGTCTCTGGAAACGATATTATCTTGGAGTCCAATCGGGTCTCGAAACGGCATTGTGTTTTGGTAGTGGACAATACCGGGGTCACAGTAAAAGACGCGGGTAGTTCGAATGGTACATTCGTAAACGGGGTATTGGCGAAAATTAAAAAACTCGTTCCGGGTGACCGCATTAGCGTAGGTGAATACATCTTAGAACTCACCCGAATTGAAATCGCAGCGCCGCCTCCTAAAGTAGAATCAAATTTTTCTAACGTTGTTCCGTTTCCGAGTTCAGGCGCGTTGGTGCCGTCAAATATGTTGCCCGCAGATCAGCTGCCGCTCTCGGGCACCCCAGTCTCAGGAGGCGCATCAGTAAATTCTAGTTCTGGCGCGACGCCCGCGAAGACTTCGCTACTCGAAAAATTGAAGTTTAATTTTGAAAAACACGTAATTAATTTTCTCTATAACTTAAACGAACGCCACGAATGGCGATCGATCGTTTTGACGATCTTCGGATTTTCGATACTATTTAGCATTAGCATTTCAGTTTTTCTCGTCGTGTCGCGAACCGAACAGAAGCTCCAGTCAGAGGCGCGCGGCCGCGCCGGACTGCTGGCACGACAAATTGTTGATCGCAATACATCTTTTATTTTAGAGCGGATGGAAACCAAAACCGATGTGACCTTTGCCGAGAAAGAACGCGGGGTCTATGCGGCCTACCTAATTGATATTGAAGGCCGAGTGTTGGCGCCCGGTCGCAAGTTAAACCAGTATATTACCGAAGATCGGTTTCAGGCGTCATTCGCTGCGGCGGCCCGAAAAGCGTTTCAGGACCCAGAGCGTAACAGAATGTACTTCGAAGGCGACGGAAGAATTATCGCGGTCGCGGAACCCGTGCGGGTAATGAATCCAGCTCAAGGCAAAAATGTAACCATAGCATTGGGTATGGTTTTCTTTGATCAGCGACTTGTAACTTTCGATTCTGGCACCGAGTGGTTAATGTTTTTCTATTCTGCGATATTAGCGGCGATTTTTGCCGTTGCTGCGTTTGCTTCAATATACCGTTTAACCTTACGCCCCATTCAGCATTTGAATGAAGAGGTAGACTCTGTGCTGAAGGGAAATAGTCACGTTGTCACTAGAAAATTTAAAATGAGTGAGATGGACTCGCTGATCGACGTAATCAACGCGGGACTGCAACGGATCGGCGGTGGGATGGCGCAACCGCTTGGCGGCAACGAAGGCGTATCGGGCGAATTGGCGTTAACCGTATTGAAGGTGATCTGCGAGAAGGTAACAAATTCGGGCGTGATGGTCTTTTCGCAAGACAAACGAATAATTTCGCTCAATGCATTTATGGAAGAGCTCACGGGAATTCGCGGGGACTCGGCCATGGGCACTGAAATTGGAAACGTAGCGCGGGAATCGGCATTCGCTGCGTTTGTTGAGGATTTGTTAGATCGAACACAGCCCGGTTCTGCAGGGGTGGTTCAGGAAAATTTCGAAGTATCGGGAGCAGCTCACCGGTTCGAGTGTCACGGTCTTGGTTTTGAGGGAACGCCGTCTAAGGGGTTTGTATTAATCGCGGAGCGGGAAGGATGATCGATTGAGTAAGAAGGTTCTACGCTTTAAAAACATGACCGTCGCTCGCCAGCAGGGTGAAATAGCGCGGCTCCGCGTCGTCGGAGGACCCGATACCGGGGTCGTGTTTGTATTGCTAGTGAACCGCGTATCCATTGGTCGCGGTGAAGAAAATGACATCGTTCTGACGGACATTAAAGCTTCCCGTACTCACGCGGAACTTATTTTGACTGCCAGTGGAGTGGCAATGTTACACGACGCCGGAAGTTCAAACGGGTTGGTAATAAACGGAGTACATCAGTTTAAAGGTCAATTGAGAACTGGGGACAAAATTGGAATTGGCCTAACAGTGCTTGAATTTATTGGCGCGGAAAAAGGTGGAACTCAAGTCTTAACTCAGCCGCCGAGTGCTACCGCAATGGCAGTTGGCACAGGGAGCAGCGGACTCACGCAGTTTGTTCAGCGAACCTCTCAGGCGGTACGAGAAGTAACCAAAGATTTTACGAAGTCCCCCCCATTATTGGACTCCTGGAACAATGCAGGCAGTAAGCCTGGCAGCAGTACAGGAGGAGCTCGCGTTTCGATAATTGAAAAAAATAAACGGCTGGTTATGATTTTGGCGGCGCTTACCGTTGTAGCTACTTTGATGCCAGAGGTAGAAAAAAAACAACGCGAAAAAAATCGAGAATACAACGATCCGTTTGCGAATGAAGCAAGTCGCGGATTAGCATCTCTGCCGCCACCGGTAATCGACAAAGAAGCAAAAAAACAAGCCGATATCTTCTTTAAAGAGGGCTTTCGCGAATACCGGGAAGGCAACTACCTGCGTGCTCAAGTAGCTTTTGAGACTGCGCTTCAGATTTATACCGATCATCATTTGGCGCGACAGTATTTAGATACGGTAAAAAAAAACATGGCTGAAGAGGGGAAAGAGCGATTGAAAATAGGTAAACGCGAACAAGAGGCCAATCGGTTTGTCGCTGCGTATTCCTATTACGATAGTGTGCGTCGTATGTATTTTCGCGATCAAAGTAATCCGCTTTTTAAAGAGGCGGAAGAGAATATCAACGAGCTCGAAAAAAAAAGAAAGGAGTGGGATCGCTAAATTATGCCTGTTTTACGCTTAACTCGTGACGGAGTTGAAATCAAAACCGTCGACCTATCGGATCTAGGTAAGTCTGACATCGTTATCGGACGCGCCGAAAACGCGGACGTGCGAGTAGATGACCGAGCCGTAGGTCGTAGTCACGCGTTACTAAAATTAGGAGCAAAAGGCGTAGCGATTCAAAAGACCAGCAAATTTGGCCGTCTTACGCTCAACGGTAAAGATATCGCAGAAGCAATTATTCGCGAAGGAGACGTAGTCCACTTAGCCGACTACACCGTACATATTACAGCCAGTGTTCTTCACTCAGAACACCCGGCGGCTATGCCAGAGCTAGGAACGAGTGCCAGCCCAATAACCACGGGCGCGGCACCGAAAGAATCAAAGAAAGATATCGACCTGACTACCACGGGTGCCAGTGATAATTTTGCAATTGGTCTTGAAAGCCCAACTCAGACTTCCTCGACCGACAGTGGGGCGTCGAATAATAAAGAATCGGGACTAGAGCTCGGTCCGATAGATGCAGCCGGAATGGCCAATGCTGATGAGTCGATTCAGTCTGGCGCAATTGAAGTTGAAACAAAATTACTAGAAGTACCGGTAACGGCCGGTGGTGAGGCCACTCGAACCCATTCGTTGGTAGGCAATCGATCAAGTGAGGAAACAGGATCGCTGTCCCAAAGTAGCCAGTCAGGTTCTGGCGCTAGCGGCGATATAGGAATCGACGATCGCACGGCGGTGGTTGCGCCGGCCAAAGTAATGGCGGAATTACAGTTTAAGTCCGGTGACGCCAATGTAGAAAGTTTCGAAATCAAGCGAAATGAAATCTCGCTGGGACGAGGCTCTACGTGTGACGTAGTGTTGGCGGACAAAAAAGCTAGCCGTAAACATGCAGTGATAAAACGCGCTGGCGCAGCCTTTGTAATTCGCGACTTGGGGTCGGCCAATGGCACCTATGTTGCTGGCGAGCTAATCGCCGAAAAAGAGTTGCAGGGTGGCGATCTAGTTCGCATTGGTGATACCGAATTTATTTTTAAGGCCGTTAGCAAGGAATACGAAGATCAAAAGGCAAACTTACTTTCCGTGCCCTCGGTCGAACAGCTACCGGACTCACCCGAAATTGAACGACCCCAACCTTCGTTTTCCCAGGCGTCGAATTTGCCAACAGACAACGGTGGCGCAGTATTTTTGCAAGGAGCTGACGCTCTTGCGGCCCAAGCCGAACTTATGGGTAAAGCCTCGGATGCCCCAGTGATCACGGGCGGGCCCAAAGCCCGGGAAAGTTTACTTGCTAAGTTTCGTCGGCAGAACCCGGTTCGGCGGGTGAGCATTTTAATTGGGTTGGCAATGCTGTTTTATCTCGGCCTTGAATTAGACAAGGAGCCTGGTAAGGGGCGAAGCCCTGCCTCGAAGGTAGAGAATGAAGCGGGTAATGCGGCCTTCAATGCGCTTCCGCCAGAAAAGAAACAATTTATATTGAATACCTATGATTTCGCCTTTGATTTGTACACCCAGGAAAAATACGAGGAAGCCCTTTACGAAATACGTAAGGTCTTACAGATACTTCCTAACGGGTATAAACAAAGTAAAGACGTAGAAGCTTATGCCCTAAAGGCTATCGATCAAATCGCGGAAAAAGCGGAACGAAAACGAAAACAAGAGGCAGAAGAAAAAGTCCGAGCCGAAGTAGCTTCACTCGTAACTCAAGCTGAAGAGGCAGTGGCAGCAGATAAAATTGGAGAGGCTC